>DATDHT010000036.1:0-2333 GCA_036521435.1 Roseiarcus sp.
CGCTCAGGCGAAGGCGAATTTCGATGCGCGCGTCAAGCGCGTGCCGGGCCGCAGGGTTCTCATCTTCGTCCACGGCTTCAATACCCGTTTCGAGGAAGCCGTCTATCGTTTCGCGCAGATCGTCCATGATGCGCGCGTCGATGTCGCCCCGGTGCTATTCACCTGGCCATCCGGCGGCAGGGTGACCGACTACGTTTATGATCGGGACAGCGCGGTCTACTCGCGCGACGCGCTGGAGGCGGTGCTGGCGGCTTTGGTCAAAGATCCGAACGTCGACTCGATCTCCATTCTCGCCCATTCGATGGGCAATTACCTCGCAATCGAATCGCTGAGACAGATGTCCATCCGCGATCGGGGATTGTCGCCCAAGATCCGCGATGTGATGCTGGCTTCCCCGGACATCGACGTCGACGTTTTCCGTCGCCAGATCGCTGAGATCGACGCCGGGCCGCGGCCGGCGCAGTTTACTCTGTTCATTGCGCGAGACGATCGGGCCCTGGGGCTGTCGAGCTTTCTCGCCCGGGACTCGACCAGGCTTGGCTCGCTCGACCCGAACAAGGAGCCTTACCGCTCGATCCTGGAGCAAGGCAGAGTGCAGGTCGTCGATCTGACCGGCACGGCCTCCAGCGACTTCACCAACCACGGCCGATTCGCCAGTGGCGAAGTCGTCGGCGCGATCGGGGAACGCCTGGCGGAGGGCCAGTCGCTCTCCGAGGCCAAGGGGGGTCTGATCGAATCGCTCGGCACGTTTACGGGTGGCGCGATCAATGTCGCCGCCGGCGTCGCCACTGGCGCGGTCGCGGCGCCAGGCGAGATCCTCGATCCGACGAAGCGCGAGAGGTCGGTCGACACTGCGGCGCAAGCCACGTCTTTGAACCAATGATACGGAATTCTCCTGATCGATTCTCCTTCGCAAGCAAACGCGAGAGGGCGGATCGCCCAATCCGTTTTGGACGATTTCAATGGCTTGCGGCGCCATTCCCGAGTCGTTGCAACTGCCAGGCCGCTGGCGCCTTCCGGGCCTGCGGCCACGCTGGACCTCGCTACCGCGGCTTTGGCGCCGGTCGAGCCTTTTCAAGGGGTTGGGCGCCGAAACCTGTCACGAGTCAGAGAGTCATTCCAAGACGCTGACGGGTCGCGCGTCCCGGATTGAGACGGCCAGCCGGGCTGGTCAGAATTTCTGGGAATTACGGGGGTAATTACGCGGTAATTACGTAATTACGGTGACAGTTTACTCAATCCCCAATTCTGAGGCTTGTCGTAAGCCCCAGCCGCGCCGCCGTGGGCCGAACGCGGGCGTGTCTGATCGGTTCTTGGGCTGAGGCAAGCGTCGCAGCAATTGCCGGTTCTGCTTGGGTTTAGTAAACTGTCACCGTATCCACGGTATCGCTGTCACCGCGGCTCGACGGTGCTTCAACGAACCGTTGGCGCAGCACGTGTGCGAAGTGCTGGAAGACCTTCCTCGCCATGCCATGACTCCTGCTTACCTCGCCGCTGCTGCGCGCACGCACCTCTGCGCCTCCGCGCCACTCACGCCGTCTCGACCCGCAGCTTCAAGAAACCGCCGGGCGCTGCGCCCATCGAGGTGAGTTTCAGGCCGAGCGGCGCCGGAAGCCCAGACGCCGCGGGCGAAGTGAGATAGGTCGCGACCACGGCGCCTGGCCAAGGCGCAAAGCGCCAGGGGCTGTTCGACTTCGGCGCGATTGCGGTTTTGCTCTCGACATATTTGAGCAGCGCGTCGCGATTGGCGTCCGGGGCCTCGATCACGACGCTCGTTCCGTCGCAGCCGGGAAAGCCTCCGCCGCCGCTGGCGCGATAGTTGTTGGTGACGACGTGAAACGCCTGGTTCGGATCGACGGGGGCGCCCTTGAACGTGAGGTCACGAATCCGGTGCGCGCCCGGCGCGACCAACGCGCCCGATTCGTCGTAGCGCGCGGGCTGGGTGACGTCGATCAAGTACTCGACGCCATCGATCACATCGAAATTGTAAGCCGCGAAGGCGAGACCGAGGAGCGGCTGCTCATCGCGCAAGCTCACATCGATGCGGCGGAAAATGGACGCCGAGCGCTCTAGCCATTCCCTGAGCGTCGCGCCGTCAACCTTAACCACCCTCAGACTGTTGGGATGCGGGTAGATGTCCGCCACGTCCTTGATTGCGAGCGGGCCTTGGGCAATGTCGGTATAGGAATAGGGTCCGCTGCGGCCGCCGCATTTGAACGGCGCCGCGGCTGAAAGCATGGGCAGCGAGGCGAAATCCGCGCGCGCCGCCGCGAGGGGCGCGGCGTAGGCGCGCTGAGCCTCGTTGACGAGCTGTACCGTCGGGCTGTCGCCGA
>DATDHT010000037.1:0-27451 GCA_036521435.1 Roseiarcus sp.
TGGGTCGCTCGCACGGCGGCGAGCGCGGCCGAAGACATGGCCGAATTGTTCGGGGGCGTCTTCAGGACCTCCTCGCCGGCCCACGCAAGCCCCGACGAACTGCGGGCTTCGCGGCAATAGGCTGCCGCGAAGCTGCGGACCCGTGGTTGTGCGCGCCTCTACTGCTTCGCCATCGCGATCTTGAAGCGATCCACGGCGGTGATCAGGTGGTTATGGTCGTCATCGCCGAGGTCGATCTGGACCCATTCTATCGCGCCGGTGAAGGCGTTCCCGCTCGCGCCATAGTCGGGGGAGGCCGGCGAGCCGCTGTCTGAACCGACATCGCAGGCCTCGTCGGCCGAGTAGCCCATCGGCTGGCTGCGCTCGACCCGGCCCTTGCCGACCGCTTCGCCGTCGTAATAGAGCGTTACGTCGCCGCCCTTCGCCAAGCCGCCGCCATCGTATCTGAATTCCATCCGCACTTGATGCTTGCCCGCGGGGATAGGCTTCTCGGCTTCGGCGAAGAAATAGTCGATGCCGAAGAAATTGTAGCAATATTTCAGCTTGCCGCTTTTGCAGTAGAGCGTCCAGCCGCCGGCCTCGCCGCCCTGGGTGATGAGCACCCCCTCCGCGCCCTTTTCCGGGACAGTGAGCTGGCATGTGACGGAGTGAGACTTGTTCTTGAGCGTCAGGACGCAGGCCTCGCTCACCCGCATGCCGGGAAAGAGCAGCTGCGTGTTTCCGCGAATGAGCTGCGGACGCCCGGCGATGTCGGGATTGATCCTCTCGAAGCCGCGATCGTCGATCGGCACGACGTTGTACTTCACGGCCTCGATCAGCCACAGCCGTTGCAGCTCGGCCAGTTTCTTCGGGTTCTCGGCGGCGATGTTCTTCGCCTGCGTCCAGTCGTCGGGACCGTAGAGCTCCCAGACGTCCTCGTCGAAGGGCGGGGGCGCATCCGCCTTCCACGGCGTTCGATGCTTGGTCACCGCCGTCCAGCCCTGATGATAGATGCCGCGATTGCCCATCATCTCGAAATACTGGACGATGTGGGTCTCCGGGGCCTTCGCGTCGTTGAAGGTCGGCGCCATGCTGACGCCTTCCAGCGGCGCTTGCGAAATGCCGTTGACGAACATTGCCTCAGGCAACCCGGTGACGTCCAGGATCGTCTTCGCCACATCGATGACGTGATGGAACTGGCTCCGAATCTCACCTTTGGCTTTCACGCCGGCCGGCCAATGGACGATCATCCCGTTGCGGGTGCCGCCCCAATGCGATGCGACCTGTTTCGTCCATTGATAGGGCGCGCAAAGCGCGTGCGCCCAGCCGACCGCATAATGGTTGTAGGCCTTGGGCGTGCCGAAATCGCCGATCTTCGAAAGCAGGAATTCTTCCGTCTCGATGCCCGGCATGCCGTTCAACACCGCCATCTCATTGAAGCAGCCGTTGATCGTTCCTTCGGCCGAGGCGCCGTTGTCGCCGATAATGTAATAGATCAGCGTGTTTTCGAGAACGCCGAGGTCGGAGAGCGTATCCACCAACCGGCCGACGTGATGATCGACCTGCTCCAGAAATCCCGCATAGATCTCCATCTGGCGCGCGAGAACGGGCTTCAGATTAGCCGGCATTTCATCGAAGGACGGGATCTCAGCGTGACGGGTGGTGAGCTGCGCGTCGTTCGGGATGACGCCCAGCTTCTTCTGACGGGCGACTGTTTCCTCGCGGAGCTTGTCCCAGCCGCCGTCGAACTTGCCCTTGTATTTGTCCGACCATTCCTTCGGCACGTGATGGGGCGCATGCGTCGCGCCCGGCGCAAAATACATCATGAACGGCTTGTCCGGCATCAGCACTTTCTGCTGACGCACCCAATTGATGGCGTGATCGGCGAGGTCCTCGGTGAGCGTATAACCCTGTTCGGGTGTTTTGGGCGGCTCGACGGCCGTCGTGCCTTCGTAGAGGCCGGGAAAGTATTGGTTCGCCTCGCCGCCGATGAAGCCGTAAAAATGCTCAAACCCCGAACCGGTCGGCCATTGATGGAAAGGCCCCACGGGCGAGACCTCCCAAAAGGGCACCTCGTGGCACTTGCCGAACTGCGCCGTCGAATAGCCGTTGAGCTTCAAGATTTCCGGGAACGGCGCCTTCTCCTTGGGCCGGATGCTATTGTTGCCCGGCGCCGACGTCGCCATTTCGGTGATCGCGCCCATGCCGACCGAGTGATGGTTCCGGCCGGTGAGCATCGCCTGGCGCGTCGGCGAGCACAGGGCCGTCGTATGGAAGCGGTTGTACTTCAGGCCGTTGGCCGCTAAGCGCTCGGCGGTGGGGGTATTGCATGGCCCGCCAAACGCGCTCGAGGCGCCGAAGCCGACATCGTCGAGGAGCACGATCAGCACGTTCGGCGCGCCGACGGGCGGCCGCAACGGCACGATTGGAGGGTATTTCGTGTTGGGGTCTTTGGCGTTGTATGTTGTCAGACCGACATGCTTCCGGTCCGGGATTGGCAGAATGTGACGCGGAAGTTTGGCGTTCGGATCTGCCACGGCGTTTGCTCTCCTGGGACACGCGCGGGTTCTCTTGACGCCGCAGGATTTCGAGACTGTCGTAGGGCGCCATTGGCCACGTGTCGAGACACATGTAAACAATCATTCTCAAGCGTGGTCGGGACTGAACGGATCGCGACCTCCCGGGCGCCGCCAAATGGCAAGGCGTGTCGCGCAGATCGTCGCGGATCGGCGCTGCGGATGATTGGATCGCTTCACGGAATGTCGCATTTCGCTAAGCCCAAATTCGCGGGATTTGAAGCGCTAGTGCTATTGTATTGAGCATAGGCGAGCTGCAATTTGGACTTCGCGGTGGCGCGCAAGTGCGACAGCTCGCGCGAAGTTGAATTGAGGCGAGGGGTGCTGCGACTCTATGACGATTGCGCGACAGGGCGGGGCTTCAATGAATGTGTCTTTGAATCAAGCGATCGAAATTCACGCCAGAGCGCTCAAGCATCGGTTCGGCAACCGAGCGCCGCTGCTGGCAAGGGAGAGGGCGCATCATTGCGCGGCGCAGGGCGATGATGAAGGTCACGCCGTCTGGCAACGTGTCGCCGTCGTTGCCGGAATGCTCCATGATTTGAATAGACAAAGCCCGGTCTGTTGACGAATGCAATAACGTTCAGCCGCGGAATTGGCGCGCCTACGCCGTCACCGCCGCCCGCTCAGAAAGTCGAAGTGGATGGTGACCGAAACGCCGACCGGTATTTGCTGCAAGAGGCTGGGCGTCGGCGCCCGCAGGACCGTATTGAGTCTATCGGTTTCCTGCTGGAACTGATCTTGCGGACTGGGCGCCTCGCGCGACAATTGCGCGGACACGCTCTTATCGAGCAGAGCGTCGACGATCTGGTTGGCGAATTTCAGCCGCATGTCCGGCGCGAAGCCCGGTATCGTCTGATCCAATATGGTTTTCACCGTGCCGACGCCTGTGTCGCGCCCACTGAGGATCGACGCCCGCTCCCGATCATTCAGCACGATGCCTTGATCGAGGTACTGCCGGACCACGTGGACCTCCGGGGGCAACGGCTTCAGCGGATTGATCGTCAGGTGTAACCCGGGCATGCCGTTTTCGAAGAACGACCATTTTCTGCCGGGCATTTGCTTTTCTCCGTTGTGTCAACGTCAGTCAGGCTTTCGCGAGGCGGGGCGGACGCCATACGCGAGTCGGCGCCTCCGGTGCGGCGTGGAGGGCTCCCTGCGTTTGGCGTCCGCGACCTTCCCTCTTAGACCGTCTCCGTCAACGCGGCTGTGACCTGGGCCACACAGCCCTTCGGTCGCTCAAACCAGCGAAACAAACCGTCGCCCGCTCTCAGGTGGAATCGTCATCGCGAGGAGCGAAGCGACGCGGCGATCCAGGAATCGTCGGGCGCCCTACGTCCCCTGGATTGCTTCGCGACGCTCGCAATGACGATCGTGGTTCGACCTGATTGCATCTTGCTCTCTAGAGCAAAAAGCGTTGCGCCCATTCTTGTGCGGCAAGAAGAGCCGGGATCGGCTTCGCCGTCGGAGCCAAAACGGCATGGATGGCCGGGTCAAGCCCGGCCATGACGACAAAGGCTACGCGCGAAGTCACATCAGGCGCTGAGCGAGGCGCCGAGCTGGTCGAGAAGCCCCCTCCTTCCCGCGTTCGCGTGAGCCGGCATCGTCGTAGCCGTCGAGAAACGCGCCCTGCTCGCAAATCTTGAGCTTCGTCCGTCCCACGCCTGCGGGCTCGATCTCGAGCGTCGCGAGCGAAACAGAAATCTCCCGGTCGTCGACACGCATCTCGTAGGTATAGACAATCCTCTCTCGCGGAACGACATCGTGGTAGATCGCGCCGAACGTCGTCGTCGCGCCACCATCGAAGCCGCCCTTGACCCGCTCGCGCCCGCCGACCCGGAAGTCCATCGTGCGTTCGATCAGCCGCCACCCTTCGGGTCCGTAGAACCAGCGGCTCTTGGCGACCTCGTCTGACAGCGCCTTGTACACTTGCTCAGTCGTCGCATCGTAGATGCGCTCGATATGGAAGACGTCGTGAACAACCGATCAGCCGCCGCCGTTCGCTTGTATGCGCCCGACTTCCGCCTCGAGCTTGTCGAGCGTCTGGCGCCAGCCCTCGGGCGCGCCCTTGAGCATCGGCTCGACTTTCGCCATGTCGGCGACCGTATAGGTCTGCACAACCTCCATCAGCGTGCCACCAGGGGCAGCGCTGAACGTGACCTGCGTGACGGCGCTGAACAGCGGTCCGCCGCCGCACGGGTCGATCACGTGATGGTCGATCGTCAGGCGCTCCGGCGCCACGACCTCGGTGAATGTTCCCTTGGTCCAATGCTCCAACCCTTCCGGCGAGCGCATGCAGACCTCAAACCGCCCGCCGACGCGCATCTCGACAGTCGCTTCTGGAACCGAATAGCCGTTCGGGCAGAACCATCGTTTGACGTGATCCGCCGAGCTCCAGGCCTTGAACACTATTTCGCGCGGCGCCGAGAAGACGCGCGAAACGCGCAACGGGGCCGGCTGAACCTTTTGGCTCGTGTCATTGATCTTGTTCATCGCTCTTTCCTTCGCTTTCCAGAGTTTTGAGATACTCGCCGAGCCGGTCGAGACGGCGCTCCCACTCGAGGCGCCGCTCGGTGATCCAACGCTCGGCTTCGGCGAGCGCGGCCGGATTGATGCTGCAGGTCCGTACGCGTCCCGACTTTTGCGAAACCACGAGGCCCGAGATCTCCAGCACCGCCAGATGCTGCATCACCGCCGGCAGCGACATGGCGAGCGGGCGCTTGAGTTCGCTGACCGACGCCGGCCGCTCAGCGAGCCGCTCGACGATGGCGCGACGGGTCGGATCGGCAAGGGCCTGAAACGCCCGGTCGAGCGGGGTTTGATAGTTAAGCATATACTTAGCTATCATGGCGGCGATAGGAAAGCAAGTGCTTTAGTATCTATCCGCCGGCGTCGCGTGGACGCGAGTGGACGCGCCGGCGTCGGGAGCGGCAATTTTGAAGGGCGAAACTAAACGGGGTCGTAAGCTGCTGAAAGGATTAGGGGGCGCCGGTAAAATGGCGGCTAAGCCTTCCCGTCGCTCCGCCGGAACGGCCTTGATCGCGGCTTGCTCCGCCCTCGACCGGCCGCCTCGCGCGCTGGACCCGCGGCCAGGGTCGGCGGAAGCCGCCGGCCTCTCACGAGGATTCGCGCGAAATAAGCCTCGACTGCCGGAAGCGACGGCGGCATCAACCGCAGGCCAAGGTGGCCGTCGGGCCGTATGAGGCAAAGCGACGGCGCGTTGCCGCCTAGCCGCGAATGAGCCGTTCCCGTCGCATCGACTATGAAATCCTCATGAGATCCGCTCGCATTTGCGTTCCGCGTCACGACAAAGGCTTTGACGTGGGGGCTGAAGCGGTCGGCGACATGTCGCGCCATTTTCACGACCTCGTCCGATTTGGCGCCGTCCCCTTCGCCGATCGTCACAAACAGAGTGTGGGCGGTATGGGCAATGAGTTCGTGCAGCCGAATGGCGTCACCCGGCCCCGTTAGCGGGCCCGCGTCGCCGAGCCGGTATCCGATCGGGGTCATGGACTGAGAGAGGGGTTCAGGCCCGATGGATCCCAGGATCGGGCTCGCATCGTAGCCGAGGCCAAGCTCCGATTCGCCGAAAGCCGCTTTGTACTGGCCCTCGGCTGTCGCCAAGCCCGTCGCGGCCGCATCGATCGCCGCCGGATCGCCTTGCGCGGCGTTGGCCTCCGCGTCATCGCCGGAGGCGCAGACAATTTTCGCGATCGCGCGGCGTTCGACATCATAGGAGTCAAGCAAGGCGTCCGGAGCCTTGCCGGTCGCGACCAAAGCGAGCTTCCATCCCAGATTGAACGCGTCTTGAATCCCCCCGTTCATCCCATGGCCTTCGATGGGGCTGCAGGCGTGCGCCGCGTCGCCGGCGAGCAGTACGCGCCCCGAGCGGAACCGTGTCGCTATCCGGGAGTGGGTGTGGAACAGCTGCGGCTCGTCGGAGCTCGCGACTGTCGCGCCCGGCGCCAGCTTGTCCAGGCAACGCGCGATATGAATTTGATGCGCGCTGACGGCCGGATCGGCGCGGAAGTACGCCCGCCAGACATTCCCGCCGATCGGAACCGGGATAAGCAGCGGATCGAACATGACCGCAGCGAGGTCCGCCTCATGCGGCCAGTGGGCGAAGCGCAAGTCGGCCACGCCCCATTGTCGATCGTAATCGTGTCCGGGAAACTCGATTCCAACGGCGTCGCGGACCTTGCTGTGAAGTCCGTCGGCGCCGACGAGCCAGCTCGGCTCCATGATGCGTTCGACGCCGTTCTCACGGATTCGAACCCGGATCGCCCTGTCGTCGGCCGCAAGATCGACAAACTCGACCCCTCGTTTGACGCCGCCGCCCAACCGCTCGAGTTCTCCGGTCAGGATCTCCTCGGTGACGCCTTCGGACAGACCCAGCATGAGGGGGAATGGCGTGTCGAGAACCTGGAACCGAAACGACGCCCTCCGTGATCCGGGGGAGTAGAGGTCAACTCCGCGAATAGCCGTCCCTCGCGCAAGAAACTCAGAAGAGAGGCCCAGCGCAGCGAGAATCTCGAGGGTCCGCGTCTTGATGAGCGCCGCCCGATCCCACAATTGCGGCTTGGGCCGCTGGTCGATCAGCACGTGCGGAACGCCGCGGCGAGCGAGTTCAATTGCCAGCACAAGACCGGTCGGGCCAGCGCCGACAATGAGAATGGGATCCACGGACTCCCCCTTTTTCGAGACTGCGCTTGCGGCTATTTGTTCTTCAATCGAACGCGAGTCTGATAGCGACTTATCGTAAATCCCGGGCCTCAAAATGACAAACAGCTGTAGAGCTTGGTGAATGAATCTCGTTCGCTTCCATTGATCACGCAGATTTGCGCGCCCCATTGCGGCCTCCTGCCGATTTTTCCGCCTCGCAACGCCTTCCGCCTCGACCCCGTCAAGCGCGACGACTATTCCCATGGAACGCATATCTGACGCGTGGGCGAGAGTGGGGCTGGCCGCACTGGAAAGCCCTCGAGTAAAACACCAATTTAAGATTCCCTGCGTGCTACGCGATTGCGCCTGCCTGCAGCCTTGAGATCTGGAGCCGAATGAATGAGCAGTTCGCCCGAATATATTCCGCCAAAGGTTTGGTCCTGGGACAAGCCGAGCGGCGGCCAGTTCGCGAACATCAACCGGCCGATCTCCGGCGCCACCCACGACAAGGAGCTGCCGATCGGGCGCCATCCGTTCCAGCTCTATTCGCTGGCGACTCCGAATGGCCAGAAGGTCACGATCATGTTCGAGGAACTGCTCGCGCTAGGCCATAAGGGCGCCGAGTACGACGCCTGGCTGATCAGGATCAACGAGGGTCATCAGTTCGGCAGCGACTTCGTCGCCATCAATCCGAACTCGAAGATCCCTGCCCTGATGGACCGCAGCGGTCCGAAGCCGATCCGGCTCTTCGAGTCTGGCGCGATCCTGCTTTATCTTGCGGAGAAGTTTGGGACCTTCCTGCCGACCGAAGCCGCCGAGCGCGCCGAGTGCTTCTCGTGGCTGTTCTGGCAGATGGGCTCGGCGCCTTATCTCGGCGGCGGATTCGGCCATTTCTATGCATACGCGCCGATCAAGATCGAATACGCCATCGATCGCTTCACAATGGAGACGAAGCGCCTGCTCGATGTCCTCGACCGGCGCCTCGCGGAAAGCGAATATGTCGCGGGCCTCCACTACACGATAGCGGACATGGCCATCTGGCCCTGGTATGGCGGCTTGGCGAGAGCCAACAGTTACGGCGCGGCCGAGTTTCTCGGCGTGGACGATTACAAGAACGTCGTGCGCTGGGCCGATGCGATCGCCGCGCGTCCGGCGGTAAAGCGAGGGCGCATTGTGAACAAGACCAGTGGCGATCTTGCAAGTCAGTTGCATGAGCGCCATGACGCCAGCGATTTTGACCTCAAGACCCAGGACAAGCTCGCGCCGCAACCACCCACAGCCTGACTGGCGCCATAATCACCTGCATCGCCGCTGGCCGCACCATCGGCGCTGAGGAAGCCAAACACGAAAGCCGCCCCTCGTGCGCGCGGGCCCGGGCAGCCCATGCATTCGTTCGCAATGCGACGCCAGGCTGGTTGTGAATTAAGGAGATCGTTCATTCTGATCGCCGCGGCAATCGTCGCCTTCGCGCTTCTCTGGTACGCGAGCCTGCGCACCGCCGCCGTGACCCGCGGCGCCGTCAATGTCGTCGCGAGAGCGGCCTTCCTTATTCTGACCTGCGTCGGCTGCATCGCGATCGGTTTCTTCCTGCCGATGGTTCCCGTTATCAGCGCAGTGATCGGCAACGCATTCTGGGCTGGATTGCTGGCGACCGTCGGCGCGCTCGCCGGCATGGGCCTATCGGACGACCTTCTCAACCGCGTCGAGACGCGCGAATCCGGCGTCACCCCGACGGCGGCGCACGAGAAAACACGGCCGCCGGTGTGAGCAAGACAGCCATTGTCATCCCGTCGCGAGCGCGCGCGCTCGCAGCGAGGGAATTTACAGCGCCGCCAACGGGCGACGCGCCAGCCTGATGACCCGCTTCAACATTCACGGGCTCGGGTTCACGCTTTTCCTCGCCCTCCTCACCGCGCTGCCGGCGCTGTCGATCGACATGGCGTTGCCGGGCCTGTCGCTGATCCAGGCGGAGTTTCATGCGCCGCAGACGGAAGCGGCGTCGGCGATCGCGATCTTCATCGCGGGCTTCTCGAGCGCGCCGATCGTGGTCGGTCCGCTTGCCGACCGGTTCGGGCGCAAGGCGGTCATGACGACCGGCCTTGCTCTGTTCACCCTATGCGCCGCGGGCTCGGCTCTCGCCCCCTCGATCCACGCGCTGCTCGCGTTTCGCCTGGTGCAGGGAGCGGGCGCCGGAGCGATCGGCATCCTGCCGCGGGCGATTATCCGCGACCTGTTTGAGGGCCGCGAGGCTCGCCTGCAGCTCTCTGCGGTTTCGGTCGTATTCGGCGTGGCGCCGCTGATTGCGCCGGCGATTGGGGCTGAAACCTTGTCCTTCGGCTCGTGGCGTCTGATTTTTGTGCTGCTGACCGGCGTGTCCATCCTCGTCACGATCGCCGCCATTGCTCTGTTCGAGGAATCCCATGCGTCGGAAAACCGCCGAAATTTGAGGCCGTCGACCGTTTTCGCGGGATACAAACAGGCGCTGACCAATCCCGCCTGCGCTGGCTTTTCGCTGCTCGGAGGGCTCCTGTTCGCGGGTCTCTTTGCTTACGTCAATGTTTCCCCGCTCCTGTTCATGCAGGGCTACGGCGTGTCGAAGACTGCATTCGCGGCTCTATTCGCCATTACCGCGTCCGGCGTGATCGTCGGATCCTCGGTCAACGCCTGGTTGCTCAGTCGCCGTGTCAGGGCGAAAACGCTGCTCGACGCCGGACTGGCGCTGGACTGCATGGCGGCGCTCGCCTTGCTGGCCGTCGCCCTCGCCGGCGCGGGCTCAGCCATCATCGTCGCCGTACTGGTGATGGTCTTCATTTCGGCGTTCGGCCTCGTTTTTCCGAACGCCGTCCACGAGGCGATCCATCCTTTGCCGGCGATCGCGGGCTTCGCCTCGGCGGTTGTCACCACGACCCAGATGCTGTTCGGCGCGCTTGGCGGCGTCACCTCCGCCGCGCTCTACCAGGACGCCTCGCCAACCGCGCTTGGCGCGATCATGAGCGCCGCGGCGCTTAGCGCCGGTGCGCTCTACGCCTTCGGGCTGCGAAAGAAGGTCGAGGGGTGAAGCGCTGACGGCATTCTTCGCCCGGCCGAAAAGCGTGGAAAACAAAAAACTAGACCTGCAGCCGCAATTTTTGTGGGCCCGAATCTCTGGAAATGTCAGTTTTCGTGACTAAGTAAGCCGCTTGTGTGGCTGGCGCGCCCTGAGCCGCAAGCCGCTTTCCCGCCATTTCGAGTCGAAGATGTATAATAGAACCGCTCATCTCGTGAACGTCGCCATCTCCGAGGGCGCAGCACCGTATACCACCTATTTCGCCGACCAGGAGCCGATCGACGGGAAGTTGACCGTCGTCGATCTCACTGACGGAACTTGCCGCTGGCCGACCGGCAATCCGCGCGATCTCAACACATTCCGCTACTGCGGCGGGACCGCGCCCAGTGGCCCCTATTGTGACCGCCATGCGCAGCTCGCCTATTTGCCGCGGCTGCCGCGAGCCGCCTGATACGGCGGAGGTCTTCTCCCGTCGGCTAAGCCTCGGGTGGCCGCCCACCGGGCGCCCTTCTGATTTTCCTTGAGCGCGAAGCCTGCCCTTGGCGGCAATTTTGGGGGCGCCTTGAGGTGGGGACTGGCTGGGCCTTCAGCTACCGCTTCAAGGCCACGCCTGATCCGGCCGCCGGCGGATGAGGAAGGTCCCTTTGCGCCTTGGCGAGCGCTTCGAGTGCAGCCTTCGTCTCGAAGCCCCATGCGACTGCGCGCGCGTCCCCTTCGCTCTGCGTGACAGAGATCAGGAGTTGCTCCGAGGCGGCCAGCCGCGCACCGCCCGGTGCGGTGGTCATTTCGAGCCAGACTCGCATGCGCTTGTCGTCGTGCTCGAGCAACTGACAGGAGACGGCGAGCGCGTCGCCCTCTTTCGCTTCTTTGAAAAAGTGCAGCATCATCTGCAGGGTGAACAAGGTTTGCCCGGTCCGCTTGCGCACGGCTGCGTCGAGGCCGACCCGGTCCATCAGCGCGTCAACCGAACGGCTGAACACGATCGCATAGGCCGCATCATTCATGTGACCGTTGTAGTCGACCCAGTCGCTGACCACGGTCGTTTCAAGCACCGGAAGAGCGGAGCTGCGCCGCATGGCGTCCTCCCGAAAAATGCTTCCCAACCGGCCGGGCGGTCCGGCTCTGACGCATATTTTTGCGCCAAAGCGCGGAATTCGACAAGGGAACTGTCGCGCCGCACCACGAGTTCCAGATCGGACAGCCTGTTTTACTTCTTTGCTTACGGGCCGGCTGGCGCGCACGAAAGGCTGCCGCGACAATAGGGCTTCCAGTTTCGTGGCTCCGCGCTCACGCCTCGCGATAGTCTTCAAGCCGGCCGATTGCGGGGGCGCGGGTCTTGCGCAGGGATGCGCCCACTGTCTCGACCCGCCGCAACACGCGCAGCATGTTCTTCGAAGACATTTTCTCGAGGTCGCCCTCGGAAAAGCCGCGGCGCACCAGCTCCGCGAACAGGTGTGGAAATCGGCTCACATCTTCCAGTCCCACCGGCGAGGCCCCGCCGAAATAATCGGAGCCGACGCCAACGTGATCGAGGCCAGCAGTCTCGACCAGGCGCACGATGTGGTCGGCGACCTGCTCGAGGCTCGCCTTCGGCGCCGAGCCGTTCTTGCTCTCGAGCTCGGCCAACTGGGCTTTTGGATCGGCGGTCACCGGCGCCTTGCCATAGCCGTCGCGCGAACGGCGCAACCAGTCGCGCAGCGCCTGCGACACGAAGCCAGGCACGAATGTCGCCATGACCAGGCCGCCATTGGCCTTGAGACGCTTGAGAACATCGTCGGGCGCATTGCGCGGATGATCGCACAGCGAAAAGGCGTTGGAATGCGACAGCGCCACCGGCGCTTCGGTCACGTCGAGCACACGGCGCATGGCGTCATGCGACGTGTGGGCGAGATCGATCACGATTCCGAGGCGGTTGAGTTCGCCAATAATCGCGCGGCCAAAAGCATTCAGGCCATTGTTGCGCGGCGCGTCAGTTGCGGAATCGACCCAATCGAGCGTTTCGTTGTGGCAAAGCGTCATCAGCCGCACGCCCGCAGCGTGCCAGATACGCAAGGGACCGAGCGAATTCTCGAGCCCCACGCCGCCCTCGACCGCAACGAAGGAGGCGATCTTGCCCATCGACTTCGCTCGCGCGTAATCGGCGGCTCGCCGCGCCGGAAGGAACACATCGGGGTGAGCCTCCTCGATGCGGCGAATGAGGTCGATCTGTTCCAGCGCGGTGCGTGCTGGATGGGGCGCGTTGGTGGGCTGGAACGCGGCCCAGAACTGCGCCCCGACCATGCCCTCGCGGAGGCGGGGAATGTCCGTGTCCGCACGCTCATGAACTCGATTTAAGTCGTAGGCGACAACGTCGCCTCGCGCCGCCCTGTCAACCCGGATGACCCAGGGGAGATCGTTGTGCCCGTCGAATAGCGGCGCGCGCCGCAGCACATCTCGCGCCACGGCGAGCGCATTGTCCGCCGTCCCGGGTCCGTCGGCCATTGTGCCGCTCCCCGACCTTAATTCACCGGCACGGCGACAAAGCGAACCTCGCCTTCGCCGTTGGAGACGAGCAACAACGCTGGCTTTTTCGCGTCAGCCTTCGCGCCCTCGACCGCCTTGGCGATGTCACCCGGGTGTTCGACCGCCTGATGATTGACCTCCTCGATCACATCGCCCCGCCGCAATCCCCTTTCCGCGGCGGCCGACCCGGGCTCGACGGAAGTTACGATTACGCCCTTGACGCTGTCTTTGATCTTGAAGGTCTTGCGGGTCTCGTCGCTAAGCGCGGAAAACTCCATGCCCAGCGCCTTGGTGACAGCGTCTATCTTCGGCGAGTCGTCATTTTCATTGGCGAGCGCGACCTTCTTTTCTCCGTCCTCGAGCCTTCCCAGCGTCACTGTCTTGGTCACTTCCTTGCCGCCGCGAATGACTACGACCT
The DNA here is from genome assembly GCA_036521435.1 of Roseiarcus sp. GTDB lineage: Bacteria > Pseudomonadota > Alphaproteobacteria > Rhizobiales > Beijerinckiaceae > Roseiarcus. The sequence continues at coordinate 13,184 of DATDHT010000037.1, forward strand.
CGACCTGCTTGCCGACCGCCATCGAAGCCACGAGGCGCGGAAGATCGCGCGATTCCTTGACCTCCTTGCCGTCGAACTTCACGATCACGTCACCCGCCATCAGGCCCGCAGGCTTCGCTGGACCCTTCTCATCCACGCCGGCGATCAGAGCGCCCCGCGCCATTCCTAGATTCAGGCTGTCGGCGATGGTGTCGTCGACCGGCTGAATGCGCACGCCGAGCCAACCGCGCCGGGTCTCATGGAACTCCGAGAGTTGCCCGATCACCGGCACGACGGTTGCGGACGGCGTGGCGAAACCGATGCCGATCGAGCCTCCCGAAGGCGAGAGGATTGCGGTGTTGATGCCGATCACCTCGCCCTGCAAATTGAACAGCGGGCCTCCCGAATTGCCCTTGTTGATCGAGGCGTCAGTTTGAAGGAAGTCGTCATACGGGCCGCTGTCGATATTGCGGTTGCGGGCGGAAATAATGCCGGCCGTCACGGTTTCGCCAAGGCCGAACGGATTGCCGACCGCCATCACGCCGTCGCCGACGCGCATCTTGTCGCTGTCGCCGAACTTGACCGTCTTGAGCGGCTTGTCGCTCTCCACCTTCAAGACCGCCACGTCCACCTTCGGATCCTTGCCAATGACTTTGGCCTTGAGTTTGCGGCCATCGGTAAAGATGACGACGATATCGTTGGCGTCCCCGACCACGTGATTGTTGGTGATGACGACGCCGCTCGGATCGATCACGAAGCCCGAACCCAAGGATTGCGCTCGGCGCGCGCGGGGTTGTGGGTTGATGCCGTGATTCTTGAAGAATTCCTCGAACATCTCGTCGAACGGCGTCCCCTTCGGCAAATCGGGAGCGACGTCCTTGTCTTCGACAGTCTGAGTGGCCGAAATGTTGACCACCGCGTCGGCGACCTGGTCGACGAGGTCGGCGAGATTGTTCGGCCGCGCCTGAGCGGCCGCCGGGCTAGCCGGCGCCAAGGCAAGCGGAGCGGCGAGGACCGAAAGGACGGCGAGCGCGCACGCCGATCTTGCCATGCCGCGAGGCCCCGTAGAAATTCGCAACCCGTCGTGCAGCATGGGGTCTCTCCTCAGATTCGTCGATCAGTCGAGCTCAGCACAGGCTCCTTGGGCGAAGCTCGCCCTGCGGGGCGCGCGGCTGATCTGTGCTTCGATCGCCAAGACCAGCCCGATCGCCTCGACGACGTCGCGCATTTCAGTCCGCCTTCGCTGAAGGCGTGGAATTTGCAGACGGCGCCGGGGGTGTTGCAGTCTCGGGGAGAGGGTTCGGCGTCGAGAAGTACCGGAAGAAGTCCGACTTCGGACTGATGAGCGCGCGCGTCCGCCCGTTGGCGAAGCTATTCTCATAAGCCTGCATCGAGCGGTAGAAGGCGAAAAAATCGGGATCGGCGCCATAGGCCTCGGCGAAGATGCGGTTACGCTCGCCATCGCCCTCGCCACGGATCTGCTCGGACTGCTGCTGAGCCTGAGCGGTGATGACCGTCACTTTCCGATCCGCCTCGGCCTTGATCTGCTGGCCTTGCTGCGACCCTTGCGCACGGTAAGAGGCGGCGCGCTGCTGCCGCTCGGTCTGCATGCGCCGGAACACGGCCTCGGCATTCTCGGCCGGCAGATTGGCGCGCTTGATGCGCACGTCGACGACATCAAGGCCGAAGCGCTTGGCGCCGACGATCATCTGATCGCGGATATCGGCCATCAAGGCATCCCGCTTATCGCGCACGATGTCGGTGATCGAGGCCTCGGACAAGGTGCGGCGCAGCGCGGAATTTAGCATGCCTCCGAGCTGAGCGTCGGCGCCGCGCGTGTTGAAGACCGATTGATAAAACAACAGCGGATCGGCGATGCGATAACGTATGTAAGCGTCGACCTCGAGCCGCTGGTTGTCCGATACAAGCACCTCCTGCGGCTCGCTGTCGAGCGCAAGAATTCGCTTGTCGATATAGACCACGGTGTCGACGAACGGCCATTTGAAGTAGAGCCCGGGCGCGCCGATCAGATCGCGCACCGGCTGGCCAAAGCGCAGTACGAGCGCCTGTTCGGTCGGGTCGACGACGAATATCGACATCCAGGCCAGAACGACAACGACCGCAGCAATGACGGCGATCACGGCTCCGCTGAGGGGGTGCCTCATTTCGCGGCTCCCGACTTCTGTTGCAGCGGATCGAGCGCGATATAGGGCACGGGCGGGCTGGCGGAGTTTTGATCGACGATCGTCTTGTCCATAGGACCGAGCACCCGCTCCATCGTCTCGAGATACATTCGCTCGCGGGTCACCGCCGGGGCCTTCTTGTACTGCTGGTAAATCTGGTTGTAGCGGGCAGTCTGCCCCTTCGCTTCGAGGATCGTCTGCTCGCGATACGCCTTGGCCTCGGCGAGGATGCGTGATGCGCCGCCTTCAGCTTCAGGCACGACCTTGTTGGCATAGGTTTCCGCCTCGTTGACCGTGCGCTGCTGGTCCTGCTGCGCCGCAGTCACGTCTCGGTAGGCGGAAATGACCTGAGTCGGCGCGTCGACAGACTGAAGCTGAACTTGCTTGACGAGCACCCCGGCGCGATAGCCGTCGAGCACCTGCTGCATCCGTTTCTGGACGTCAATCTCGACGGACTTGCGGTCGGTCGTCAGGATCCCGTCAATCGTCTTCAGACCGACCTCCTCACGCATGATGGTCTCGGCCACCGCCTTGACCGTCTCGCGTGGGTTCAGGATGGTGAACACATAGTCTTCCGGCTTCGCCGGGTCGATCTGCCAGTTCACCCTGAAATGAACGTCGACCATGTTGTTGTCCCCGGTCAGCATCTGACTTTCTTCGGGGATGTCTGTGTTCCCGCCGAGGCTACGATAACCCACTTCAGTAATTTGCTGATCCCATACCGGAACCTTAATCACCGATCCGATCGGCCAGGGCCAATTGGTGTTCAGACCGGCGGCCGTTTTGCCGGTGTAGCGGCCTAACACAAGATTGATGCCGACTTCGCTCGGTTGGACCGTATAGAACGTTCCCCAGGCAAACCAGAGCAGGAGAGCGGCGAGCAGGAGGAACAGCCCGCCTCGGCCGCCTAGCCCTTTGCCGCTTGGGCTTGATCCTCCGGGAATCAGTTTGCCAATAGCCTCTTGGACGCGGCGGATTATGTCCTCAAGGTCGCCCGGCGGCTGGGAGCCCCGCGGCCCTTGGCCCCACGGCCCGCGGCCCTGTGAGCGCCATGGCCCGCCGCCTTGATTGTTCCAGGACATCCAAACCTCTTGTCGGCCGTTGGCCGATACACCGGCGCTTATATAGGTACATGTGCTAAACCAGCAACGATTCCTGCGGCCGCGCGGTCTCGATAGACCCGTGCCTCAGTCGTGACGCGCCGCTTCTCCGTCCTGGCCGACCACCCGGGACTCCCCCATGCGAGAGGCGAGGGGGGTGATTCTGAGTGCGGCGATCCGATTGCGCTGCTTGCGCAGCACTTCGAAGCGGAAGCCATGAAAGCTGAAGGTCTGACGCGGCTCGGGAATCGAGCGCGCCTCGTGAATCACGAGGCCGGCCACCGTCGCGGCTTCGTCGTCAGGCAAATTCCAGCCCTCCGCGCGATTGAGCTCACGGATCGTGGCGGATCCGTCGACCACGACCGAGCCGTCGCGCTGTTTGCGCACGCCCTGCACCGCAACGTCGTGCTCGTCGCGAATATCGCCGACGATCTCCTCGATGATGTCTTCAAGCGTGATCAGCCCCTGCACGACGCCGTACTCGTCAACGACGAGCGCCGAATGGGTCTTTCGGCGCAAGAACTCCTGGAGCTGGTCACGCAGCGTGGTCGACTCAGGGATGAACCACGGCTCCAGTGTGAGATCGGCAATACTCAGTTTGCCGGCGTCTCCACCAGCCGCGACATACGCCCTGAGTAGATCCTTGGCGTGTAGGACGCCGATGATATTGTCCGGCTCTCCGCGCCAGAGAGGCATTCGGGTATAGGGAGAAGCGATCACCTCGCGCACCAGCTCCTCTGGCGGCAGATCGGCGTCGATGAGCCGCATTTTGGTGCGATGAACCATCACGTCCGAGACTGGGATCTCAGACAATTCCAGAAGACCGCCGAACATGTCGCGTTCGTCGCGCTCGACTTCGCCTTCGCGATGGAGGATGTCGACCGCACCCATGAGTTCTTCATGGCCAGAGACGCCGGGGTCGTGATGGCCGAGCGAGACGCCGCCTAGGCGCAGGACGCCGCGCACGAATATCTCGACCGCGCTCACGATCGGACCGAAGACGGTGACGAAGAACGACACCAGCGGAGCGATAAGCAGCGACACGCGATCGGGATAGGCAATCGCGACCGTCTTCGGCATCACCTCGCCGAAAACAACGATCAGCGTGGTCATGATCGCAGTCGCGGCCCACACCCCTCGCTCGCCGAAGACCCCAAGCAGGACGCTCGTCGCGATCGCCGACGAGCCGATGGTGACGAGTTGCCCGCCGAGCAGCATGGCGCTGATGAGCCGACCGCGCGCCCCGATGAGATGGGTGACCAATTTCGCTCGTTGGTCGCCCGCGGTTTCGAGCGCATGCATCCGGGCGCGCGAGGCTGCCGTCAGGGCAGTCTCGGCGCAGGCGAAGAACGCGGCGGCGGCGACGCTCAGGATGATGACGACAATGTCGAGGGTATAGGGCATCGAATGGTTCTAACACGGGCGCCGCATTCGGACGTAATGCGCCTCGGATCGTTCAGCTCAAGGAGCCAGTTCGCGCGCCAGGAAGGCTGAGACGCTCGCTTCCTCAACATCGCGGGCGATGAAACTCTCGCCGATGCCTTTGACGAGGATGAAGGTCAGTTTGCCGCGCTCGACCTTCTTGTCCTGACGCATTGCAGCCAACAGACTTCCAGAATCCGTCTTAAAATCAGGAACGTCGCCGATGCGGGTCGGAAGGCCGACGGCCTTCAGATGCGCCTCGACACGCCCGGCGTCCTGCCCGGAGCACAGACCCAGGTCACGGGAGAAACGAAACGCCAGCGCCATGCCGATGGCGACGCCCTCGCCATGCACGAGGCGCGCCGGATCATAATCGGTCAGCTTCTCCAAAGCGTGGCCAAAAGTGTGCCCAAGGTTGAGCAGCGCGCGCTCTCCCTGTTCCGTCTCATCGGCGGCGACGACGCGCGCCTTGGCTGCGCAGCTGATCGCGATCGCTTCGGCCCGGGATGGCCCGCCGGCGAACAGGTCGCGCCAATTCGATTCCAAAAACTCGAAAAAGCGGCGGTCGCCGATCAGTCCGTATTTGACAACCTCGGCGAAGCCCGCGCGGAAATCGCGCTCGCTGAGCGAATTGAGGCATGTGGTGTCGGCCAGCACCAGCGATGGCTGATGAAACGCGCCGATGAGATTCTTTCCATGCCGCGAATTGATCCCCGTCTTGCCGCCCACGCTTGAGTCGACCTGAGCCAGCAGGGTCGTCGGGATCTGCACCAGTCGCACGCCCCGACGCAATGTTGCGGCGCAGAAGCCGGCAAGATCGCCGACCACCCCTCCCCCAAGCGCAATGACAATGTCTCTGCGCTCGATGCGCGCCTCGATCAGCGCGTCGCCGACGCGGGCGAACTCGGAATAGGACTTCGCGCCCTCCCCCGGTGGGCAGACGATCGAGGTGGAGCGCAAACCGGCTTGATCCAGGCTTGCCACAAGCCGATCGAGATAGAGCGGCGCGACCCGCGCGTCGGTCACCACGGCGCAATTGACGCCCGGGGCGATCCTGGCGATTTCGGCGCCCGCGTCGTCGAGGAGACTCGGTCCGATCAAAATCGAATAGGCGCGCGCGCCGAGCGGAACCTCCACGCGGCGCGTTGCTTGGGATGGCGCTCGAGCGTCATTGCCGGGCTCCGCATGGAGGCGCTGGAGGATGGCCTCGACGACGGAATCGTGCGCGGCGTCCAGCGACTCGATGGTGAAATCGGCCAGCGCATAGATCGGCGACCGCTCTTCGAGCAGCCGACGCAGCGTCTCTTCCGGATTCGCCGTTTTCAATAGCGGCCGATTGGATTTCTTCCGTACCCGAGCAAGCAGAATGTCAAAGCCGGGCTTCAACCAGATCGAGACGCCATGCCTTGCGATATTTTCGCGCGTGGTCGCGTTCATGAACGCGCCGCCGCCCGTCGCCAGCACCATTGGCCCGCTTGTGAGCAAGCGCGCGATCACCTTGCGCTCGCCTTCGCGGAAATAAGCCTCGCCGAAACGCTCGAAGATCTCGGAAATCGTCAGTTGAGCGCCCGCTTCGATCTCCGCATCGGCGTCGACGAATGGCAGCCCAAGCTTTGCCGCAAGCCGTTTTCCAACCGAGGTCTTTCCGGCTCCCATCATGCCGACAAGCACGACCGAACGCGCGGTAAGCGCCGCCGTCGCCTGTCCAGCGTCGATCGATTGGCCTTGCCTCATAAACCTTCAAACCTCGCCAGCAAGCGGCTGGGCCTCATACAAGACGCTGGCGGCGAATGCGAGAGCGGCGGGGCTTTGCTTTCCGACCGCCAACCATCTTGCGCGCCGGGCCTGTTCTTGCGACCATACCGTCACACGACAGCAGATCCGTAGCGGTCGACAAGGCCGGCGCCAAGACCAAGGTGCGGTAGAAACTGAGAAAACCGCGTCCGAGGGACGCTGGGGTCTAGGGAGTCGATCGCCTCGCGACGGTGAGCGCGCAACGCCTCGCCGCGTGGCGTAACGCTTAAGGGAGGCCGACATGAACACAGCCAATCACGAGAACCGGGTCGCCGGTCCCCGTCTTGTGGCGATCGTTGGGCCGTTTCAGAGAGGTAAGACCAGCCTTCTCGAGGGGATATTGGCGCGTGGCGGCGCCGTGGCGCGGCAAGGGTCTGTCCGGGAAGGCACCACGGTCGGAGACTCAAGCTCGGAGGCGCGCAGCCACGCGATGAGCGTCGAGCCCAACGTCGCCAGCGTCGACTACCTCGGGGACCGGCTTACCTTCTTCGATTCCCCCGGTTCGATCGAATTCATCCATGACATGCGCTACGCGTTGCCCGTTTGCGACGCCGCCGTCGTCGTATGCGAGGCCGACCCACGCAAGATCCCAGCGCTTCAGGTCATTTTGCGCGAACTGGAAGATCTGGGATTGCCGCGCATCCTCTTCCTCAACAAAATCGACCAGGCGAACGGGGGACTGCGCGAAACACTGGAGATGCTTCAACCGTCGTCGCGCACGCCGCTGCTGCTGCGCCAGATTCCGGTATGGGAGGACGGCGTCGCCACTGGATTTGTCGATCTGGCGCTCGAGCGGGCCTTCGTCTATCGCGAGGCTGCGCCGTCGAGCGTCATCGAGATGCCGGCGGGCGTGCTCCCGGAGGAAAAGCAGGCGCGGTATCTCATGCTCGAGAAGCTCGCCGATTATGACGACGCGCTGATGGAGCAATTGATCAGCGATATCGACCCGCCGAAGGACCTCGTCTTCGATGATTTGGCTCGCGAACTGCGCGATGGCCAGGTCGTGCCGGTTCTCCTGGGTTCGGCGATCGGCGGCCACGGCGTCACCAGACTTCTCAAGGCGCTGAGGCACGAGTCGCCAGGCGTCGTCCATACGCGCAAGCGGCTTGGCATTGAGGAAAAAGGGCCAGCTCTGGCGCAGGTCATGCGCACGGTCCACACCGCGCATGGGGGCAAGCTGTCGCTAGCGCGGGTGCTGCGCGGCGCTTTCGCTGACGGGGCCACCGTCGTCAACTCGCGCGGCGTCGAGGAGCGGATCGGCGGATTGGCGCGGCTTATGGGCGCGATGTCGTCGAAACTGACGCGCGCCGAAGAAGGCGACACCATCGCTTTCGCGCGATTGGAAGACCTCGCCACCGGCGATCGCATCGCTGACGGGCGAACCGCTCCGTTACTCGGCCCGACGGCTGGCGCTCCGCCCGCAACTCAGGGAATCGCCATCCGCGTCAAAGACAGAAAGGATGAGGTTAGGCTTGCGAGCGCGCTGGCCAAACTCTGCGAAGAGGATCGCGCTCTCTCTTATGTCCAAGACGCCGAGATGTCTGAATTGAAGCTGCTCGGTCAGGGAGAAATGCACTTACGCGTGACCGCCGAGCGGCTCGCCGACCGTTTCGGCGTAACCATCCAATCGCACAAACCGTCCGTCGCCTACCGGGAATCCATTCGCGATGCGGTCACGGTGCGAGGACGGCACAAAAAACAGTCCGGCGGCCATGGCCAGTTCGGCGACGTGGTCGTCGAGGTCGGCCCGCGCGGTCGCGGCGAGGGCTTCGCCTTCGCCGAGCGAGTGCATGGTGGATCAGTGCCGAGGCAGTATTTCTCTTCTGTCGAAGCTGGCGCGCGCGACGCGATGGCGCGCGGTCCGCTCGGATTTCCGGTCGTTGATGTCTCGGTGACCTTGATCGACGGCTCCTATCATACCGTCGATTCCTCCGACATGGCCTTCCGAGCAGCGGCCAAGCTGGCTTTAGACGAGGCCCTGGTTAAGGCGCACCCGATGCTGCTCGAGCCGATTCTCTCAGTGATCGTCTATGTGCCGACTGATGCTTTGGCGCGCGCAAGCGCGCTGGTCAGCGCCCGACGCGGCCAGATCCTTGGTTTCGAAGGCCGGGAGGGCTGGACGGGCTGGGAGGCGTTGCGGGCGGTTATCCCGGAAGCTGAAATCGGCGATCTCATTGTCGAATTGCGCTCGGCGACGTCGGGCGTCGGCGCATTCGAGACCAAATTCGATCATTTGGCTGAGCTTTCCGGGCGCGCGGCCGATCTGGTCGTCGCTGCGCATCAGAAGGCGAACGCATGATTTTGTCGAGCCTCAGCCGCATTTCCCGATATACAGACGCGGCGGCCTTCGCCTAAACAAGCAGCGCGCCCGTCGAGAGGACCCGATGACCGAAGCCACCAGGGAAGCCAATCGTTTGGCGACGGTATTCGGCGGATCAGGATTCCTTGGACGCTACATCGTCAGGGCCCTGGTCCACGACGGATGGCGCGTCCGAGTGGCCGTGCGTCGACCTGATCTCGCTGCTTTCCTGCAACCGATCGGCGGGGTGGGACAGATCCAGCCGGTGCAGGCCAATCTTCGCTTCCCGGATTCAATCGCCGCCGCGCTTGAAGGCGCGAGTGCAGCTGTCAACGCGACGGGCGTGACGGCTGAGAGCGGAGCGCAAACCTTCAAGGCCGTACACGTCGAGGGCGCCCTCGCGCTAGCCCGAGCGGCAGTGGCCGCGGGCGTTTCATCCTATGTGCATATTTCGGGAATCGGCGCTGACCCGAACTCCGCTTCGCCCTACATCGCAAGCAAGGGGCTCGGCGAGAAGGCGACGCGTGAGGCGTTCCCCAATGCGGTGGTCATGCGTCCGTCAGTCGTGTTCGGCCCCGAGGATGGTTTCTTCAACCGCTTTGGCGCGCTCGCCTGCCATTTCCCTGCGTTGCCCCTGCTGGGTGGCGGCGAAAGTCGTTTGCAGCCGGTTTATGTCGGCGACGTCGCGCGGGCGGTTGCTGCGGCGCTTTCCGGTTTAGCGAAGGCCGGCACGACGTACGAACTCGGAGGTCCACGAACGATGACTCTCCGCGAAGCGGCCGAACTCACCTTGAGCGCAATTGATCGCCGGCGTCTGCTTATCGGCCTACCCCTCGCTCCATCGCGTTGGCTCGCGTCCTTCACACAGTTCGGCTCGAAAGCGACATTCGGGCTTTTTCCCAAATTGTTGACCACGACCCGCGACCAAGTCGATTTGCTTGCGTCCGACAACGTCGTATCGGCAGAGGCGGAAATGGAGGGACGGGTGCTGAACGCCCTTGGGATCTTGCCGCAGGCTGCCGACGCAATCATCCCGTCCTATCTGACGCGGTTTCGGCGGACCGGCCAATACGAGGTTCTCCGTTCGGACTGAACGTGTTCGGCGCGCACTTCGCTGAGATCGAGTCAAGGCCGAACGACATCGCGTCGTAACGAAGACACGGTTTGCTATTGATGCGGACCCCCGTTTCAGGGCATTAAGGTCGGGCGACCGTCGGGGCATTTCGAGTTGGGGACATTCGGTGATCAAGTCTGAACTCGTCCAGCGCATGGCGGCCCGCAATCCGCATCTTTATCAGCGCGACATTGAAAACATCATCGACGCAATTCTCGGCGAGATCACAAATGCGCTCGCGCGCGGCGAGCGCGTCGAGTTGCGCGGCTTTGGCGCTTTCTCGACCAAACAACGCCAGGCCCGCACGGGCCGCAATCCGCGCACCGGCGACAAGGTTCCGGTGACCGAGAAACTGGCGCCGTTCTTCAAGACCGGTAAGGAAATGCGCGAGCGCCTCAATCGCTCCGCCGACTCGCTTTAGAATTTTGCCGTCATTGCTCCAGCGAGAGCTCGTCAGGTCGAGGAGATGAGGCTTGCATGGTTCGGTTCTTTAAAGTCGCCATCCTCGCTCTCTGCGCCGTCATCCTTCTCGGTTTTGCCTTCGCCAACCATCATGACGTGATCGTTTCGTTCGATCCGTTTGCTGCGATCGACAACGCCGCTCTATCATTCCCCGTGCCGCTCTTTGTCGTCGTGATTGTCGCCGCGATGCTTGGCGTCGTCGCTGGCGCGGCAGCGACTTGGCTATCGCAAGGGCGCCACCGGAGAGCCTCACGCCAAAGTCGGAGGGAGGCGGACAAATGGCGCGCCCAAGCTCAAGCGGCCAAGTCTACTCATCCCGCCCTGACGAGCGACAGGTAGTCCTAGAGCCTTCTGCATTTGGATAGGCTCAGGTTGGCTCCCGAGGCCGTGACGTTCAGCCCGGTCGACCCTAGTTTGGTTTTTCTTGGGTCGTCGCCTTTTCGCTGCTAAAACTCCGAATTTGAGGGTTGGATTTCCTTGGATTTCCTTGGATTCTCTCGTCCGAATCTAGACTTTTCAATGGGTTACAGGGAAAAATCGCGCGAAAGTTTTTCGTGCTGCTTCCTCCGCGCTGGGCGTGGCGAAACAGGAGATGGCGGACGAGGCAATGCGGAGGGCAGGAATCTTCGTGGGGCAAGCCTAACTCAATTTCTGATTTCCTGCAAGAAATTGCTAACGGCCCGTTCCTCTCTTACTGCCGCGAGTACCGGCGATCGCCATCGGCGCGCCCGTTGCCTGCTCGCGAGGGCGCTGCGCACAGCAGCGACGAGCGGGAGGCGCAACACAAGAGTGGCGCCTGCTCGACACGATTCATCCGATGGTCGGGTTCATCGCCCGCCGCTGCCGCCACGCGGGCTGCGCGCCCGGGAATGAAAGTGGGATCGCCTCGTAGACGCCGCGAGCAATCGACCGAGCGACGCATTCGGCACACAACATACCGATCTCAGTCAGGTCTCGAACGTCTGGAACCGCGCTCGCCCGCGCGGTCGCCGCTGCAAAGACAACATCATTGTCCATCGGCGCATGGGCCGGACGCAGTGCGAGCGCGCAGCCGTCCTGCGCCATAATTGCAACGCGCTTGAGCTGCGTTGTGCTTAACGCTGCGTCGGTGGCGACGACCATGAGATCGGTGCTCGAGGGCGTGTCGGACTTGAGCCGAAGCGTCAGATGATCCTCGATATCCTTTGGCCCGAAGCCGAGGCCGCCGAACTCGACTTCTCGTTCGTAAGGCGCGGCCCAAAAATGTAGGCTTTCGCCCCGCGTGGCGCGACCGACCGAGTTAACGACCACGAGTGCGCCGACGTGAAAGCCGCTCGAGGTCACTGCGCTCGCGGAGCCCAGTCCGCCTTTCAGATTGTAGGTCGTCGCGCCAAATCCAGCGCCTGCGGTCCCAAGTGCGAAGTCGACAGCAGCAGTCGACGCGGCTTTGAGGCCCATGTCCCAGTAAGGAGGCTTACGGCCCCAAGACTTATCGCCGCCGTTGAGAAGATCGAACAGGCTTGCGCCAGGCACAATCGGAACGCGAGCTCCGCGATGCTCGAAGCCGCGCCCGATCTCGGCCAGGTAGGTCATCACGCCGCCCGCCGCATCGAGGCCGAAAGCCGATCCCCCGGACAGAACGAAGCCGTCGACGCGCTCGATGGTCATTTCCGGCTCGAGCAAAGCCGTGTCGCGCAACGCCGGCGCGCCGCCGTTCATCGCGATCGATGCGATCGCGGGTTCCTCGAACAAGACCACGGTGACGCCTGAAGCAAGCCGCGTGTCGTCGGCCGATCCAACGAGTACGCCTTCGACGTCGGTGATCAGATTGCGGGCCATCGATAATGCTTCACCGTGGGGTCGCGCTCGTGGATCATTGAAATCCGGCGTCCACTCGTATCAGGGGTGAAAATGAGACGGAAGACTCGCGCCGCCTGTATCGGGTATGAATAGGAGCGCCGGCCTTGGGCGGGCGACCGAGAATAGGCTGGGACAAGGTTGATTCGCGACTCTGAGACGTTCGGGGCGAGGGGCGTCGGCTGAAGTGTGGGACGAACTGGACGAACCGCTCGGTTTTGCTTTCGGCGCCGCAGCTGCACTGCCCGTTCGCCACAAGCGGCCAGCAAAAGAAGCGGCGATTGGCGTCGTGCTTCTCGCGATAGCCGCTGGCCTCGCTATGCTTCCGCAACGAGATTTGTCTCTCAACGGCGAGCCCTTTGCGGTGGCGAAAGTTGAAGTCTTGCCCGCCCCGCGAAAGGTCGTCGCCCCAGACGCAACGGCAAGCGTGAGTCAAATCACTACGACGCCGGCGGCCTCTGTGGCGCAAGTGGAAACGACGAGCGGGGTCAAGATCACGCGGGGGCCCGGGGGTCCACCGAAGCCCCTTATCATCGATGTGGCGCGGGTGTTGGGCGCCAAGCTGGCCCCCATCCCCGACACCCGCCTTCTCGAGAAGTCGACATATGGCTCTTTGCCGTCCGCTCAATCGGACGGGTCCCACAGTCCATGAGCGCGCGCCAATATCGCTCATGTGTCGGGGTGGCGCTGGTCAATCACGCTGGCGCCGCGTTCATCGGCCATCGCAAGCGCAAACGCGGCTCCGAAGTCTTGGACCATCGCTCGTGGCAGATGCCGCAGGGGGGAATCGACGCGGGGGAACAACCGTTCGAAGCCGCGAAGCGCGAGCTTTGGGAAGAGACCAACGTCAGTTCGACCAAACTGATCGCAGAGCTGCCAGAGTGGCTCAAGTACGATTTGCCGGAAGACGCGCGCGGGCGGTGGGGCGGTCGGTTCCGCGGGCAGACCCAGAAGTGGTTTCTGTTCCGGTTTGTTGGCTCAGACAAGGAGATCGACGTTCACCATCCGGCCGGCGGCGCCCACGATGCCGAATTTGACGATTGGCGCTGGGAGCGCCTGGAGCGTCTACCAGGGCTCGTGGTGCCCTTCAAGCGCGAAGTCTACGAGGCGGTCGCCGCCGCTTTCGCGCCGCTCGCGCATCCCGCAGGATCGTGAACCAGGGTTCTATCCTTACTTGCCCGCTCTAACCGAAGCGACCGCCGCCGCCATCGCCTCGTCCATCTTCTTGCGCAGTCGGTGATCCGAAAGATCGACACTGGCCCGCTCGAGATCTGCCTTGAGCGCGGCTTCGACGTCAGCGTCGCTTTTGCCGATCTGCGCGCCGACGAAATCGCTGGCGTATGTCTCGGCGTCAGCCCCAGACAGCCCCTTCGTCCCGGCGACCCAGAGCGCGACGGCCTTGTTGCGGCGCGCGACAGCCTTGAAGCGCGGGTCCTCGTCGTGGGCGAATTGTTTTTCGAACGTGTTTTCGCGATCTTGAAACGCGTCGGACATCGACCCCTCCGTCACTTAACGAGCCAATCGTAAGCCGTCTTAGCGGCCGACCCGTGATCTCCGGTTTCCACTAACCGAAGGACGGGGCGGCGTTATGACGGTTTCCGAACTGGCGCGCAATGCGGGCTTTCCACGCCAACGCGTCTGACGCGAGGAAGCGTCTGGCCGACAACTACAAACGAATGGCAAGCGAGTTGATCGTTGAGCGCAAAAGTCATTAGGCCCACGCGCGCCCATGGGCGCCGCGCGGCAAGCCGAGCGTGACGGCAATCGTTTCGGCGACATCGGCAAGGCTCGACCGCGCTCCGATCGGGCCGGGGGCAACGCCGGCGCCGAAGGCGAGAATCGGAACATGCTCGCGCGTGTGATCGAAGCCGCGGAAGGTCGGATCGTTGCCGTGGTCGGCCGTGATAACGCAATAGTCGGTTGGCCTCATCGCTGCTTCGATGGCGCCAAGCCGTCGATCGAACGCTTCGAGACAGGCCGCATAACCGGGGACGTCGCGGCGATGGCCCCATTCGGTGTCGAAATCGACGAGGTTGACAAAGATCAGGCTGCCCTCAGGCGCCGTTCCGAGCGCATCGA
>DATDHT010000038.1:0-22862 GCA_036521435.1 Roseiarcus sp.
CGGGCGGCGAAAGTCTGTTCGAGCGCGGCGACGCTGACCCGCTCGGCGCCCTTGGCCAGGAGCCAGCCGGCAAGCTCCGCCACTTTGTCGCGCGCGCAATGCAGCGCGACGAAGCCATGCGAATCGACGTCCTCGCCGGTCGCCGAGATCGCGCCGAAGCGCTCGGCCGCCGTCTCGACCACGACATGCGCCGGGCTCGGCAGCCGCGCCCGCACTTCGCGCGATTTCAGCGCTTCCTCGCTCGCGGCGATCCGGGCGAGGATGGCGCGCGCGGCCTGCCTTGCGTTCGCCCCCCACGGGGAGGTGAGCGAGGCGATCAGCGTCGCCTGCGAGCGCAGGATCGTTCCGTCGTCCAGGATTTTGAGCGCATTGGCTTCAAGCGTCGCGCCGGTGGTGGTGATGTCGACGATGAGCTCCGCCGCTCCCGATGCAGGCGCCCCTTCGGTCGCGCCGAGACTCTCGACAATGCGGTAATCGGCGATTCCGTGCTCGGCGAAGAAGCGGCGGGTGAGATTGACATACTTTGTCGCGACCCGCATGCGCTCGCCGCGCCTGGCGCGATAGGCCGAAGCGACATCGTCGAGATCAGCCATGGTGCGGACGTCGATCCACACCTTGGGCGCCGCGACCACGACATTGGCGTGGCCGAAGCCGAGCGGGCTTAAAAGCTCGAGCCGCGCCTCGACGTCCGGAACTTTCTCGCGCAGCAGATCCTCACCGGCGACGCCGAAATGCGCGGCGCCAGCCGCGAGCTGGCCGACGATCTCGGCCGACGAGACATAGGCGACCTCGACGCCCGCGAGCCCGGCGATGGCGCCGCGATAGTCGCGCGCGCCCCGACCCTGCACGAGTTCGAGCCCGGCGCGGGCGAAGAAAGCGTGGGCTGCCTCCTGCAATCGCCCCTTGGAGGGGACGGCGAGGACGAAGGGCGCTTCCGCGCCATTGCCGGGATGGGCGGCCATCAGCGCTCGCCCCCGTTCATGAGCCGGTCGAGATTGATCGCGGCGCCAACGGCGGGAATATCCTCGTTTGCGCCGAGGCGCCTCGCGAGCCCGTCGTAACGGCCGCCGGCGAGCGCGGTCTTCGGGCTGGAGACATGGGGATCGTGGGCTTCGAACACGAAGCCGGTGTAATAGTCGAAATCGCGCACGAAGGCGGCGTTGAACCGGGTCGCCTCGATCGCGACGCCACGAGCGGCGATAAAGCCGTTGCGCCGCTCGAACGCGTCGAGCGCGCCACTTAAGTTCAGGCCGGCGGACTGGGTCAGGCGACGAAGCTCGACCGCCGCCTGGTCGGGATCGCTGGAAATCGCCAAAAATGCGTCCAGCACCGCCCGCTTCTCCGTTTCGATCGGCGGACCCGACCGCAGCGAGGCCTGTTCCAGAAAGCGGTCGGCGATCTCGCCGGCGCTGCGGCCCCCGACCGCGTCGATGCCGGCGATCGCGAGCAGGTCCTCGACCAAGGCTTTGGCGCCGGAATGGTCGGCGCTCTCCAGCGCCGCCAGCACGCCGGCTTGCGCGAGCGCGCTCTGGCTAGGCCGAGCGAAAATGGCCTCGAGGCTCCGCCCGCGGGCGACGCCGCGGCGCAGACGCCTTCGCCACGGCTCGGGAATTTTCAGCGCCTCCAGCATGGCGTCGAACAGGCCCGCGTCGCCGAGCCGCGCCGCGAGCGCTCCGCCCCCGGCCGCCGTCGCCGCCTCCATGGCGAGCGAGAACACCTCGGCGTCGGCCGCCTCAGTGTCGGGGCGGCCGAAGCTCTCAAGCCCGGTCTGCGTCTGCTCGCCGACTTGGCCTGCGCGAGCGCGAAAAACCGGGCCGAGGTAGGAATATTCGGCGATTTTGCCGGCCTTGTCCGAACCGAGATAGGTACGACAGACAGGAATCGTATATTCTGGCCTCAGACAAAGCTCCTCGCCGGCAGCGTCGGCGGTGAGGAACAGGCGGCGGCGGACCTCCTCGCCCGACATGTCGAGAAAGATCGCTGCGGCATGCAGGATCGGCGGCTCGATGCGCTCGAAACCGGCGGCAAGCAGACAATCGAGCGCGCGTTCGCCGGCGCCGCCCGGCGCTTGGCCGGTGGGACCGCCGCTTCGCGACGCCTGGCTCGCGGAATCGACGAGAATCGTTTGGGTCACGAGATGGCCCTCATGGGTCTTTCGTCCCTTTAACAAAGCCGTGGCCTGGGCGCAGCCCCTAACCTTGCCCCAAGGTGAACGCTCCGTCAGCGTCCGGTTGCCGCCGCAGGGCCGCCATGGTCGGATGACAAAGGGAACGCCGCCGAATCAACGTGGGGGCCATCCAACCTGGTATGAAGACTGCATCCGCATTGCGCCTGTTGCGCTGGGTTGTTCTCGCCTTGCTCCTCACGGCGCTTGGGCGCGCGACCGCGCAGGAGACCCACCGGCTCGACCTCGATGAGACGCGGGCGACGCTGACCGCGACCGAAACCGCGCTTCGGGACAAAAACGTCGACGACAAGGGCTTGCAGACCCTGCGCGCCCAGAGCGACGCGCTCGCCCTCGCGTTGCAGGGCGCCATCGCTGCGCTGACGCCGCGCCTCGCGGACTCGGCGAAACGCCTCGACGAGCTCACGCCCAAATCTGGCCAGCCGGCGCCCACGACCGACGTCGCCGCCAAGGACCTCGAAAAAGAGAAGCAGAGGCACGACAGGCTCGACGCCAACTTGCGCGCCGCGCGGGCCATGCTGCTGGAAGCCAACGATCTCAGCACGCGCATCAGCGTGGCGAGGCGTCAGCTGTTCGCTGAGCGAACTTTCGCTCGCTCGTCCAGCGTTCTCAATCCCCAGCTTTGGGCTGCTGTCGGACGGGAACTCCCGGTCGACGCCGCGGTGGTCCGCAATCTCACCGATAACTGGATTGGCGCCATTGGCGAACGGCCGTTGCTTGCCAAGATCGGCTTGGCCGCGATCGTGATCGCGCTGGCGCTGGCCGCCGTCCCGCTTGGCTGGATTGCGCGTCGATTTGTCTATCGGGATCTGGGCGAGAAGACGCCAAGTCGATTGCGACGTGCCCTCGCCGCCGCCTGGACATTTGTGATCTTCGCCGTGCTGCCGCTGGCTGGCCTCGGCGTGGTGGCCGGCGCGCTCGATTCCTTTGATCTCTCCGATCCGAGCATGCAGGGGGTCATCGACGCCGCCTTCGAGGCGGCGCGCGTGCTGATCGCCGTCAACGCCCTTGGCCGGGGCATGCTCGCGCCTCGGCGTGCAGCCTGGAGGCTCGTTCCGGTCAGCGATCGGACGGCGGGAATCCTTTATCGCCTCGCGATGGCGCTTGCGGCGATCTGGGCTCTCGAGCGGTTGGTCGAGCCTGTGGCCGACGCCGCCGCTTCGTTCAACATCGCGGTCGCGGCGCGCGGCGTGGGCGCGCTCGCGGCTGCAATCGCGATCGCCACCGCGCTGCGGCAGCTCGGATCGCAGCGGACAGGCGCGCAAGGATCGCAGCAAAACGACGCCTGGACCCCCTTGAGAACGCTCGGCTGGGCCGCCGCCTTGACGATTTTTGTCGCCGCGCTGATCGGCTATGTCGCCTTCGCCACTTTCCTGCTCAACCAGGCGATTTACCTCAGCATTCTCGGCAGTGGGCTCTTCATCGCCGACGTCATCGCCCAGGGCGGAACAGAGGCCGTCCTAAAGCCGGACGGGCCAATCGGCGCGCGTCTGATGGCGATGGCGGGGCTGCGCCGCAACGCCCTCGCGCAGATCGCCGTCATCCTGCAAGGCATCGCCCGTGTAGTGGTGCTTGTGGTTGCGGTCGCGGCGGTGCTGAGGCCCTGGGGCGTGCAGTCGCAGGACATGTTCGGCTCGCTGCGCTCGGCCTATTTCGGCTTTTCGCTGGGCGGCGTCACCTTGTCCTTGTCCTCGATGATCGGCGCTGCGATCGTGTTCGCCGTCGCGATGTTTTTAACCCGGTTGATCCAGAACTGGCTGAGCTCGCGGTTCCTGCCGCAGACACGTCTGGACGCCGGCGTCAGAAACTCGGTCCGGACGATTTTTGGCTATATCGGAATCATCGTCGCCGCAATGCTGGCAGGGGCCCAGATCGGCCTCGATGTTCAGAAACTCGCGCTGATCGCCGGCGGCTTGTCGGTCGGTATCGGCTTCGGCCTGCAGACAATCGCCAACAATTTCGTCTCCGGCCTCATCCTGTTATGGGAGCGCAGCATCCGCGTCGGCGACCTGGTGGTGGTGGGATCCGATCAGGGGGTCGTTCGCGCGATCAACGCCCGCGCGACCGAGATCGAGACCTTCGACCGCGGTAGTCTGATCGTTCCCAACTCCAACTTCGTCAGCGGCGTCGTCAAGAACTGGGTCCACAACGATCGCGTCGGTCGGATTATCATTTCGGTCAACGTCACTTACGAAAGCGACGTCGACCAAGTGCGCGACCTCATGATCGC
Source organism: Roseiarcus sp. (assembly GCA_036521435.1). GTDB lineage: Bacteria > Pseudomonadota > Alphaproteobacteria > Rhizobiales > Beijerinckiaceae > Roseiarcus. The sequence goes on from DATDHT010000038.1 coordinate 4,416, forward strand.
CGCGGCCAAGGCGCAAGAGCAGGTGCTGGCCATTCCCGGGCCATCCGTGCTTTTCGCCGAGTTCGGCGACTGGTCGCTCAAGTTCAATCTGGTCTGCTTCGTCGACGACATCGAGCAGGCGGAGCGGGCGCGAAGCGACATCAATTTCGAGGTTTTGCGCCGAATGCGGGAGGCCGGCCTGCGCATCGCCTATCCCGCGGCCCCGCCGGCGGGCATCCCGACGAGATTCGAGCCCGAGGCGAAGCCGGCCGTTCAGGTGTTGCGGAAGTAGGGCGGACGGCTGCCAACCTCGTCCTCAGGAGCCCGCTCAGCGGGCGTCTCGAAGGACGCGTGACTTCGCTTGAATCGCGTCGCTCACTGGAACATCCTTCGAGGCCCTGCTTGCGCAGGGCTCCTAAGGATGAGGGGAGCGGCGCCTGACAGAAGTAGCGCCTCACCCGCCCGAGCCCACCCGCCCCGCTTCCCAGCCGATGATGGCCTGCTTGCGCGCGAGGCCCCAATGGTAGCCGGTGAGCGCTCCCGAGCGCCCCAGCACGCGATGACAGGGCACGACGAACGAGATCGGATTTTTGCCCACCGCGGCGCCGACGGCGCGTGCGGCTGTCGGTTTGCCGATTCTGCAGGCGATGTCCGAATAGGTGGTCGCGCGCCCCAAGGGAATGCTGAGCAGCGTCTCCCAGACACGGACCTCGAAATCCGTGCCGATCAGGACGACGCGCAAAGGCGTGTCGGACCGCCAGAGGGCAGGATCGAAGGCGCGGGCGGCATAAGGCGCCGTCGCGCGCTCATCCTCGATCAGGCGCGCTCGCGGCCAGCGCCGCGCCATGTCGGTGAGCGCCCCTTCGCGGTTTCCATCGTCGACAAAACCAAGCCCCGCCATGCCACGCGGCGCGGCAACCACGATCGCCTCGCCGAAGGGCGAGGCATGGAAACCGTAAGCCAGCGTCAGATCGTCGCGACGATAGTCGCCGGGGGTGAGCGCCTCGTGGGCGACGAACAGGTCATGTAGCCGGCTCGGGCCGGACAGGCCGACAGCGTAGGCCGCGTCGAGCACGCTCGCCGAGCTGCGTAAGAGTTCGCGCGCCCGCTCGATGGTGACAGCCTGCAGAAACGCTTTCGGCGTCAGCCCGGCCCAGCGCTTGAAAACATGGCTGAAGTGCGAAGCCGAAAGGCCGACATGGGCGGCGATCGCCTCGATCGACGGCTGATCGCGATAGCGCTTGGAGATGAACTCGATCGCGCGCTTGACAATGGCGTAATCCGCGCCGGCGGCCGGAGGGGTAGGAATGTCGAGCATGGCTTGTCCGTGAAATTCTCTCGGCGGCTGAGATTGGCAGAGTCGATGACGATGATTTAGTCGCTCCGGAGGCCAGCGCCCACCCGAAAACGACGATCTCCTCCGAAGCCGTCCTACGCTTCGTCAAGCCACCCGGTCGGCAGACCGTCGATACTGACCATGTTTTCCTTGCGCCGGTACGCCTCGAGCCCGTCTTCGCCCTGGAAACGCGCCCAATTGTCGAGCGAGGGACGGCTCCGGCGGTACGTGTAGACCGGCATTCCCCAGCCGCAAGAGGTCTTCACAAGGTCGAGGTGAAGGCGGATCATCTGGCGCGCGCCGATAGGCTCCTCTCCGGCGAATGCATTTGTCAGGAGCGCGTCGTATTCTGCGCTTCCGCGTCGCAGGACTTCGCCGCGGCCGTAAAGCCTCAGGATTTTGGCTGAGTCTTCGAAAGCGCAGAACATGATGGTGAGCCGGCCGTCCGCCTTGAGATGAGCGGCCGTTTCGTTGCCGCTGCCGGTCCGGTCCAGATAGACGACGGTCTTGTCGTCGAGAACGGCGAAGGCCTCCACGCCGCGCGGCGATATGTTGATCCGCGCGTTGGGCGCCCCCGACGCGGTGAAAAACACCCGCTGCTGGCCAATGAATTCGCGAAGCTTCGCATCAAGCTTTGGAAATTGTTCGCCCATGATCGGATCATAGTCGATCGGACGGGAGCGGCAAACAACTTCATCCGCGCTGCGTGCGGGCAGACGCGGCTAGCGCGAATCGATGGATTCCCTAGACGGCCAGGGGCGCGGCCCTCATTCCGGCCTGTCCGAACACCCGGCGATAGCGCTCGACCTCGTCCGGTCGCCCCATCACCTTGTTCGGGTTGTCGGAGAGTTTGACCGCGGGCCGCCCGTCCGCCTCCACGACTTTGCAGACCAGCGAGATCGCCTTGAGCTGCCCGTCCACGCCGGCCGGGGCGCAACCGATGAAGTCGTTGGTCAGATTGGTGCCCCAGCCGAACGATAGATTGACCTGCCCTCGGAGCGCCCGCACCGCCTCTTCGATGGAATCGACATCCATCGCATCGGACAGCACGACGAGCTTATCCCGCGGATCGCGTCCTCGTTCCTTCCACCAGTCGATCAGCTCCCGCGCGGCCGCGGTCGGCGACTTGGAATCGGGTCGCGCGCCTTTCCAGTCCGCCACCCAGTCCGGCGCGTTGCTGAGGAACGCCGTTGTGCCGAAACAATCCGGCAGAACAACCAGCAGGTTGCCTCCGTACATCTTGGCCCAGTCCTTCAGGACCGTGTAAGGCGCCTCGAGCAACGCGTCGTCATCCTCGGCGACCGCGGCATAGACCATCGGCAATTCGTGGGCGTTGGTGCCGATCGCCTCAAGCCCAGTGTCCATCGCGTGTTTGACGTTGGAAGTGCCGATGAAACTATCCCCGAGACCCTCCTGCATCGCCTCGACGCACCAGCGATGCCAGAGAAAGCTGTGGCGCCGCCGGGTGCCGAAATCCGTCAGCTTCGCCGGCCCTTCCTCACGCTCGAGGATGCGCAGACGCTCCACTTTCGACCACAGCTTGGCCTTGGCGCGGGCGTACAGCACGTCGAGATCGAAGCGGCTCATGCGGCGCATCGCGGCGCGGGCTCTCAATTCGCTGATGATGGCGAGAGCGGGAATCTCCCACATCGTGGTCCCGGTCCAGGGCCCGGCGAAGCGCAGCTCGTACTGCCCATCGCGCTTTGTCAGTTCGTATTCGGGGAGCTGGAACGTCGCCAGCCACTCCATGAACTCAGGCTCGAAAATATGACGCGTGCCGTAGAAAGTGTTGCCCGCGAGCCAGATCAGTTCGTTCTTGGCGAGCCGCAGGCTGCGTGCGTGATCCAGCTGGTCGATCAGCTCGCGCTCGTCCACGATATCCGCGAGCCTGACCGACGTCGTCCGATTGATGAGCTGGAAAGTGACCTGTCGCTTCGGATGCATCTTCCAGATCATCTGGAGCATCAAAAGCTTGTAGAAATCGGTATCGAGCAGCGTGCGAATCGCCGGATCGATGCGAAACGTGTGATTATAGACGCGGGTTGCGATATCCGTGGCCATTGTGCGAGCTTAAGGAGGCAAAGCCCGAGCGACAAGAGCGTGGGCCGCTCTCTTGGGCCAAGGATTCATGAACAGATGAATATGACGGGGGCCTCACCGGGCCCGAAATCTCAGCCTCGCGTCGGACTGTTCGTCACCTGTCTCGTCGATATCATCAGGCCGAGCGTCGGATTCGCGGCTGTCAAACTGCTCGAGGACGCCGGCTGCAGGGTGGTCGTGCCAAGTCAGACCTGCTGCGGTCAGCCGGCGTACAATGCCGGGGACCGCGGAAGCGCAAAAATGCTGGCGCGGCAGGCGATCGACGCGTTCGAGGACTGCGACTACGTCGTTGCGCCGAGCGGCTCATGCGGGGGCATGCTGATCAAGCATTATCCCGAACTTTTCGCGGGCGAACCGGAGCTCGCGCAACGGGCCGAGCTTTTCGCCAAAAAAACGCACGAACTGATCAGCTTCCTCGTCGACGTCATGGGCGTGAAGAAGGTCGCGGCGCGCTATGACGGAACGGTCGCCTATCATGATTCCTGCGCAGGGTTGCGCGAACTCGGGGTCAAGACGCAGCCGCGGCGGCTTCTGGCCGGGGTCGAGGGCCTGAAGCTGGTCGAATTGAGCGATGCGGAGGTCTGTTGCGGCTTCGGCGGATTGTTCGCGACCAAATACGGCGAACTCTCCAACGCGATCGTGGCGCGCAAGGCCGACGACATCCGCAGCGTCGAACCCGATATTGTGCTCGCGGGCGATCTCGGATGTCTCATGAACATGGCCGGCAAGCTTCAGCGCGACGGATCGCCGATCAAGGTCCGCCACGTCGCCGAGATTCTGGCAGGAATGGCGGACGGGCCGGCAATCGGCGAAGGCAAGCCGGAGACTGCCCGATGAGTGGGGTCGCGACCTCGGCCAAATTCAAGGACAACGCGCACGAGGCGCTGACCGACGCCCGATTGCAGGGCGCGATGGCGTTTTCGCGCAATTTCGTCGGCCGTCGAGCGGCTGCGGCCGCAAGACTGCCGGAGTTCGAGGCGCTCCGCGATAGCGCGCGCGCGATCAAGGATCACACGCTCGCCCACCTCGACCTTTATCTCGAGGCCTACGAGCAAAAGGTCCGTGCGAGCGGCGGCGAAGTCCACTACGCGCAGGACGCCGAGGAGGCGCGCAAGATCATCATCGACCTCTGCAAGTCCATGGGCGCGCAAAGCGTCACCAAGGGCAAGTCGATGATCGCCGAGGAGATCGACCTCAACCATGCTCTCGAGGGGGCGGGGATCGAGCCGATCGAGACCGACCTTGGCGAGTACATCATTCAATTGCGCCACGAAGCGCCTTCCCATATCATCGCGCCGGCGATCCATCTCACGGCGAAAGACATCGAGCAGGAATTTCGCAAGGCGCATGGCGATCTCCTGCCGGAGCGCTCTCTTGCCGAACCCGAACAACTGCTGGCCGAGGCGCGCCAGGTGCTGCGGGCCAAATTCCTGGCCGCCGACGTCGGCATAACGGGCGCGAACTTTCTCGTCGCCGAGACCGGAACGTCGATCATCGTCACCAACGAAGGCAATGGCGATCTCACGCAAATCCTGCCGAGAGCGCACATCGTCATCGCCTCGATCGAAAAGATCGTGCCGACGCTCGAGGACGCCGCACAGCTCCTGCGCGTGCTGGCGCGCTCGGCGACCGGCCAGGACGCCTCGGTCTATACGACGCTGTCGACCGGGCCTCGCCGGCCGGGCGATCCCGACGGTCCGAGGGCCTATCATGTCGTCATTCTCGACAATGGCCGCTCAACGATGCTCGGCGGCGAGTTCCAGGATATGCTGCGCTGCATACGCTGCGGCGCCTGCATGAACCATTGCCCGGTCTATCAAGCGGTCGGCGGCCATGCTTACGGCTGGGTCTATCCGGGACCGATGGGGGCGGTGCTGACGCCCTCGCTGATTGGCGTCGCCGAGGGGGGGCAATTGCCCAACGCCTCGACCTTCTGCGGCCGCTGCGAAGAGGTGTGCCCGGTGCGCATCCCGTTGCCTGGGCTGATGCGGCACTGGCGCGAGCGCGAGTTCGAGCGCCGCCTGTCGCCCGCGCCGATGCGCTACGGCTTAGGCTTCTGGGCGTTCTTCGCCAGCCGTCCTGGGCTCTATCGGATGGCGACCGGTCTCGCCGCGCGCGCCATGCATCTCGCCGGCCGTAAGAAGGGCCGCTTCGCTTCGCTGCCCTTCGCCGGCGGGTGGACGCGCTATCGCGATCTTGCGGCGCCTGAGGGCGCCACATTCCAGAGCCAGTGGCGATCGCGGAGCGGAGCGGTTCGATGAGTTCCCGCGCGGCGGTGTTCGCCAGCATTCGCCGCTCGCTTGGCGTAACCGGCGACGAAGCGACGCGCCAGTTCGAGGTCGAAACGCGCCTCAAGCAGGCGCCGCCGGGAATCGTGCCGAAGCGCGGTCAGGGCGACGTCCCGGCCCGGCTCGCGACTTTCAAAGCCGAGGCGGAGCGGGCGCAGACGAGCGTGACCGAGGTCAAGGAATGGGCGGACGCGCCGGCGGAAATCGCCCGTTATTTACGCGAAAGCAATTGTCCGGCGACGCTGCGCATGGGCGACGATCCGCGTCTGACCGACATGCCGTGGAGTGACACCACGCTCGAAATCCTCCGCGGCCCCTCGGACGGTCACGACCTCAATGCGGTCTCGGCTGCTTTCGCCGGAATCGCCGAGACGGGCACGCTGGCGCTCGTCTCCGGGCCGGACAATCCGACGACTCTCAATTTTCTGCCCGACAACCACATCGTCCTCCTGCCGCGCGAGGCGATCGAGGCCGATTACGAGAGCGTGTTCGCCAGAGTGCGGAGCGTTTACGGCAAGGGCGAAGCGCCGCGCACGGTCAATTTTATAACCGGGCCTTCGCGATCAGCCGATATCGAGCAGACGTTGTTGCTTGGCGCGCATGGGCCCCGACGACTGCATATCGTCGTGGTCGGCTGAATTCCTGCGACCTGGCGCCGCAATGCGAATTAACGGCATGTTAATTGCTGTGCGTATCTTACCGCAACGCGAAAGTTTTTATTCGCAATCGCAGCAAATGCCATAGTGCCGTCATGGTTGGCGCTTAACTCTACGTCACTGGCCTCGTTTGGACTTGGGGGTAACATGTCCATCAGCTCAGGTAATCCGCGACGGATTGCGGTCGCGGCAGGCTATGGTGCTCTCGCAATCGGGTTGCCCTACGGGGCGGCTACCTACGCGTCTCCTGAATCGTCTGCGTGGGCGCTTATGGCGCTCTGTGTATGTGGTCTTGGGGTCGCCGGCTTCCGGCGGTCCCGCAGCAACCGGCTCTCACCCGGCATTGAGTGAAAGCCAAAAGCGCATTCGCGCTCTCCAAGGGCCGCCCCTCGGGGCGGCCTTTGCTTTTGTGGCGCAAGCGTCGTAATGGGCGAAAAAACCAGCGCCAATGCCGCGATATTGCCCGCGGCGAGGAATTGGTAACCTTAATGTGCATAGTGAATCGTTTGAGGCGCGCATGAAGCGCGTCTCACCTCGTGTCGGGTCCTGTCGCATGACGCTGCGGGTTTTGTTTGCAGGCGCGTTGACCGCGCTGCCTCTTCTCATGTCGGGCGCGCTGGCGCAAACCGCGGCGACGCCGCCTGCCGCGACGACTTCCCCGGCGCCCGCGGCCACTCCGGCGAGCCCCGCCGCCGCGGCAACGTCTCCCCCGCCGCCCGTATCGATCCCGGCAAGTCCGACCGTTCAGGCGCCAGCGAATCAGCCCGCAGCGACAACCACGTCAGCGTCGCCGCCCACGCCGGCAAGCCCACCGGCATCGAGCCTCGCGAGCCCGTTCATGCCCCAGGCGACGACGCCGCCGACTGCGGGGACTGATTCGGCGCCCAACGCTTCCCCGTCCACGGCCGCGCCCGTTCCCGCGCAGACCGCCGCGGCGCCGCCAAAGCCGAAGAAAGTCGCGCCGCCTCGGCCGCCGCGCGAGACCGCGCTCAGCGACGATCCGCGTCCAACCCTTCAGCCCGATACCTTCTTCGCCACCGCCAAGGCGTCCGAGCGCTATTCGGCGATCGTGGACGCGGGCGGCTGGCCGGCGGACATCGCCGCGATCGGTCCCGGAACGAAGGGCCCGGCGGTCCTCAAATTGCGCAAGCGCCTGACGATCGAGGGCGACGCGGGCGCAGCGGGCGGCCCTACCTGGGACAGCGGCCTCACGTCGGCCGTCAAGCGCTTCCAGGCGCGCATGGGGCTTCGCCAGACCGGCATCGTCTCCGGCGCGACGCTGAAGGCCATCAACGTTCCGGCGAGGGAGCGTTTCAACGAACTCGCCTCGAGCGCCAATCGCCTGGCGGGGCTCAATTTCTCCTTCGATGAACGCTATGTGGTGGTCAACCTGCCCTCGACTTCGGTCGAGGCGGTCGAGAACGGCCGTGTCGCTCACCGCTATGTCGCGATCGTCGGCGATCCGGAGCATCCCTCGCCCGAGATTTCCGCCCATATCCAGGTCGTCAATCTCAACCCGACCTGGACGGTCCCGACATCGATCATCAAAAAGGAAATCATTCCCCGGATGCAGCGCGACCCGGGCTACCTCACGCGCGCCAAGATCCGGATTCTCGATGGGCAAGGCAAGGAGATCAATCCGAAATCGGTGAACTGGAGCACCGAGCGGGCGGTCAATTACACGCTGCGGCAGGATTCGGGCGCGGGCAATTCGCTCGGCTCGATCCGCATCGGCATGCCCAACAAGCTCGCCGTCTATATGCACGACACGCCCTCGAAGGGCTTGTTCGGCGCCGACTACCGGTTCCTCAGCCACGGGTGCGTGCGGGTGCAGGGCGTTTACGATTACGCGGCGTGGCTGCTCGAGGGCACGGGTGGCGGATCCGCTGGCGGCTGGGACAAAGCGGCGCTTCAGGCCAAGATCAAGGAAGGCGCCCGCTACGACATCAACCTCGTGAAGGCGGTGCCGGTGATCTGGGTCTATCTGACCGGCTGGTCGAATGGCGAGGGGCCGGCCAATTTCCGCGACGACGTCTACAATGTCGACAATGTCGGCGAAGCGCAGGTGAGCGCGCAAGCGGCGCCGGTGCGATAGATCGCGACTAGGGCGCGCTGCATCGGAATCGTCATCGCGAGGAGCGAAGCGACGCGACGCTCCAGAGAACGTGTGCGCCCTACGTTCCCTTGGATTGCTTCGCTTCGCTCGCAATGACGATCGCTCTAGCGGCGCTCGGGTGGAATTGCCGCGACCTCTCCGATGAATTGAGCGATCGCCTCGCGGCTATAGGACAGCCCCACGCGCTTCGTTGAGGCAGGCCGCTTGGCGAGCGACAGCCCAGGCCGCCATTCCCGCGCTGGCCGAATCGGCCGGGGCATGAAACCACCGCCGCAATTGGGGCAGACGTTGCTCAGCCGCTTCTCGACGCAATCGGCGGAGAAGGTGCATTCGTAAGTGCAGATGCGCGCTTCGCTCGCGTCAGGCGGCAGGTCCTTGTCGCAATATTCGCAATTCGGCCGAAGTTCGAGCGCCATGTCCCCTCCGCCAGAAACGCCAAGGCCTTGAAGCGTGGACCTGCCTCTCGTGAAGCGCAACCTGTCGCCGCCAAGCCTGTCTCACGCGCCCCGGCCGCTGCAAAATCGCGTCGATCCGTTCGGCGAATTGCGCGCTGTCACTGAGCACGGCGGGCTCATGGGCAATCGCGGCGGGCGGCTGCATCGAGACGATCAGACGCTGGGCGGCAGCCGGTGGAAAAACAAGCACTGGCTCATCTGCGTTTGCGAATTCAAGGGCCGGCGCCGCGACGTCTGGGGCCGGTACTACACGGAGCTCTTTTTCCTCGACGAGCCGACCGCGCTCGCCGCCGGCCATCGCCCATGCTTCGAGTGCCGCAGGCAGGCGGCGAAAGCCTTCATTGCCGCCTTTCCAGGCGCGCCGAGCCATGTGGAGGCGATGGACGAGGCGCTCCACCGCGAGCGGGTCGACAAGAAGCGCAAGCGCCTGTGGCGCTCGCGGCTCGGCGACCTGCCGGACGGCGCGATGATCGCGCGCGGAGGAAGGGCCTCCGCCGTCAGATCAGGATCGCTGTCGCTATGGAGCTTCGCTGGCTATGGCGCGCCGGCGCCGCTCGAGCCGGACGCCATCGTCGATGTCTTGACGCCGCCCTCGACTATTGCCGCGCTCCAGAGCGGATATAAGCCGCTGTGGGTTGATTCGCTCAAGGCGTCGCGTTGACTCCTCGTCGGCTCGTCCTATCTGCCGTGCCTGGGCAATTTTTCTCGAGGTGAGATCGATGACGCGCGCACTGCTCGTCGCTCTGGCAGTCCTGGCGGCGTCAGCGCCGCCTGCGATCGCCAGCGAGCTGACCGGAGTATGGACGAAGGCCGACGGGTCCGCCAAGCTTCGCTTCTCCGCTTGCGGAGGCAGCGCGATGTGCGGCTTTCTGGCCTGGAAGAAGGAATCGGGCGGCGCCGCCAGGATCGGCCAAAAACTGTTTTCCGATATGAGGCCGAACGGCGAAGATTCCTGGGCCGGCTCGGCGTTCAATCCTGAGGATGGCAGGCGCTACACGGCGAAGCTGACACTCTCCGGCGATCATCTGGTTACCGCCGGTTGCGTGCTCGGCGGGCTCATCTGCAAGTCGTTCGACTGGACCCGGACCCGCGCCCGGGCCCCGTAAGGGCGGCGCGCCGACACCGCCGGTCGAGCGCACAATCGGGTCGCGCTCAGGATTCGCCGCGCCCGTGCAGGAAAGCCTCGAAGGCCTTGAGCGTCGCGGCGGAGACATAATGCTCGATGCCCTCGGCGTCGGCCTCCGCGGCTTCCCGCGGGGCGCCAATGGCGATGAGGAGGTCGACCACCAGCCGGTGGCGTTCGCGCGCGCTTTTCGCCATCGCAGCGCCGGCATCGGTCAGGAAGATGCCCCGGTAGGGCTTGGCGCGGGCCAGCCCTTCGCGCTTCAGGCGAGCGATGGTCTTGCTGGCGGTGGGGTGGGCGACGCCCATGCGCCGCGCGATGTCGGTCGTGCGCGCTTCGCCGTTGGCGGCGATCAGATCCGCGATCAGTTCGGTATAGTCCTCGAGCAGCGAGGCTGAGCGCGCCGAGCGCGCCTTCAAGAACCGGTCGGCTTGCGCGGGCTCGGCCGCCAGTCCGGCAGACGCGGACGGCGGCTCTTTGCCGCGCTTCGTGGTCGCCAAATCGCCCTCGCTCACCCCGCCGCACGCCGGTGTCGCGCCCCCTGTTTCACTGTGCAGCCTTGGCTGCAAAATGCAACCCGGTGTCTGCCTCTCGCGTTCTCATCCAGCCTTTGCGCTCATTTGCAGCCTATTGACTATGACGTAGCTGAGGCTACATTATGCGAGTGAAGCGGGAAGCACCAGAGATGAGGCGATGAGCGACGCGGTCGCGCGCGTGGACCTGACAGCCGCGCCCTTAGGCATGACGGACCGGACGGTCGCGGGCATTCGCGAGGTCTTGGGCGGCAAGGGTCGTTGGCGCAGCCCGCTCCTGTTCGCGGGCCCCGCGGTGGTCGCTTCGATCGCCTATGTGGACCCGGGCAATTTCGCCACCAACATCGGAGCCGGGGCTCGATACGGCTATGCCCTGCTGTGGGTGGTGCTGACGGCCAGCGTCGCGGCGATGCTGTTCCAGTCGCTTTCGGCGAAACTCGGCATCGTCACCGGCCGTAATCTGGCCGAACTTTGCCGCAAGCATTTTCCCAAGCCGGTGGTATGGGCTTTATGGATCGTCAGCGAGATCGCGGCGATGGCGACCGACCTCGCCGAATTCCTCGGCGGCGCGATTGGTCTTTCGCTCTTGCTGCATATCCCGCTCCTCGCCGGCATGGGCGTCACAGGGTTTCTCACCTACGGCATTCTGATGTTCGAAGGCCGCGGGTTTCGTCCGACCGAACTCATCATCGGCACGCTCGTCGCCGCGATCGCGCTTTGCTATCTCGTCGAGATGGTCATCGCCCCGGTCGATTGGGCCGCGGCGGGGCTCGGCAGCGTGGTTCCAAGATTGCCGGACGCCGGCGCGGTGACGCTCGCAGTCGGGATCGTCGGCGCGACCATCATGCCGCACGCAATTTTCCTGCATTCCGGGCTGACCCAGAACCGGGCGCCAGGGCGCAACGACCGCGAGCGGCGGCTTCTGGTGAAATTCTCGAACATCGAGGTCCTCGTGGCGCTCGGGATTGCTGGCCTCGTCAACATGGCGATGGTCATCATGGCCGCAAGCGCGTTTCACGCCGGCCACCGCGACGTCGCCGCGATCGAGACCGCCTATAAGACGCTGACGCCGCTGCTCGGCCCCGCCGCCGCAGGCGCCTTTCTGACAGCGCTTCTGGCGTCGGGACTGGCGAGCTCGACGGTCGGCACCATGGCCGGCCAGATGATCATGCAGGGCTTCCTTCGCGTCCGCGTGCCCATCATCGTTCGCCGCCTGGTGACGATGATTCCGGCATTCGTCGTCGTCTGGCTCGGGGTCAATTCGACCCACGCGCTCATCATGAGCCAGGTGGTGCTCAGCATCGCCCTGCCGGCTCCGGTCATCGCGCTCCTCATCTTCACGAGCCGCAAGGACATCATGGGCGCCTTCGCCAACAGCCGCCTGACCAATGCCGCGGCCTGCTCTGCGGCGCTGGTCATCCTAGCTTTGAACGCCGTTCTCCTGGCTCAGGCGTTCGGCGTCGCCATTCCCGGCCTCACGAGCGACTGACTTCGCCGCCAGTTCGTCGCGCAACTTTTTATTTTCCTCTTCCAGCGCTTCCAGCCGCGCGCGAAATGGCGCCAGCGCGGGCTCGAGCTCGGCTTCGCTGAAACGCGGAACGATGTGCTGCGGACAGTTCCAGTCGAACGCGGCGAGATGGATGATGAGGGCGCGCTCGACCTTTGCTTTATAGTCAGGCAGCGTGAGCTTCGCCGCCAGCTCTTGATCGGCGGTGAGATCCCTCGCCTCGACATGCGCATAAAGCTTGAGGCGTCGCCGGTGGGGATAGTCCATCAGGATCAGCGCCGCGCGGTCATCTGTCGCGAGATTGCCGGTGCTGATGTACTGGCGGTTGCCGCGAAAGTCGGGAATCGCCAGCGTCCTCTCGTCGAGAATGCGGATAAAGCCGGGCGGGCCGCCGCGATGCTGCACATAGGGCCAGCCGCTCTCAGAGACGGTCGCCATATAAAAGCTGTCGCGCTCGGCGATGAACGCCGCCTCCGCGGGAGTGAAGCGGTCGGATCGTCTGTCGCCGCTGAAGTTCGACCAATATTCGCCGCTGCCATTGCCTTCCTGCGCGGCGCGAACGCCGGGCGTCGAAGCGATGTCGAGGAATCCGTAGGGCATGATCGCCACCTGCTTGGAGCGGCCGGAATCCGGCCGTAGCAAGGGATTTAGTGGCTTTCAGTTCACTCAATAATCTGGCATTGTTGGAAGACACTCTTTCAGATATTGGAATATGGACCGCCTCGAAACGATGTCGCTTTTACTGTCGGTCGTGGAGGCCGGGAGCCTGTCCGCCGCCAGCCGCAAGCTTGGCGTGCCGCTGCCGACGGTCAGCCGCAAGATTTCCGACCTCGAAGCGCATCTGAACACGCGGCTCCTTGTCCGGTCGACCCGCAAGCTGGCTCTGACCGACTCAGGGACGGCCTATCTCGCCGCGGCGAAGCGCATCCTCGACGAGGTGAGCGAGGCTGAGCGCGCGGCGTCGGGTGAACATGCCGCGCCGCGAGGCGACCTCGTCATCACCGCGCCCGTGGTCTTCGGCCGGCTGCACGTCCTGCCGGTCATCGCCGAGTTTCTTAGCCAATGGCCCGAGATCAATGTCCGGCTTGTCCTCGCCGACCGCAATCTCGACCTGATCGACGACCACATCGACATTGCCGTGCGCATCGGCGCGCTCGCGGATAGCGCTTTGGTTGGCACTCAGGTCGGCGCGGTGCGCAGAGTGGTGTGCGGCAGCCCCTCCTATTTCGCCGCGCACGGCGTCCCGCAAAAGCCGGAAGACCTGTCGGCGCTGGCCGCGGTGACGTTCGATCCGTTCTCGCCGGCGCCGCATTGGATCTTCCGCGACCCGAAGTCGAAGCGCGAAAAGCGCGTGGCCATGCGCCCGCGCCTTACCGTCAACACCGCCGAAGCGGCGATCGATGGAGCCGCCGCCGGCCTCGGCGTGACGCGCGTCCTCTCCTATCAGGTGGCGCAGGCCGTTCTTGACGGCCGAATTCAGATTGTCCTTGGCCAATACGAGCCCGCGCCCTCGCCGGTCCGCCTCATCCATGGACCCCAGGGATTGACGCCGCTCAAAGTGCGGATGGCCTTGGATTTCGCCGCGCCACGACTACGGGCGCGGCTTGCGTAGAACCAGATGCCCTCACCCCAGCCCTCTCCCCGAGGGAGAGGGGGAGCACCGAAACCCTTCTCCCCCGGGGAGAAGGTGGCCGGCGGTAGCCGGCCGGATGAGGGCTTGCGGCGATTCATTTGACGACGATCCGCCGCGCGTCCTCTCGGAGACGAAGCAGGCGGGATCGTCTGAATTGACACCTTACTGAAAAGGGTTCGCCAGCTTGACTCCCCAGCCCGCGAAATCATCAACATTGCGGGTCACGAGCGTGAGGTCGTTGACGAGCGCGATGGCGGCGATTTGCTTGTCGATCGCGTGGGCGGGGTCTCGGAATCGCAGATAGCCCCAGACCTGCGCGGCGTCCGCGTCGAAGGCGAGAATGCGCTGACCAAACGACTCGATGGCCATCGCCAGCCATGCCTCGAGGCGCCGTGTCTGATCGACGTCGCCGCGGTGACGCACGAGCTCCACGCCGCGGCGCAACTCGCCCACCGAAATGGCGGAAAGAAACGCCAGCTCGCTCGAAGCGGCAAGGGTCTCAAAAAAAGCAATGACGCCGCGATTCGCCTTCGCTTGCTTTCGCGCCTCGCTGATCACATTGGTGTCAATCAAATACATGCGGAGAGGGTTCGGTCGCCTGGGCCCGCTCGAAATCCGCATCGAGGCCCACATCGGGCATGGACGCCAGGACCTGTGCAAAGGTCCGTCGACCAGGACGCGCGAGCGCGGCGTTTAGAATTTCGCGATGTTCCGCTTCGGCGCTGCGGCCATGCGCTCCAGCGCGCTGCTTGAGCGCCCGGACGATCGCCTCATCCACTCCGCGCACCAGGAGATCGGGCATATCTGCGGCTCCAGGCTCTGATGATAGCAATGATATCATCAGAGGAAGCCAACGGCAAGATCGGATGGGCCTCTGCGCCCGGTCGCGCCAGGGCCAAACGCGCGCGATTTTGAGCGCGAAACTAAACGGGGTCGTAAGGCACTGACAACGTTAGGGGGCGCCGGTAAAATGGCGGCTACGCCAAACGAGGCGCCGAATACGCTCGGCCAAGACGGCCTTCGAGCGGCTTGCTCCGCGCGACGCGAGCGCCCTCTGGCGGCTGCCCGAAGGCGGACAGCCGCCTATTGCGCCGCCTGGATGTTGGGGAAGGCGATCTCGATCAGGGTGCCTTGCTCGCGGCGGCTCTTGATCGAAAACTCGGCCTTGTTGGCTTCGACCAGCGCCTTGGTCAGCGGCAGGCCGAGGCCGGCGCCGCCCTTGTTTCCGGCCTTGCCGACCTGGCTGAATGGCGTCAGCGCGAGGCCCACTTCATTCTCGTTCATGCCGACGCCGGTGTCGCGCACGCGGATCACCGCCTGGCCGGCGCCATCGACCGCGGTCGAGACGATCACCTGCCCGCCGGGCTCGTTGAACTTCACCGCGTTCGACATCAGGTTCAGCATGATCTGCTTGAGCGAGCGCTCGTCGACCATCACGCGAGGCAGCCGGTCGTGGAGCGAAACGCGCATGATGACCCGCTCGCGCGCGGCCTGCGGCTGCATCAGCGACACGCATTCGCGAATGACGCTGTTGGCGTCGACGGAAGCGAAAGCGAGTTCGAGCTTGCCCGCTTCGATCTTGCTGAGATCAAGCAGGTCGTCGGCGAGACTCATCACATGGCTGCCGGACGCGTGGATGTCCTTGATGTAGTCCTTGTAACGCTCGTTGCCGATGGGGCCGAAACGCTCTTCCATCATCACTTCGGAAAAGCCCAGAATCGCGTGCAGCGGCGTACGGATCTCATGGCTGACCTGGGCGAGAAAATCCGTTTTCGCGGCGCTTGCGGCCTCGGCGGCCTCGCGCGCGGCGATCAGGCGCCGTTCGGTGTCGCGCTCGCGGCTGAGGTCGCGCACGAGAGCGCAAAACTCGGGCGCTTCGCTCGGACCGATGCGCCCCAGGGTCAGCGCCAACGGGATCGAAGCGCCGCTGCGGTCGCGCCCGACCACCTGCAACGGACGAAAGATCGCTTCGACCTCGCCGCCTTGACTCAAAGATTCAAGCCTTGCCGTCGCCTCGGGATGGCTCTGCGGCGCAAGCAGCATCAAGAGGCTCTCGCCGGCGATCTCGTTCTGATGGTAGCCGAACAGGCGCTCGGCGGGCGCGTTCAAGGACAGGATGCGGCCGGCCAGATCGAGCGTGATGGCGCCGTCGCTCGCGCAATCGAGCATGGCCTGAAGGTCGCCGCTCGCCAAAGCGCTAGGGATCGTGACTTCGTTCTCAGCGGCGCGCATTCTCGCGCGCAGTTCCGCTTCCAGCGAGCGGCGAAGCGCGATTAGCGTCGCGGGGGCGCCGTCCCAGCTGATCGCCTGCGCATGGCCATCGACGGACAAGATCTGCCCGTCCGCTCTCACGATCGCAACCGCGCCGACGTCTTCGGCCGCCATCGCTTGCGGATCGCGGTCACGGAACATTTTGGAGAGGGCATTCGCCGCCTGAAATTCTGCGAAATCGCGATAACCGATGAGCTCGAGCAGCGTCCGATTGGCGTAGAGCGCCTGCCCGTCGCGGGCGACCAGGGCGCCAACCGGGAGGCGGTCCAGAACCGCGCCGGCGTTGCGCCGAACTTCGTCATCAGGGGCGCCGCGCGCCGCCACAGCGTCGCCCTGCCGGTCCGTCGGCTGCTCTGCGCTTGTATCGTGTCGAAGTTCCCCCAGATTGTCCGGGCCTGCTCGTTCGTCCGAGGAATCGTCGCGCGAAGCCGGCGTACGGCCGACCAGGGCGCGGGCGATTTCCCGGAACGCGTCGCGCTCGCTCCGGCTGAGCTCAACGCTCTCGGCGGGAAAAGTCTGCGCCGTTTCGCGCGCCAGCGAATCGAGCGCGCCCGGGCGGATCGGAACGATGTTGGACGAGATTGCGGGCGCCGGATGGCGCAGAACGTAAATCGCGGCGGTGCGCTCAGGCGGCGACGGCTGAGGATCGCTCGGCGCAGAGCGCTCGGTGAGATCCGGCTGCTCAGCCTGCACTACGGGCGCGTCGGAGTCGCTCGCCTCGGTGAGGGCCAAAGCGGACTCGGTTCCTTCGGCCTCGGGCGAAACCTCAGGGTGCGGAACGTCGGGAGCATGGGCTGCTGCAAGCTCGAGATTCGGTTCGACCGGCTCCCCGACGGTTTCAGGCGCCTGGGCGTCGGCTTCAAGCTCCCTCGTCGGCCACGAGGGTTGTTCGAACGCCTTGGTGAAGGCGGCGCCAGTTCCGTTCGCTTCGAGGGAAGACTGAGGCGCGTCGTCCGTTCGCGCAAATTCCACACTCGGTTCGACCGGCCCCGCAGCGCCTTCGGCCGCCCGGACCTCGGCTTCAACCTCGCTTGTGGGCCGCGACGGCTCGTGTTCGAGCGCCCCCGGCAGCGCGGATCGATGGTCTTCCGCAAGCTCCGCCGACAGATTGCCGTCGGAGACAGCGGCGGCCGCGATTTCCTCGCCCAGCACGCCAAAGCCGCGATAGCCCAAAAATTCGCGATGACGGCCAAACATCGGCGCGGCGGACAGCGCGATCAGCCGGCGCCGGTCGAGCCCCGAAAGCGGCCATTCAAGACTGACGTGGGAAAAGGTTTGGCGCTCGCCAACCACGCGGATGAGTTCGTCGCGGTCCAATCCCACGCGGCGAAAGAACGCCTCGATCGACTCGCCGCGATCGGGCGCGTTGGTCCCAACTGCGGCGACGAGTACAGGATGCGGCGCGCCAAAGCGGCCCCCCTCGTCGAGGGTCCAGAGGAAGCGCGAGTTCGGCGACGGCGTACCGGTCCCATGCGGCGCCGGCTTTTCTCTCAAATCCGGCAGCGAGACATCTTCCGGCTGCGGCGCTTCGCGCGCCTCGGCAAGGGCGAGCGGAACGTCGCTTGCGACGCCCAGAGCCGGAACCGACAGCAAAAGCCAGCTCGCGCCTCCCGGCCCGGCAATGCGGGCGCAGTGCACGTTGACGCTGGCCAGCCGCCGGTCGACGACGAAGCGCATCTGCTCGAGACGCGGCGCCTCGCCAAAAGGAAGGGTCGCCGCCAGGCGCCGCAAGCGGCGCGCCGACGGTCCATCGCCGTGCACCAGCCACGCCTCAAGCGCCTCGCGGTCCTTGGCGCCGAACAAAGCGAGCATGGCCGGGCTCGCGCTCGCGAGAAAGCCGGGCGGCGACAGGATCGCGAGCCGCGCCTTGTCTTTCAGCCACTCTTCTGGCGCGTCATGTCGATCGAAGGCCGTGGCGGCTTGTTCGCGCGATAGCGCCGTGAGGTCGGCGGGGGACGATGGCGGCGAGTGGGTCAAAGTCGGCGCTCGTGGATGGACATCGGGTCGGCGCAGTCGCGTACCGACGATTCGGGCTTTATCGTTAGCGAAAGCTTAACGCGCTCGTTGAATTTTCGCCACGGCGTTAGCGGCTCTCATTGTTTTCAGGGTTAAAATCTCTTGCGCCGCCAAATTTATGTTGCACTGCAGCAAAAACCGGACTATAGGGGCTTCAAACAGCGGGCGCCGATTCGTGGCTGCCACCGAGAGGAAATAGGATGCCCAATTCCCCGTTTGAGGTTCCCAACGAAATGCGCGACTTCGCCGAGCGCAGCGTCGAGCAGGCGCGCAAGGCGTTCGAGGGCTTTCTAACGGTCGCTCAGCGCGCGAGCGGCGTCGCTGGTGAAGCGGCCGCAACGTCACAGGGCGGCGCGAAATCGGTTGGCGCTCACGTGCTGTCCTACACCGAGCGCAATGTGAACGCGGCGTTCGACCTGGCTCAAAAGCTGGTC
>DATDHT010000039.1:0-2610 GCA_036521435.1 Roseiarcus sp.
AGCTTGCCCTCGCCTGGCTTGCGGGCGGGGACTTTCTCGGGCGCCTGCGCCGTCAGCCAGGCGAGCCAGTCGGGCCACCATGAGCCGGGCGTCTCCTTCGCCTTCGCGACCCAATCGTCGAACTTGCCCTCAGGCGGCCCGCCCGACCAGTACTGGTATTTCGCCTTAGTCGGCGGATTGACGACGCCGGCGATATGGCCGGAACCCGCCATCACATAGCGCACCGGGCCGCCAAAGGATTTGGCGCCTGTGAACGCCGAGCGGGCAGGGGCGATGTGGTCTTCCTTGGTCGCCAATTCATAGACCGGAATCGTCACTTGTCTGAGGTCGAGCGTCCTCCCGCTGAGCTGCATCCGTCCGTTCGACAGATCGTTCTGCAAATAGCAGTGGCGCAAATAGAACTTATGGTTGGCGGCGGGCATGCGGGTCGAGTCCGAGTTCCAGACAAGCAAGTCGAACGGCATCGGCTCTTTGCCCTTGAGATAGTTGTTGACGTAATAGGACCAGATGAGGTCGTTCGGCCTCAGCATATTGAAGGCGCTGGCCATCGCCGAGCCTTCCAGATAGCCGCGCTCGGCCATCCGTTGCTCGACCGCCTTCAATTGCTCGGCGTCGACGAACACCTTGAGATCGCCGGGGTCGGCGAAGTCGATCTGGGTGGCGAAAAAGGTCGCGCTGGTGATGCGTCTGTCGTCGTCCGCGGTCATATAGGCAAGCGTAGCGGCGACCAGTGTTCCGCCGACGCAATAGCCGACCGTTGTGATTTCGCGTTCGCCTGTCGCCTGCTCGATGCAGTCGACGGCGGTGAGCACGCCCTCGCGCATATAACTGTCGAAGTCCTTGTCGGCGTGGCGTTCGTCGGGATTGACCCAGGAGATGACGAACACGGTCAAACCCTGCGCGACCGCCCAGCGGATGAACGACTTCTCGGGATTGAGGTCGAGGATGTAGAACTTGTTGATCCACGGCGGCACGATGAGCAGAGGGCGCTTATAGACGTCGGGCGTGCTCGGCTCGTACTGGATGAGCTCCATCAGCGCGTTGCGGAAGACCACCTTGCCCGGTGTCGCCCCCATATTGACGCCGAGCTTGAACGCGCGGGCGTCCGACTGGCGAATGCGCAAGTTGCCATGGCCCGCATCGATGTCCTCGGCCAGCATCTTCAAGCCGCGCACCAGGTTCTCGCCGCTTTCCGCAAGCGTCGTGCGCAGAAGCTCCGGATTGGTGGCGAGGAAGTTCGAGGGCGAGAGCGCCGCGGTGACCTGCCGCAGGTAGAACTGCGCCTTCTCCCGATCATGCGGATCGAGCTCGTCGGCGCGCTTGACCAGATCGTCGGCCCAGCGCGTGGTCAGCACGTAGGCCTGCTTGATGAAATCGAAATAGGGATTGTCGCGCCACGCGGCGTCGGCGAAGCGCTTGTCGGTGGCGTCGGGCGCGGCGACCGGCAGCGCCTGTTCGCCCTGGAGACGCTGCAGGGTCGACGCCCAGAGGTCGACAAATTGCTCGGTCAGCCCCGTTTGCGCCGCGAACGCCCGCTGTGGATCGCTCATGTAATATTCGGCGACACGGCCGATGGAGCGCACCATTTCGCCAATATCATCGGCGATCGTGACCTTGATCTCGCCGCTCTGCCTTGGAGCCAGATAAGCGGCCAGCGCCTTGCCGCCGTGCTCGATCGCCCGCGCGATGTTGTGCGCGAGCGTCTCCACATCGGGGGCGGGATATTGGCCGCTCGCGCCGGCCGCTTGGGCGGGAGCAGGCGCCGGCGCAGCGTCCCTCGTTGGCTTGGGCGGCGCGGCCGGGGCCGTCAAGCGAGTGGGCTGCGTGGGAGCGGCTGTGGTCTCAATCTCGCTTGGGCGTCGCCTTTCAGCCTCGCGACGCTTAGGAGGCGATTGCTTTGGCTTCGAAGCTCGCGCTGTCGGGGCGGCCGCAACCTTGGACGCCGGCGGGTCGGCTCGCCGCTGGGCGGTTTTCGTACGTGACGGTTTGCTGTCCAGGGAAGATCGGTCGCTAGACGGCTGCCGCTTGGCGCGGCTGCCGGCGGATCTTGCGGCGGCGGCCCTGATCGGCTTGGACTTGCCGCGCGCCCTTGGCTGGCTTGGGGTCTTGGCCATAACGAGCGTTTCCTGTCGAGTCCGGGCGGGAGGTCAGTCCCGTTTTGGTCATAATAGGTCAGTACCTGTGCGCGAAGCTAACAACACTTTTCGGACAGAAAAATGTTTTGCACGATTTGTGCCGAACGCGCCGGACCCGGCGTCCGGAGGATCGCATCAGCCGGGCTCCTCGCCCTCGCCGCGCTTTTCGCTTCCGGCTCGGACGTTGATGCGCAGAGCCAAGACAGCATCTTGAAACAGGCGTTCAAGGTGTTTGGATTTGCCACCGACGTCGGGCCGCAGGCTGATTTTGTCAACAAGACGCGGCCGGGCGCCGACCCCGACTATATTCCTCTGTTCCAGCCGCCGCCCGAGCCGGCGCGGCCGGTTTTGAAGGGCAAGGAACTCAAGGCGGTCAAAGGCGACCTTGACGGGGTCCAGAAACAGCATGACACGCTGCGGGAGAATTTTCCACCCGCCGCCAAGGCGATGGCCGAGCAACAGGCGGCCCAAAAAA
>DATDHT010000040.1:0-4779 GCA_036521435.1 Roseiarcus sp.
AGCGCGGAAATCGTTGTCCAGCCGGTCGCGCGGATGGGGAAGGGTAACCGGGATCTCGGAGGCGATGCGGCCGGGATTGGAGGACAGGACGAGAATGCGGTCGGCCATCAGCACCGCTTCCTCGATATTATGGGTGACCATGAGGATGGCTTTGATCGGTATGCGTCCCTCTTGCCACAGGTCGAGCAGGTCGGTGCGCAAGGTTTCGGCGGTGAGCACGTCGAGTGCGGAGAACGGCTCGTCCATCAAGAGGATCTTCGGCTGCATGACGAGGGCTCGCGCGAAGCCGACGCGCTGGCGCATTCCGCCCGATAGCTCCTTGGGGTAGGCGGATTCAAATCCGTCGAGGCCGATGGTGTCGATCGCTTTCAAAGCGCGCTTGCGGGTCTCGTCGAGCGGCACGCCATTGGAGCGGGGCCCGATCTCGACATTGTCGAGCACGTCGAGCCAGGGAAAAAGCGCGAAGCTCTGAAACACCATCGCGACTTCTTTCGCCGGTCCAACCACCAGCTCGCCGCCGATCTTCACCGTTCCCTGCGTCGGTCGCGTAAGTCCGGCGATGAGCCTCAGGAGAGTCGACTTGCCGGACCCGGAGCGGCCGAGCAGCGCAACGATCTCGCCGGTCTTCATGCGCATGGAGACGTCGCTCAAGACCGGCGCCCGCGCTTCGCCCGAACCGGTCGAGAAGACCTGGCTGACGTTGTCGACGTCGAGGATCGTGGCGACACCGGTGTCCAACATGGCCGAACTCCTTAAATCATCGAAGCCGTCAGAGGCGCAGCCGCCGTTCCGCATAGCCGTAGAGCCGCCGCCAGAACAGGCGGTTGAAAAGCGTCACGAACAGCGACATCATCGCGACGCCCAGCACAATTCGTGGAAAGTCGCCCTTGTCGGTAGCCTCGGCGATATAGGATCCCACGCCCTGCGCGACGACCGTGTGATCCTTCCACCTGACATATTCGGCGACGATCGAGGCGTTCCATGAGCCCCCCGACGCGGTGATGGCGCCGGTCAAATAAAACGGGGCGATGGCGGGAATGATCACTTGAGACCACCAACTGCGGCCGCGAATGCCAAAGTTCGCGACCGCTTCACGCAGGTCATTGGGAAACGCGGCCGCGCCGCCGATCGTGTTGAAGACGATGTACCATTGCGTGCCGAAGACGATGAGAAAGCTCAGCCAGATATTCGGGTTGAGGTTGTAGGCGAGCACGAGACTCACCGCGGCGCCGAACAGAAGGTTCACCGGGAAAGCGGCAAGGAACTGGGCGATCGGTTGACTGGCCTCGGCCCAGCGAGGCCTCAAGCCGATCCAGACGCTGATCGGAACCCAGACAAGGGTGGCGAGCGCCATCAGGAGCACGACGCGAATGAACGTATAAAACGTCAGAACGAAGACATGCCCGACCTCGCCCCAACTGATTTCGGTCGCGATGTAGGAAATGGTGAGCCATGCCGCCCAGGCTGCGACCGCGACGATGACGAGGATCCAGATCGCGTCGAGAAGCCGCGACGGCTCTTTTGACGTTTTCTGTGCCGGCGCAAGGGTCGGGAACCGCACCGGCCACAGGCTTATGCTTCTCAGCGCGCCAAGGACTGGAGCGAAGCCCAGCCGGAGCCAGTGCGTGCGCTTGATCAGGTTCAAGACCCACGACGACTCGACGTCCTGGCTGACCGACAACTCGACACGGAATTTGGCCGCCCAGGCGACGATCGGGCGAAACAGCAGTTGATCGTAGAGCAGGATGACGATGCCCATGGTCAGCACCGCCGCGCCGATCGCGGACCAGTCGCCGGCGTCGTTGGCCTTGGCGATGAACGATCCCACTCCCGGCAGCGTGATCGTCGTATTGCCGACGGTGATCGCTTCGGACGCGACGACGAAGAACCAGCCGCCCGACATCGACATCATCGTGTTCCAGATGAGGCCGGGCATCGCGAACGGCGCTTCGAGCTGCCAGAACTTCTGCCAGCCGGTCAGGCGGAAGCCGCGCGCCACTTCGTCGAGGTCGCGCGGGACGGTGCGCAGCGACTGGTAGAAGGAAAAGGCCATGTTCCAGGCCTGGCTGGTGAAGATCGCGAAGATGGCCGCGAGCTCCGCCCCCATTGTGTTGCCGGGGAACAGGTTGAGAAAGAAGGCCACAGTGAAGGAGAGGAAGCCCAGGATCGGCACCGACTGCAGAATATCGAGCACCGGGATCAGGATCATCTCGGCGCGCCGGCTCTTCGCCGCGAGGGTGGCGTAGGTGAAGGTGAAAACGAGCGAAGCGGCGAGCGCGGCGAACATCCGCAACGTCGTTCTCAGCGCGTAATAAGGGAGCTGCCAATAGTCGAGTGAAACGGGGCTTTCGTTCAGCGTTTGCAAGGGCGCTGAAATGCCGTGATAGCTTTTCGCGATCGCAGTCAGAAACGCAAGGATCGCGGCGAACGCGATCAGGTCCCATTGATTCGGCAGAACCCGCCGCCCGGCGGACGCAAGGGAATTGAACATGGGCGAATTCCGGCTGGCGCCTGTCGAAAGCTACGCATCGAAGCGGCCAAACGGACGCGAAAAACGTCAAGCACGGTTGCCGCGGTGAAGGCAATCGGAATTTGCGGAAGCCCGGTTGGCCCGGCCGTAGCGTTGAGGGCCGGATGCGACAGTATGACGACGGCCTGCGGCGACTTGACTCGGCTCACGCCTCAACCACGGCCTGACACCGTTCGAGGCGCCGCGCGCGACTGTCGAGAGGTCCGGGAGGACGAGGCAAGCCCGAGAAAAACCGCGAGCGACCGGTTGAGGCGGAGGATGTCCTCGTCCGAGAGACGGCCGACGCGGACGCCGACCTTCGACTTCGGGATGGTGGTGATCTTATCCACCATCATTCGGCATTTTGTGCGCAGCCCGTTGCCCGGACTTGGGTCAACCGGCAGCCGAAACAATGGCGCCTCCGTCTCGTCGCGCGTGAAGGCGCATATGGTGATCGAGCTTGTGGCGTCGAAATTATCATCCTGCATGATCACGACCGGGCGCGGCTTTCCGGCATAACCTTGACTTCCCGCGACGGCCCAAATGTCGCCGCGTCTCATCCGCCGGCTTCGGCCAACTCCGACACAGCATCGATGAACGCCTGATCCTCGCCCGCGAGCTGGCTCGTCGCTACGGCTCGCGCCTGACGGCGTGCTTCCGAACGGAAGGAGGGCGCGCGCACGTCCGGAACCCAGATCTGAATCGGACGCAAGCCTTGCGAACGGAGGCGCTTACGATGTTCCTGCACTTTCGCGCGCGAGGGCTTGGGCAGAGAAGACATCGTCATACTCCGCGAGTTACATGTAACTTAACTGTGGGAACAGGCTTTGACCAGCACCTTGTTTATAGCGGTCCACGAGACGGCAGGCATATCGAACTCGCGCTTGCGTTTCCCGAATCCCTCGCTTATATGCCGCGCCATTCCACAGGCGGATTTTATGCGGCTCCTGATCCAAGGTTCCGCTCCGGTGGCGAGGCCCGCTTCGCTTCACATGATCCGCCGAGGCTCAACCGGACAAGGATAAGCATCCCATGGCTTTGCCTGATTTCACCATGCGCCAGCTGCTCGAGGCGGGCGCGCATTTCGGCCACCAGTCGCATCGCTGGAACCCGAAGATGGCGCCTTATATCTACGGCTCGCGCAACTCGATCCACATCATTGACCTCGCCCAGACGGTGCCGCTGCTCCATCAGGCGCTGAAGACGGTCTCCGACACCGTCGCCAAGGGCGGGCGGGTGCTCTTCGTCGGCACCAAGCGCCAGGCGTCGGATGAGATCGCGGCCGCCGCCAAGCGCTCGGCGCAATATTTTGTCAACGCGCGCTGGCTCGGCGGGATGCTGACCAACTGGAAGACCATTTCGGCGTCGATCTCGCGCCTGCGCAAAGTCGACGAACTCCTGGGCGAGGGCGCGAAAGGCCTGACCAAGAAGGAGCGCCTCATGCTGTCGCGGGAACGCGAAAAGCTCGAGACCGCGCTCGGTGGCATCAAGGACATGGGCGGCGTTCCGAATCTGGTGTTCGTCATCGACACCAATAAGGAAGCGCTGGCGATCAAGGAGGCCAATCGCCTCAAGATTCCCGTGATCGCGATCCTCGACACCAACAGCGATCCGGACGGCATCAGCTTTCCGGTCCCGGCCAACGACGACGCCGGCCGCGCCATCCAGCTCTATTGCGATCTCATCGCTCGCGCGGCGATCGACGGCATTTCGCGCGGCCAGGGCGCGCAGGGGGTCGATCTGGGCGAAGCCGAGGCGCCGGTCGCCGAGGCCCTGCCGGAGACGGCCGAGCCGGAAGCCTCGACGACCGAGCCGGAAGCCTTGACCGAGCGCTTCGAGCTTCTGGCCGCCCCGCGTGGCGCCCCCGACGATCTGGCCAAGCTTACCGGCGTCGGCCCGCAGATCGTCAAGAAGCTCAACGAGCATGGCGTGTTCCACTATTGGCAGCTCGCCGCGATGACGCCGGAGGAAGCCGAGAAGCTCGACGCCGATCTCAGGTTCAATGGCCGCATCGCGCGCGACAAGTGGAGCGAGCAGGCGCGCGAGTTGATGGCTGCCGCGTAGGGTTAACCCGGCGCGCGCGGCTTACAGAGCGAAAGAGGGACGTTCATGGCGACCGTTACCGCCGGACTGGTGAAGGATCTGCGCGAAAAAACCGGCGCGGGCATGATGGATTGCAAGAATGCGCTGAGCGAGACCGACGGCGATATCGAGGCGGCGATCGATTGGCTGCGCAAGAAGGGCCTCGCCAAGGCGGCCAAGAAGAGCGG
>DATDHT010000041.1:0-11018 GCA_036521435.1 Roseiarcus sp.
TTTTGCGCCGCCGGTATGGCGGCGCTGGGCGCAAGCGCCAAGGCCAACATCATTCCCGTTGTCGATCCCCACTTCGACCAGTTCCCGGCCGGCCCAACGCTCTTCAATGGGATTATGGTCGGTCCCGGCACACCCAACCCATACTTGTATTTTTCCTGCGGGGGCACCTGCAGGTTTGCGGACGACAACGTCGTCGGCTGGACCTCGTCGGAGACTTACGACCTTCCTCACGCTCTCTCCGGTCAGGTGCAAAGCGGCAATTCGCCCAACTTCAACAGCCCTCCGATCATCGCGGGCACGTCGACGCCGGAACCCATCGTCGAGCGCGCCATCAACGCGGTAATCTCGCAGGTGGTCTCGACCACGGCCCTCGCTGGAGTGACGTACACGCTCGACGTCGACTTGGGGTTCGGCACGGACGGACGCCAAGACCTTGCCTCCGTCTATCTCATGGTTGGGAACAATCAGTCGCCGGTAGCAATCCCACTGCCGTCCTACGGCCTGACGCGGGCGCAGATGCAGGGTACCGGCAACTGGTACGATTTTCAGACTTCCTACACCGCGACCGGCGCGGACGCCGGCGATCCGATCACGATCGTGCTTTCATCCATTACCGGCAACACGACGCCAACCGCATATTTCGCTGATGTCCGGCTTGTGGACTCACTATCTTCCGGGAACCCGATCGCCACGCCGGAGCCCGCGACTTGGGCGATGATGCTGCTCGGCTTCGGCGGAATGGCTGGCGTTGCTGCTGTTCGCCGCTCATTGCAGCGGCGAAGCGCAGTCGGCCAGCTCGCCGCCTGACAGCAAATGACGCCGCTGGAGGATTGCGGGCCCTAGAGCCGAAGCGCCCTTGGCCTCAGGCGATGGATCCGAGCTGCGGCGTCTCGCCGCTCGGTCCCTTCGGCTGAAAATCGTCTAAAGCCTAATCGCCCCCAGCCTTGCGCCACCGCCTCGGCCCGTCCCTGTGCGTCGAGTTTGTCGAGCAGCGAGGCGATGTGAAATTTGACCGTATGGACCGAAATCGCAAGGCGCCGGGCGATCGCCTTGTTCGAGGCGCCCTCAGCTATGAGCGCCAGCACATCGAGTTCGCGCGGCGTTAAACCGACGTCAGGCCCCGGCTCAGGCTCGCCGGGGATGACAAGCGCCGCGTCGGCCGGCTCGCCGGGCGCGGCGAGCCTGAGCCCGGGAATATCCGCCAGAAGCGCCGTCAGCCGATCGGCGAGTTCCGGCTCGCCGATCTCGATGGCCACGACTACGACGGGCGGCTCGTCGGTCATTGGCTCTCGGGCCGTTCGCCGATCGTCAGGGTCGCCTCGATCGGCTCGCCGCCCCGGCGCAAAGTCAGCTTGACGCTTACGCCGACGCTTTCAGGTCCGAGCGCGCGCACGAGCTGATGGACGCCACGGATCGGTTCGCCGTTCCAGGCCACAATAATGTCGCCCTGCCGGACGCCTGCGGCCGCGCCGGGTCCCTTGGCGTCGACGCTGATCGCCATCGCCCCGGTCCCGCCGCCGTCGAGCTTGACTGGCTGCAGGCCAAGGCCGAGATAGCCGCGCGCGATTCTGCCCTTTGTCGCAAGCACGTCGGCGACGCAGTCGATCGTCGCCATCGGAATGACAAGCGTACGCCGCCGAGGGCCAAAGACAGCCATGCCCAGGGCTTGGCCCGCGGCATCGAGCGCAAGGCCGCCTTCGCTCGCGCGCGCCAGCGTGGCGTCGAGTTCGATGCGCGCGTCGATGAGCCCCCCGCGCAGGCTCCGCCACTGCGGACCGACGAATGACACGACGCCCAGCGCCGCGTTCGCCGCGCCTTCGCGCGCGCCGGCGACGAGGGCCAGCGCTCCCGCCGACGCTGCGGCCGCAGGCGGCGCTTTCGGCAGATCGGCCCGTTCGATTCGCAACAGGGCGACGTCGGTCGACGGATCGCGGCCGACGATCTGGGCCGAGCTTAAGGCGCCATCATGGGCAAGGATCGAAAGTTCGCCATCGTCGGGGAGCGCGTCTTCGGCCGCGACGATCAGGCCCGGACGCCACGAAAAACCGGTTGACCGTGTGCGCCCGGATTGGATCGAAACAAGGCTCGGCGCGACGTCGCGGATGAGTCGGACAAGCTCCCTCGACAAGGCGAGCAAGGCGGAAGAGACGGGTTGGTCTGACATGGAAAAACTCCTTTGCCGCCCTAGATGTGCCTGGTTGAGACCGCCGCCCACCTCGCCAGATGGTCAGGCAGGGCTTCGTTGTTCACCACTGGTTTGCAGCGCGAGCGGGCGCGCCTATATCAGCGGCCTCAGCACGCTCGGAGGTTCGGTTTGATTCGGCTGGCGCTTGTTTTCGCCCTCTCGCTCATATGGGGAGCGGCGTTCGCCGAGACAGCGCCCAAAGTCGCGCCGCAGACTCCAGGCCAGGTGCGCCTCTCCTTCGCGCCGGTGGTGAAGAAGGTCACCCCCGCGGTCGTCAACGTTTACGCTTCACGGGTAGAGAAGGCGGCGCGCAATCCGATGTTCGACGATCCGATCTTCCGCCAGTTTTTCGGCAATGGAGGGGATGATTCCAGAGTGTCGAAATCGCTTGGATCGGGTGTCATCGTTGACCGGTCAGGTCTCATCGTCACCAATTATCATGTGATCGCGAACATGACGCAGGTGAAGGTTGCGCTCTCCGACAGGCGCGAATTTGACGCTGAGATTGTGCTGCGCGACCCACGGACCGATCTTGCCGTGCTGAAGCTCAAGGGCGGTAAAGACTTTCCGGTGCTCGAACTTGGCGATTCGGATGCGCTCGAAGTCGGCGATTTTGTCATCGCCGTCGGCGATCCGTTTGGTGTCGGGCAAACGGTGACCCAAGGCATCGTTTCGGCGCTTGCGCGCACGCAAGTGGGGATCAGCGACTACGGCTTCTTCATTCAGACAGACGCCGCCATCAATCCAGGCAACTCCGGCGGCGCTCTGGTCGATCTTGACGGCAAGCTGGTCGGCATCAACTCAGCGATCTACTCCCGTTCCGGTGGCAGCATCGGTATCGGGTTCGCTATTCCCGTCAACATGGTGAAAAGCGTCATCGCCGCTGCGCTGCATGGCGGCGCCACCGTCAAGCGGCCGTGGCTCGGCGCTACCCTCCAGAGTTTGACCAAGGATATCGCCGACAATCTCGGCATCGACCGCCCGACGGGCGCGCTGGTCGTGACGGTCGCCTCGGTCGGTCCCGCGGCCGAGGCGGGCCTCAAGCGCGGCGACCTCATCACAGCGGTCGATGACCAGAATGTTGACGACGCCGAGGGCGTCGGATTTCGGCTTGCGGTTCAGCCCCTGGGCGGCTCGGTACGGCTCTCGATCTTGCGAAGCGGGCGCTCGCTCAGTCTGCCGCTCAAACTCGTCGCGGCGCCAGAGGTGCCTCCGCGCGACGCGTTGACCATCAAGAGCCGCTCGCCCTTCGAGGGGGCGCAGGTCATGAACATGTCGCCCGCGGTCGCCGAGGAGCTGTCGCTCGACGGCGCTTTGCAGGGGGTCGTGGTTACGACGGTCGGCGACAATTCAACTGCCGCGCAAGTCGGCGTGCAAAAAGGCGATGTCATCGTCTCCGTTAATGGCACGAAGATCGCAACGACGCGCGATCTGGAGAAAGCCTGCGCTGAGCGGGCGCGGTTGTGGGATTTGACCATTCAGCGCGGCGGACAGACGATCCGCACTGAACTCGGGGGGTAAGAGCCGTGGAGAAGGCCGCTCGTCGGGCGCGGCCTGGTCCACGATTATTTGGGACGGTGGCTGTCGAGAAACTGGCGGGGAGTCTCTCCTTCGATCATGCCGGCATTCGTAGAAGAATGCGCGAACGACTTCCCTAAAACATCCATTCCGGCGAAGAATATGCCGCCGACGAGGATCAAAGCGCCGGCCAGTTTTAGGTGGGGTTCCCTGCCGGGCTTTGTGCCGGGTTTCGGGATCAGTTTCCCGTAAGACAGAAGGGCGAAACCTGCGGCGCTGAGCAGAAGGCAAATGGACCCCCCAATCGCCCACATCCCGCGCAAATGGAAAAACCTTGTCCC
Source organism: Roseiarcus sp. (assembly GCA_036521435.1). Classification (GTDB taxonomy): domain Bacteria; phylum Pseudomonadota; class Alphaproteobacteria; order Rhizobiales; family Beijerinckiaceae; genus Roseiarcus. The sequence continues at coordinate 4,045 of DATDHT010000041.1, forward strand.
TCTGACCAAGCCACGTATGTTGTAGGGCATGGCCAGGTCCGCGCCCATGAGACCGTGTATCGCGTAGGCGGCGATTGCAATGGCGATCAGCAGCATACCATATTTATGCAGCCAGTTCATGCGGTGCAGGGCCGATCTGACATGTTACCCGCTCGTAGGCGCGGCTTCTCCATTTGTCAGCACTCCGATAGAACCATGATCCTGCCTGGGCCTTGGTTGAAGCCTACCCGAACCCCTTCACTCAGACCATCAGCAACTTGATCAATGGGGGCGAAGATGAACCTCAATACCCGGGCGAGAGGATTCGCGGCTGCTTAAAACGGGATTGCCGAAAAAGCGCCAAAACGTCCGCCTGAAAATGGCGGGAGGGCAGGCGCCCGACTAGCCCCACTTCCGGTGGGCCCACATCCATTGCTCGGGCGCGTCGCGGATAAAAGCCTCGAACTGGCGTTGCAGCGTTTTCGTCGCTGCGAGAGCGTCCGCCGCGCTGTTGTTCGTGTGCGGCATTGCGATAGGCACGATGCGAATGCTGAAACGTCCGCCCGGACGGCGGAACGCGGCGCCGGCGTAAAGCGGCACGCCCGTCCTGCGGGCGAGGAGCGCGGGAAAGACGGTTGAGCGCGCGGGCTGTCCGAAGAACGGCACAAACGGTCCGTTGTCGTCTCTGAAGTCGGCTAGGAAGCAGGGGCAGGCGCCGTCCTTGATGGCGCCCAGGAGTACGCGCGCGGCCACCGGAGTTTTGGGCGTCAGACCCGCCTTGTAGAGCGGTTCGCGCAGGCTGCGCGTCAAGGCGTCGACATAAGGGTTGGACAGGCGCTGATAGACGCCGATGAGGGAAATACCGAGCCGCTGGCCTCCATGCGCCAGAATCTCCCAGTTTCCCAAATGAAGCCCGCAGACGATGAAAGGCTTCGCGCCGCTCGCCGCCGCATCGAAACTCTCCGCCGGCTCGAAGACGATGCGATCGCTCTTTATTACCGTCGGGATGCAAAGACTCTCGGCGAAGGTTCGCCCAAGGTTTTCCCACATTGCCGCGGCGATCGCCTTACGTTCACCCGGCGACTTTTCAGGGAAGGCGAGTTCGAGATTCACGAGCGCGCGCTTTTGTCGGCTGAGGCGCGGAGCGATCAGGCGCCAGAGCTTTCCGGAGAGCCATGAAGCCACTTGCAAGGGCATGGCGCGCGCAATGACAATTGCGAGCCAGACCACGACAAATTCCAGGCGAAGGCGCAAGTCCTTTAGGAACTTCATGGGACGGCCGGCGACCTCGAAAGGCGGCCCCAGGAGTTCACAAGGACCAGACGATCTCTGCGGCCAGCAGTTTGTACGCACCGTCACGCACGGACGGGCCAGGCCGATAGACGCGCATTCTCACGTCCGACCGCTTGCTAAGCCGAGGCCTTCCTGACCCAAGGCCAAGGCATGGCGGAAGCAGGACAGCGAGGCTGTTGAGCGTTCTCGACAGCAAGATTTTTTGCGCCTTCAGATCGATCCGAATGACCGACGGGCGTGTACCTATCCGCGAATGTTACTACCGTAAAGTTTTTTGCGATGGATGCATCGGCCCCTTCGGCTGAATTGGCGTCAGCGCCCTGCTTTTAAATGGCGCTTGCTCGCCCCGAGCCTACGCCGCCTTTTGGGCGGAACGTCCAACTGTGGCTGGCGCCAGGCGAGCCGTGATGGAGCGTCAAAGGCCGCACATTTCCTGCGCCGCGGCGCCCGATGGATCGAGCTCGGTCACGCCCCGGCCTCGGCGAGCCGCGTCCTGGTAGTCGACCCGGGCGAGGATCAACGGGGAGATCAGGCCGCCCATTTCTTCAAGCGCCTCGATGCCGTCCTGGACCCGCGCGGTCTGCGGGGCGGGCGGGCATTGGTTGAGCAGGAATACGAACTTGGCTCCGATCTCCTCGAGCGCCATGCGCGCTCGAGCGCTGGCCCACAAATCGAACAGGCTTGGGCGGGACGGAACGATATTCAGGTCGGCGACTTGCATCGCAGCCGTTGACGCCGCGCCTTCCGCGCCAGGCGTGTCGAGGAGCGCAAGCGTCACGCCCCGGCGCGCGAGGGAAGCGAGCAAAGCTGGCAGCCGGGCTGCTCCGGAAGCGAGGACCTCGATGTCGCCGGTGGCGCGGATCCTGGCCCAATTCATGAGCGAGCCTTGCGGATCCATGTCGATGACGCAGACAACCTCTTTCATTTCATGCGCCGTAACGGCCAGGGACGAAGCGATCGTGCTCTTCCCGGAGCCGCCTTTTTGACTGACAAACGCGATCGTACGCATGGCTTCCGCGCTCAGACCCGAGGTCCCGGTTTGCGATGGAAAGCGGGCCAGGAGTTAAGGAATGTTCAACACATTGAGCGGAAAGGCGTTAATAAGCCGTTTCGCAAGATGCGTCGTTTGGCGCGGATCACTCGCTGCGCGGCGCGAGTGCGGTCAATCGTCGTCGAGGGGGGTCACGCCCTTGACCCCGCCATCCGCGGCGAGCGTTATCTTCTCGATGCGCATTTCGGCGTTCTTGAGAAGCTCGTCGCAGCGCTTCTTCAGCGCTTCGCCCCGTGTGTACAGCTCGATCGATTCGTCCAGCGCGACTGCCCCTTTTTCGAGTTGATCGACGATCTGTTCGAGCTCCGCGAGCGCCGCTTCGAACGGCATTGTCGCGATGTCCGGCCTGGCCTCGGTCACGGCGCTACCTTTTGACCCCTGGGATGCAGCATCAATCGGGCAAAGCCGAAACTGAATAGAGGGTCTTCAACACGTCGCTTGGCTGCACCTGATTACCGAACGTATGAGCGAACAGGATGGCGATCTCGCCGGAGCGGTAGATGTGGCTCAGCGCCCGATCGACTGCAAGCCGGAAATCCTCGTCGCCATGCGGCAGCGCCAGAGCATAAGGCTCGAGAGAGAAATAATTGCCGGCGAGGCGGAGCTTGCTCGGGTCGCTGCTTTTGGAGGCGAGATAGGAGAGGATCGCCCGATCCGCGAAATAGGCGACGATCTCTCCCTTATCCAGCATGGCGAGCCCATCCTGATGCGTCTTCGCGGGCGCGACTTCCGCCGCAATGTTGGCCCTCGCCAGGGTGTCGCGCAGGCTCTGCTCGGTTGTCGTGCCGGCCAGAACGCCAATCTTTTTGCCGGAGAGCGCCCTGAAGTCGCTGGGCGCATCGCCGCCTACGAGCAGGCTCGCCCCATCGACGAAGGTCGGGATCGAGAAATCGACGTGTTCGCGACGGGAGAGGGTCTGCGAAGTCGGCTCGCAGAGAAGATCGGCCTTGCCGTTTTCGATCGCGTCGAAGCGGTTCGCCGCGGTCACCAGCACGTAAGCGACCTTGAGATCGCTGATGTTGAGCTGCTCGCCGATGTGCTTCGCGACCGACCCGCACAGATCGATCATGAAGCCGGCAGGCAGGCCAGAATCGTCGGTGAATGAGAACGGTGGCGCATCTTCGCGGAAGGCGATGCGCAGCGCCTTGTCTTGCCGCACGTGATCGAGAGTTCCAGCGTCCGCTGACGCCAAAGCCAGCGCCGCGACTGCCGCGAGAGCCAACGCTTTGAGCCGTCCGATCGAACTCATGCCCCTCCGAGCTTCCTGAGGATTTACGGCCCTCGCGCCGCAGCGACTCGAAGGCCCGCTTATATCAGAGAGACAGACCCAGAGCCAAAGTGTCCCAACCTTCGATTTCCTGCGATAACCTCAATCGAACCGGTCTTAACGCGCTTCGGAGGCAAGGCCCATGCTCGTCGGCGTTCCCAAGGAAATCAAGGACAACGAGTTCCGGGTCGGCATGACCCCGGCCGCTGTCGCCGAGCTCGTCCATCACGGCCATCAGGTGATCGTGGAGGTTTCGGCCGGCCTCGGGTCCGGATCTCCGGATGAGGAATACATCCGCGCGGGGGGCAAGATTGTCGCGACGGGCGCCGATGTGTTCGCGCAAGGGGAGATGATCGTGAAGGTCAAAGAGCCGCTGGCGGAGGAGCGCAAGCGGCTGAAACGCGGGCAGATCCTGTTCACCTACCTGCATCTCGCGCCCGATCTCGAGCAGACGCGCGATCTTATGGCGTCCGGCGCGACCTGCATCGCCTATGAGACGGTGACCAGCCCCTATGGCGGCCTGCCGCTGCTGACGCCGATGTCGGAGGTTGCAGGGCGCCTCGCGCCGCAAGTCGGGGCGCATGCGCTGGAGAAGGCGCAAGGCGGGCGCGGCGTGCTGCTCGGCGGCGTGCCGGGCGTGGCCGCCGCCAACGTGCTTGTGCTCGGCGGCGGCGTGTCGGGCACCCATGCGGCGACGATTGCGGTCGGCATGGGCGCCTCCGTGACCGTGATCGATCGCTCGCACGAGGCGCTGAAGCGTCTCTCGGCCGAGTTCGGCTCGGCTTTGCGGACGGTCTATTCCACCCGCGCCTCGATCGCCGATCTCGTGAGGGACGCCGATCTCGTCATCGGCGCGGTGCTTCTGCCTGGGGCGGCGGCGCCCAAGCTCATCACCCGCGATATGCTGAAGACCATGCGCCCTGGCGCGGTCATCGTCGACATCGCCATCGACCAGGGCGGCTGCTGCGAAACCTCGAAGCCGACAACGCACTCGCATCCGACCTATGTCGTCGACGGCATCGTGCATTACTGCGTCGCCAACATGCCGGGCGCGGTCGCCCGCACCTCGACCTTCGCCCTCAACCACGCGACCCTGCCATTCGCTCTCGCGCTCGCCGACAAGGGCTGGGTGAAGGCGCTCAAGGACGATTCCCACCTGCGCGCCGGCCTCAACGTGCACGACGGCAAGCTGACCTGCGAGCCGGTCGCGGCGGCGCACGGGCTAGCCTACACGCCGGCGGAGAGCGTGCTCAGCGGGTGACCGGTCGCCTCGTGGTCCGCCGAGCCGGCGAAAGTGCAACCTGACGCGCGAGCTCGCGCAAATAAATGCAAGCAAACGAAAATAAACGTAAGCAAAATTGCTTTCTTTTATTTTCTCTTACTTACGTTTGTTTTTTCGAATCCAGATTTTTCAATGGGTTATGGCCAATTCCCGGCTTTGTTCTCAGGTTGTGTTCAACACGTCTCAGACGGGCTTTTCTCTCCTTTTCCTCGCGGGGCGCGTCGACAGGCGTGGTCCGTTCCGGGCGGTCGAGTTTGTCATCGCCGACGATGATAGCGCCGGCTTCTGCTTTGCGCAAGAAAATGTCTAAAATTCGACACCACGCTTGTTTCCGCAATCGGATCGCAGCGGCAGAAGCCCGGTGCCCGTAAGGGAAATCCGTGTGACCGCGATCACAGCATCTTTTTACATTCTAGGACAGCGTGCGTCGGAATTGTCCCATAGCTCGCGGCAAGGCGTGAACGGGGCGCAAGCTATTTATTGCCTTGAACAATTTCTTTGACGGGGAGGGTGTCCCATGACGAACGCGCCGTTGCGGAAGAAAGCGGAGGCTCTGTTTCGAAGCGCGCCGCATCGGATCGCGAACTCGCCGCTGGCCAGGCGCGCGAAAGCTCTCAGTCGGAGGGCAATGCGGATTTTGCAGATCCTGGGCTTCTGGCGGGCCATGGGTATCTTGCTGTTCATTGGCTTCGGCTCATGGGCTCTCAACGCGATCTTTTTGCCCGCGGACAGCACAGGCTGGTTCCGCCTGCAGCCGGATATGACGAGCTGGACCGGATGGCCGTTCGGGATTGGCGTTTGGCTCGGCGCTGGCGCACTTTGCGCGGTCGTTCTCAAGTCGATCTTGAACGCCCAGGACTTCCTGAAGGCGCTTGCCGCCATGTGGCGGCCGGTCGTCATCCTCGCAGCGGCGGGCTATCTTCTGTTCTTCAACGATCAGGGCCGCGAGCTTGGTCATAGCTTGCTTGGCCAGCACGATCTCCCGCCGATCGTTTTTCTGTTCGTCGCGCTTGTTTATTGGGCCGCGAATACGTGGCACTCAGCAAGGCTCGGGATTCACCGCCACCTCGAGAATGGCGTCCTCGGCGTTGCTCCTTCGCATCCCTCGCAACTTTCAAAGACAAGCCCAAACAGGCATGTTCTCAGAGGCGATGAGCGTTGGCTCTACTGGCCGCCTCGCCTTCTCGGGGTGTGCGCCCATCTCTTTGCGGCGATCAGCCTGTCCTTGGCGGCGTGGAACGTTCCCTTCGCCGCTCCCCCATCCGTTTTTGGATTAGACGTGCCGCAATCGGCGCTCCAATGGCTCACTCGGAATACGTCGTTCGCCATCGCTCTGAGCGCGCCGTTGGCCATCGTGCTCGCAACGGCTTTTGTCTGGGCGGAAGACGTGACGTGTTCACGCCGAGGGAAGGGATTTGCCTCGGCCAAAAAAGTCGCGATTGCGCGAAGGGTGAGTCGGGCCGCGATCGTGGGGTTGCTCGCGGTTCTCGCCGGTCTCGCCTATGTCGCCCGCGATACAGATCGTATTCCCCAGGGCTTCCTGCCCGGCACAATCTGCATCGTTATTTCCGCCATGGTGTTTCTGGGGTTGATCAGCTGGCTGCGGAATCTGACGCCGCCGCTCGGCGCCGACGCCAGCGCTCGGGAAAGGGCGGAGGATGACGCTCGACAGCACAGGCAGATCAAGGGCTTCACGGTCGGACTGTTTGCTCTCGCCTTTCTCGTCTCAGTCGTGGTCTGGACGTTTCCAACCTGGTTCGGGGCTCTGGGCTCGATGGTCGTCGCCTATTTCGCCTTCGGCGCGATCCTCGCTCTCATCAATGCGATCGAGTTGACGGTCGAGTTCGCCAGTGGGCTCACGATCACGAAGCAATGGTGTGGAGAGTGGGCGGCGCCTCGAGCCCTCGGCGCGGGCGTGGTTGCGTTTGCGATCGTCTTCGGCCTCGTCAATGCGTGGCTGCATCCGTTCCATCGGGTGCGCCTGTGTAACGACGATTGCGAAGCGTTAGCGCCGTCGACCGCTAGATATTCGACGGCGATCGCCCCCAGTCAAAGGCCGACCGTCAGAGAAGCCGCGGGCGCCTGGTATGAGCAGGCGGAGG
>DATDHT010000042.1:0-8982 GCA_036521435.1 Roseiarcus sp.
TGCGCGAGTCCGGTTCGATCGAACAGGACGCCGACGTCGTGATGTTCGTCTACCGGGAGGAATATTACCTTAAGAACAAGGAGCCTCGGCCCGGCACGGAGGAGCATATCGCCTGGATGGCGCAGATGGAGAATGCGCACGGGCGAGCGGAAGTCATCATCGGCAAGCAACGTCACGGGCCGACCGGCACAATCGAGCTTCAGTTCGACGCCGAGGTGACCAGGTTCAGCACCCTCGCGCGGGAAGACAAGGTTCCGGAAATCCGCTAGGATCAGGCTCGGAAAGCCACAACAAAGTTGCAATCGTCGCCCTTATGGGCGCCGCTTGTGAATATTGGCGGTCGGCCTCGAGCCCAGGCCGCAGTCTGGAGAATCGGATGAAACTCATCACTGCATTTGGCCTTGCGGCCGCCTTTGTCGGCGTTGCCTGCATGGCCGCGCCCGTCAGCGCCGATGAGTTTACGCCGGCGCAGAAGCAGGAACTGGGCGCGTTCATCAAGACTTATCTTGTCAACAACCCGGAAGTGCTGCGCGAGGCGATCGAAGCGCTCGACAAGCATGACAAGGAAACGGCCGACGCCGACCGCCAGAAAGTCGTCGCCAATCAGTCCGACGCTTTGTTCAGCTCGAAGTATCAGGCGACCCTCGGCAATCCGAAGGGCACCGCGACGCTCGTCGAATTCTTCGACTACAATTGCCACTATTGCAAAGGCGCGCTGCCGGACGTCACCAAGCTCATGAAGAACGATCCGAACCTCAAGCTGGTTCTCAAGGATTATCCGGTTTTGGGGCCGGGCTCAGTCGAGGCGGCGAAGGTGGCCAGCGCCGCACGCAATCAATTGCCCGGCGACAAGTTCTGGGCTTTCCACTCGAAGCTGCTCGCGACTCACGGGCCTGTCGGCAGGACAGAGGCGTTGGCGGTCGCTCGCGAGCTCGGCCTCGATATGGACAAGCTTGCCAAGGACATGGAGAGCCCCGAGGTCAAGTCGGGTCTGGGCGAAGTCATGCAACTCGCCGACGCCCTCCAGATCAACGGCACGCCCACTTTCGTCGTTGGCCAGGACGTCGTCGTCGGCGCGGTCGGCTACGACCAGCTCAAGGACAAGGTCGACGCTGTACACAAGTGCGGCCACGCGACCTGCTGACGGCCGGCGCTCCGCCAGGATAGTTTGGAACGCGCCCGCCGGGCGTCATTTTCATTGACCGGCGGGGGCCGCGTTGACTGCACTGCAAGCGATTATCATGGCCGTGCTGCAGGGCGTGACCGAGCTTTTTCCGGTCTCGAGCCTCGGCCACGCGGTCATCCTGCCGCGCCTCCTGAACTGGGGAATCGACCTGAAGGCCCCGGACTGGCTCGCCTATCTGGTGGTCATGCATCTGGGCACTTCGATCGCCCTCTTCGCCTTCTTCTGGCGCGACTGGCTGAGCTTTCTGCGCGCTCTCATCAATGCGCCGGATGCCCATGCGAAGACAAACAGGCGGACCTTCTTCTTCGTCGTCCTGGCCACTATTCCGGCCGTCCTGGTCGGCTCCGTGTTTCGCAAGCTCCTGGGCGATGCGTTCGCCGCGCCCGCGATCGCCGCCGTGTTCCTGATCGTCAACGGTTTCATCCTTTATTTCGGCGACCGGATCGGTGAGGAATCGGTGGGTTCGCTCAGTCAGCTCAACTGGAAGGGGGCGCTGGCGGTCGGATTCGCCCAGTGTTTTGCGCTGATTCCGGGAATCTCGCGCTCTGGCGCTACGATCGTCGCCGGAGTCGTGGCGGGGCTCAAGCATGCGGAGGCGGCGCGCTTCTCGTTCCTGATGGGCGCTCCGATCATTCTCGCCGCCAACGTCTACGAGGCGCCGAAATTGATGAAAGAGGGCGCGACGTTGGGGGGGATGGCGATTCTGTCCGGAATAGTCGCCGGCATTTTCGCCTATCTGAGCCTGACGCTGCTCATGCGTTATTTCCGTAAGCACGAATTCGAGGCGATGAGCCCGTTTGCCTATTATTGCTGGGCGGCAGGCGTCATTAGCCTCGGGATTATCGCCTTCGTTTGACAATGGGGCTCTTGGCCCACAACCTTGAAGCCCCATATCTCAAAGTGATACGCGGAAAGGCCCGCGCGTGAGGGCGTCATGGCGACCATTGAGTACATGCCGGCGCGGCTGACGCCGAAGGACACCGAGGACTTGAGGCGGGCGGTTGACTGCCTTGAGGACGCGAGCTTCGCCCAGCGGCTGACCGACGCTGTCGGACGTCCGGTCGGAATGCTGAGCCGCGCGATGCCGCAATCGGCCCGGCGGGTGATCGCGCATGTGAGCGAGACCGCGCTCAGGGGCGCGCTCAAGTTCGCTTTGCGCACGCTCGATCTGAACGCCTCGGCAAAGCCGGCTAACCGCGCTCACAAGCTCGCCGCCGCGGCGTCCGGGGCGGTTGGAGGGGCGCTGGGGCTCGCGGCGCTGCCGTTCGAATTGCCGATCTCGACCACGATCCTTCTGCGCTCGATCGCCGAGATCGCGCGCGAGGAAGGCGAGGATCTGAGCGTGCCAGAGGCTGCTTTCGCCTGCATCGAAGTGTTCGCTCTCGGCGGACAGGGGGGCGGAGAGGCCGCCTTCGAGAGTGGGTATTTCACGGTTCGGGCCGCGCTCGCCAAGTCGGTCAGCGACAGCGCGCGCTTTGTCGCCGCTCAGGGGGTCGCCGCCCTTCCCGCGCCGGTGGTGGCGCGGCTGATTTCGCAGATCGCGGCGCGCTTCGGCATCGTGGTGAGCGAGAAGGTCGCCGCCCAGGCGGCGCCGATCCTGGGCGCGATTGGCGGCGCGGCGGTCAACGCCGCCTTCGCCGACCATTTCCAGACCTTGGCCCGCGGGCATTTCATCGTGCGGCGCCTGGAGCGTCAGCATGGCGCGAGCGTCGTCGCATTCGAATACCAGCGTTTGCAAGGCGAACGGGTCCGCGACTACGCGGAAGGGCGAAGGGCTGCGTCGTAAAGCGGGAGCGTTCGCGGGCGCCTCTGGAAACTGGATCGCGCCAATGGTCGAGAACCGGCCGCCTCAGCGCAAACAAGGCCTCAGGCGGGTTGCGCGGGCGCTGGCGTTTGCGCTTTCCAGCCTGCTCACGCTGCCGTCATACGCCGATCTGAGGCCGCGAGCTCGCCCGCGCGGCGCGCCGCCGATGCGTTTCGTGCGTGTCGTGAGCGCTGACGCGGCCTGCAAGCCAAATTGCCCGGAATGGCTGTCGGCCGAAGGCCGGATCGAACCCGGCTCGGCCAAGGCCTTCGCCGCTGCGATTGCGAGCCTCAAAGGCCGCCGGCTGCCGATCCTCATCCATTCGCCGGGCGGCTCGGTCGCCGATGCGGGGGCCATGGGCGAACTCATTCGAGCCAAGGGTCTCGCAGTCGCGGTCGCGAGGACGTTGATCGCCAATTGTCCGGAAGCCTCGCCGAAATGTCCGGACGGCCCTGGCACGGCGATCACCGGCGGCGGGACCTGCGCGTCGGCCTGCGTGCTAGTGCTCGCCGGCGGGGTCGAACGCCTCGCCGCGCCCTCGGCGCTGATCGGGGTGCATCAGATCACCACTTTGGTGAGCGAGACCGAAGGCCTGGCGCACCTCAAGTCGACGCGGAAGATCTATGAGCAGCAGGGGGTCGACGCCGCCGTTGAGGCCTATCTGGCCGCAACGGGCGTGGGAGAACCGGTGATGACACTCATGCGCAAGACGGCGGCGGCCAGCATTCGCTGGCTGAGCCCCGCGGAACTCAAGGACTCGCATCTCGTGACCCTGGCGCTCGACGCCGCCACGCCGATCCTGACGAGCGGCGCAAACGGCCTCAATGGCCACGCGTTCGATGGCGATCCGTCGCGGCCCGATCTCGCGCAGGCGAGCGTCGTGAGGACGGTGGCCGGAGGGGGCGCAACGGTCGAGGTCACGTTCCGCTATCGCCCCGGCGGCGGCGAGGTCGAGGTGGAGGCGATCGAGCGCGGTCTCGATTCACCGCCGGCGGCCGATCGCTCCTCTCCGGACCCAAGCGTGAGTGAGGCCGGCGGCCGCCCAATGCAGTTGAAGACCACCGCCGCGGCGCCCGTTCGCACCCTCATCCCGCGCGAGCGCTTCTGCGCCCTCGCTCATGGCCGCGTGACCATCGCTTCCACGCCGCCCGAACGTCCGCAAAGCTTCGCGCCGATTGAGCTTGGCACACTGGACGGGGCGAAGGCGCTGTTCGCCGAAGCCTGTCCCTGAGGGGCGGTGGCGGCTTCTCCGCCCCAATAGATCCAGATAGCTTGGATTGGTTTGGTTTTATTCGTCCGCCGTCCGGAAAGTGATCCGGCTCACAGCGCGACGCTTGCGCGCGTGCGAGGTTGGTCAGTGGGCCATAGGTTCGTCTGATCGAGAGCAATGGGCGCGGAGTCGCTCGACTTTCTTTTACATTCGAGAAGGCTCTGGACCCTTAAAGGGCCTGGCGTGAGCAGGTATTGACTAAAGTAAAACATTTGTTTTGCAGGCAGTTACTAAGAAAAAGTGATTTCCGGTAGTCGTCTCTCGGATAAGCTCGCCATCAGTGAATTGTTCGCCTGTGGCTTAACGCGGCCCAAGTGGCGCTGGATTGCCGCGTTGCGGGTCCAAGCGCTGTAATCGCCATTACGGAGGCGCCGATGCCCACCGCCATTACTTTACCCTCCTGCCTGATGGACTGCTACAAAGTCATCTATCCCGACCTCGATTTCTCGCGCGTCGGGTTCTATTCGGGTCTGCCCAGCGTCATCAGCCTTTCGGGTCCGGACGGATTCACGATGGCTTCGGGCGCGGCCTCACCGGATATCCGGGTGTACATCAAGAACTATAAGCCCTGCGGTGAGGACACCTTCTTGGACATCGCGCACGAACTGGTGCACGTCATCCAGATTCAGGGCATGCTGGGCGGCGGCCGCATCCCGGGCTCCTGGGCCGCGTACTACACGTCGCAGTTCCTCGGTTGCGCCGGACGTGGGTCAACGTGCAACAACGCGCTGGAGAAGGAGGCCTACGACTTCGCTAACGGCGACGTCGCCCATGGCGACTGCGGCCCCGACGGCAAGGTCCGCGACTTCGTGGACATGGCCGGCGCGCTTCCCTGCAACTGCAGCAGCGAGCCTTGGCCGGTCGCTAACCCAATCGGCGCACAGGCTTATGCCGAGGCGCTGCAGGCCGCCAATCTCGTCAAGACCGAGAGCGACGTCGGGCGGACCTGGTGCTCCCTGCTCAACTGGCCCCTATCCCTGATCGCCGGCGCCTTCTCGATTTTCGGGTTCAGTAACCTCGGTGGCGCGATCGGCGCAGGGGTGGGGACGGTCGTCGGCGGGATTCTCGGAGGCCTGATCGGCGCAATCCTGGGCGGCCCCTTGGGCGCGGTGATCGGAGCCTTCCTCGGCGCGCTGCTGGGAGGCCTGATCGGCGGCGCGATCGGATGGGTGATCAACGAAATCGGGAGCTGGATCGGTGGTCTCTTCTCCGGACCGTCGGCGACGATCTGGTTCACCGCCTTCGACGGCGCCGATTGGGTCATTCCCGACCTTCCCGTGTCGCAGAACGGACGTTCGCTGACCAGCGAGGGGCCGGCGATGGCCCTGTTCAACGGGAAGCTCTTCCTCGCCTATAAGGGGAAGGACAGCGACGATCTTTGGTTCAACACGTTCGACGGCGCCTCGTGGCTCGCGACCGATCTCGAGATCACCCAGAACGGGCATTCCAAGACCGATGCCCGCCCGGCGCTCGCCGTGTTCAACGGGAAGCTCTTCCTCGCCTACAAGGGATCCGGCAGCGACTCTTTGTGGTTCAACACGTTCGACGGCGCTTCGTGGCTCGCGAGCGATCTCGAGATCACCCAGAATGGGCATTCCAAGACCGACGCCGGCCCGGCGCTCGCCGTGTACAACGGCAAGCTCTTCCTCGCCTACAAAGGATCCGGCAGCGACGATCTTTGGTTCAACACGTTTGACGGCGTCTCGTGGCTCGCGAACGATCTCGAGATCACCCAGAACGGGCGCTCCAAGACCGACGCCGGCCCGGCGCTGGCGGTGTACAACGGCAAGCTCTACCTCGCCTACAAGGGCTCCGGCAGCGACGACATCTGGTATAACGTGTTCGACGGCGACAGCTGGCTGGCGCAGGACATCAGCGTCACCCGCAACGGCAGAGTCCAAACCGGGCGGGGCCCGGCCCTTGCGACGTTGGCGCAGTTCCTGTTCATGGCCTATCGCGACAACAGCTGAAGACATGGATGATATGAGCGCTCGCACCACGGCTTCGATCAAGGCCGCAGCGGCGTCTTGTCGATGTTCTCGAAAGCCAGGCAATGCAGGCCAATCGGGACATCACTTTCCTCGCCGACGGCGGGGAAGAAGTCCGGTTGCCCACTGAAGGCGTCAGCCGGTGCGCCTCTTCCATAGGCTCGGCGTCTTTCTGGTCGTTGGCGCCGCCGCGATCTGCTAACTTGGCGACGTTCGCGTGGCGTTCCGCCGCTTCAACGGGGAGGGCCTGATGGCGCCTGTATGGAATTCTATCGCGGCGCCGGTCAGCTATTCGGCGTCGGCGAAATGGATGCACTGGTTTGTCGCGGCTGCGGTCATCGTGCTTCTCGCCCTCGGTCCGGTGATGAAGAGGCTCGTCCCCGAGGGCTCGCTCCGGGACAATCTCTACACCTTTCATGAGGCTTTGGGCGCGCTTGTCCTGATCGTCATGGTCGTGCGGCTCGTCAGGCGCCTGGCCTTCGGCGTGCCGGCCCCGGATGCGTCGATGCCGGCTGTCGAGCAGCGCGCCTCGCTCTGGGCGCAATACGCGCTCTATGTCCTGCTGTTCGTCACGACCGTTCTCGGCTGGGCCGGGACCAACGCTTACGGCGATCCGGTCAGCGTCTTCGGGCTCTTCGACTTTCCTGCCATTGTCGGCAAGGACCTGCCGCTGTCGGACCGCATTTTCGTCTGGCATCTCATCTGCGGGATTCTGATCGGTCTGATCGTTGCGCTCCATATCTCGGGCGCGCTCTACCATTGGCTCGCCAAAGGCGATCGCGTTCTGCAGCGCATGACTTGACGGGCGCTTTGCCGCCCGACCGCTCCCTGCGAGCCGGCAGGTTCAGGAGCCGCTTTCGCCGTCCGGACTGGCGACCACCACAACATAGCCGTCGGTGTCGCGGAGCCAGATCTCCCGGTGTCGGGGCGCGGGGTTGAAGTGCGGTTCTTCGATGATCTCCGCCTTGAGGCGGCGGGCTCGCTCGACGGCCGCGTCGAAATCGTCGATCTGAAACCACAGCACGACGCCATGTCCGGGAGGCGCCGCGTCCGCATTGACGAGATTGGGGTGTTCTTCCACGTCCCAGGCGTGCAGTTGGAGGAGCAACCGACCGGAGCGCCAGATCCGATCGTAGACGTCGCGGTGGCTGTGATCGGGAAGCGTGTCTGCTCCAAGCAATTCGGCGTACCAGCGACTGCTCGCGCGAACATTGCGCACCGCTATCAGCGGTTGAGCCTCGGCCAGGGATTTTTGCGCAGGCGAACTCATGAGGCGCTCCTCGAACACGGCGCCATATCAGCGGGCGCTTGGAATTTGGCCTGATAGCCATGAACAATGGCCGTTCAAGGCAAATCGCGGCTCATGAAGCCGATTTAAGCCCAACGCGTCTTGGTCTAGCATCGCGGGCCTTCGCCCAATCACAGGCCGCCGCGCATGCTGGAAAAGTTCGAACGCTATCGGCTCACCTTCGGCCCGACGCCGATCGAGAGGCTCAAGCGCCTGAGCTCGCATCTGGGCGGCGAGGTCGAGCTTTACGCCAAGCGCGAGGATTGCAACTCCGGTCTGGCCTTCGGCGGCAACAAGCTGCGCAAGCTCGAATACATCATCCCCGACGCACTTCGCTCGAACGCCGACACGTTGGTCACGATCGGCGGCGTGCAGTCGAACCACACCCGCCAGGTGGCGGCGGTCGCGGCCAAGATCGGGATGAAATGCCGGTTGGTGCAGGAGGCCTGGGTGCCGCACGAGGATGCGGTCTACGACCGGGTCGGCAACATCATGCTGAGCCGCATCATGGGCGCCGACGTGCGCCTCGTCGACGACGGTTTCGACATCGGCATTCGCAAGAGCTGGGAGGACGCGCTCAAGGACGTCGAAGCGCAGGGCGGGCGGCCTTACGCGATTCCCGCGGGCGCCTCGGTGCACAAGTATGGCGGCCTGGGTTACGTCGGCTTCGCCGAGGAAGTGCGCGCGCAGGAGCGCGAGCTCGGGTTCGCCTTCGACTATATCGTGGTGTGCACGGTGACCGGATCGACCCACGCGGGCATGGTGGTCGGCTTCGCCAGGGACGGACGGCAGCGCAAGGTGATCGGCATCGACGCGTCGGCGACGCCAAAACAGACAAAAGCGCAGGTGCTCGACATCGCCCGCAACACGGCGAAACTGATCGAACTTGGGCAGGACATCGCCGAAGACGACGTGGTGCTGATCGAGGACTACGCCTATCCCATCTATGGCGTGCCGTCGGAGGAGACCAAGGCGGCGATCCGGCTCGTGGCGCGGCTCGAAGGCATGATCACGGATCCGGTCTACGAGGGCAAATCGATGCAGGGCATGATCGACCTTACGAAGAAGGGCTTCTTCCCGAAGGGATCGAAGGTGCTCTACGCGCATCTCGGCGGCGCGCCGGCGCTCAACGGCTACGCCTATGCCTTCCGCAACGGGTGAGATGGCGGCGATCGGTTGGACCGGTTCGCCGCCCTGTCGGGAATGCCTGACGCGGCCCTCTCTTCCACCGTCGCCGCGAGAGCCTGCTCCAGATAGTCGCTGAAGGCGCGCGCCCTCTGCGACGGCCGGCGACCGGCGGGAAAGATGACGTAGGCCTCGACCGGATCGAGAGCATATTCGGCGAGAATCTCGACCACCTCGCCCGCGGCGAGCGCCGCCGCGGACATCCAGATCGACGCGCTCGCAATCCCGAGTCCAGCGGCGGCGCAGGCGACAACGCCGGTG
>DATDHT010000043.1:0-11253 GCA_036521435.1 Roseiarcus sp.
CGTCTCGCTCGCAAGATGCGGGTCCAGGTCTCGACCCGCCGGCGCCATTCCTCCGGCATTTCGGAGAGAACGGCGAGCCTCGCCCGGTTGTCTTCGCCGCGCTTGGTGTCGTGCGTCGCGGTCGCCAGCATCGCGTGCGGCCAATTCTGGGCGCGCGCGGCGTTCGTCTTGTGGAACAGGGCAAGGGCGAGGCCAAACCGCTCAGGCGCGCCGCCCACCTCGTTGAGCGCGACGAACCGGTTGTAGCGATAGAAGGCTGTGTCCTCCACACCCTTGGCCATTACGGGGCCCGAGAACTGCTGCACCTTCATCGCGAAGCGGAGCCCTGCGGTATGGCTGAGCTCTTGAGTGGGCGGTTGTTCCGTTTCCGCCATCAGGAGGTTCTGCAGGAAATCGAAGGCGGATGGATGAACATCCGGATCGGAACGCCGGGCGCGCGTCATCGCCCAGGCGATGTCACGCCGATCAGCGTCGGCTGGCATGCCCGCAAAGTCGAGATAGGTCCGGTAGACCGGAAAGTTGGCGACGACCTGTCTGATGGCGCGCTGGAGCAGCGCGCGCGTCAGATCGGCCGTCATCGGGCTCTCGCCCGCCAGTTGCGCGGCGCGGCGACCGAGCGCGTTGAGCTCGCTCGCCATTTCATTTTCCATGATCCTGAGCTTGCCGTCGCGCGCAACAGTCGCGAAATCCTGGTCCTCGCCGGCGAGGTCAAAATAGGCCTGCGTGAAGGCCGGCTCGCTGCCGGGGTCTATGAGAACGCCAAGCGCAAGGTTGGTGTAGTCGTAACCCGTCGTTCCCTCGACGGGCCAGTCGGCCCGCAGCGCCTCGTGGGGCGCCAGGATCTTTTCGACGACCAGATAAAAAGGCCGCTTCGCGCCAGCCCGGAGCGCCTCAAGATAGGCCTTGGGATCAAACAGCCCGTCGATATGATCGATCCGCAGGCCATCGATTTCACCGCTTTCGAGCATGCGGAAGATGCGGACATGGACGTGGTCGAAGACCGGACCCGCCTCGATGCGCAGACCGGCAAGGTCGTTGATGTTGAAGAAGCGGCGGTAGTTGATCTCGTCCTCGGCGACGCGAAAAAAGGCGACGCGCCAGAACTGGTCGCGGATGAGCCGATCAAGCTCGCGCCAGTCGCTGTTGAACTCTTCCACGCGAGCGTCGATCGCCGAGCGCACGCCCTCATCTTTGTTGGCAAGGGCAACGAGCTCGCTCTTCAGCGCGTGCGCCCTTTCCGCCACCTGCGGGCGCCATTGAGGAAGGTCGAGAAAAAGGTCGGCCATCCGGTCCAGCGCCGGGTGCTGATGGCCGAGGATGAGCGGGAAGGTCAGCGGGTGGATCGGCAGCTTGTGAGCGTCATAAGCCCAGACGGCGAAGCTTCCGTTCTCTTCGAAATGGAGTTTCAGTTTCCCCGAACGCAGCTCTTCGCCGTATTGCGCGCCAAGCACCGGCGCGAGCAGCTTGCCGTCCTGCGCCGACCAGTCGATGTCGAACCAGCCGGCATATTGGGAATAGGGCCCCCACTCGAGAACATCGAGCCACAGCGGATTGTCGGCGCCCCAGACGCCCACGTGATTAGGCACAATGTCGAGGATTCGCCCGAGCCCGTGATCGCGGAAGGCGTCGATCATCGAGGAAAAATCATTTTCCGTGCCCAGTTCCGGATTCAACTGGTTATGATCGGTGACGTCATAGCCATGCACGCTGCCCGGGCGCGCCTTGAAGATCGGCGAGAGGTAGACGTGGCTGACGCCGAGTTCAGCGAGGTAAGGCGCGATCGCCGCCGCGTCACGGAAGCCAAAGCCGGCGTGCAACTGCAGACGATAGGTCGCGCGAGGAGCATTCATTCCGGATCGAATCCCCAGCGCACGGACCAAGGCGCGAACGAAGCACCGGCGTCGCCGCAAGACCAGAACGGCTTGACGTCACTCTTGGGAAACGCGACGGCATTGGACGAGAGATTGGCGTCGAGGATGAGCTGCCGCTCATCGGCCCGCCAGATGACGCGCACGGCCTGCTCACCCATCACGAGCGCCTCGCCTCCATGCCGAATGGCAGGCAGCAACGGCTGCACAAACTCACGACGGATCTTCAAGAGCTCGCGGTAAGCGCCGAGATGCGCCGCGTCGATCTGATTCCAGTCGAGCTTGGATGCGAGGAAAGTCGACTGAGCGCAAGGATCGGGAATCTTCGCGACACGTTCAGGATCCGCGAACTCCGGAAAGCGCGAAAACTCCTCGCGCCGACCTTTTCTCACGGCGTCGGCGAGTTCCCCCTGGTAGTCGCAGAAAAAAAAGAATGGCTGCTTCGCGCCCCATTCCTCGCCCATGAACAGCATCGGTATCTGAGGAGCAAGCAGGTAAACGCTTGCAAGCGCCCGGATCGCTTGCGGGGAAGCCAACACGTTCAGCCGCTCGCCAAACGCGCGATTGCCGATCTGGTCGTGATTCTGGATGAAGGATACGAACGCGTCTGGCGGCAATTCGGCGCTCGGGCCGCCGCGAGGCGCGTTCCGATACGGCATCATTTGACCTTGATAGGCGAAGCCTTCGGCGATGGCTCTCCCTAAGAGCTCCGTCGAGCCGTAGGCGGCGTAATACCCGCTACTTTCATGCGTCGCGGCGACATGGAGAACATGGTGGATGTCATCGTTCCATTGCGCAGTGTAAGAATCGGCCTTGTCCCCATGCCGCGTCAAACGGCTTGGAACATTGTCCTCGTTTTCCAGGATGAGATGGATGGGCCGCGAGAATCGCGCGCGGAGGCGCGTGGCGAGTTCATCGAGCAGGTCAGGCCGCGAATCGTCCTTAATGGCATGCACGGCGTCGAAGCGAAGCCCGTCCAGATGAAACTCCTCAATCCAATATTCAGCGTTCTGGATAAAGAAGTCGCGCACGGCCCTTGAGTTCGGCCCATCAAGCTGGATTGCATCGCCCCACGGCGTTTTGTGCCGGCTCGTGAAGAAATCGGGCGCGTAGAGCGAGAGGAAATTCCCTTCTGGCCCGAAGTGGTTGTAAACGACGTCCAGCAGCACGGCGATCCCGCGCTGGTGCGCCGCCTCGACGAAGGCCTTGAAATCTTCCGGCCGGCCGTAGCTTGCGTCCGGTGCGTACGGGAACGTTCCGTCATAGCCCCAGTTCCAGCGGCCCTTGAAGTCGCTCACCGGCATGATCTCGACGGCAGTCACCCCGAGGTCGGCCAGATGGTCCAACTTGAGGGCGGCCCCTGCGAACGTGCCCTCAGGTGAGAAGGCGCCGAGATGAAGTTCGTAAAGCACGATCTCGTCCCATTCGCGGCCTGCCCAGGACTCGCGCCAGCGATAGGCGCGTGGGTCAATCGCCTCGCTCGGACCGTTGACGTCGTCAGGTTGAAAGCGGGACGCTGGATCCGGAACCCGTTCGCCGCTCGACAGCGCAAACTTGTAGCGCGCGCCTGGAGACAAGCCCTTGACGAAGGTCTCGAAAAATCCGTTCTCGTTGGGGGTCATTGCGATGGGGTGGCGACCATCGATCGCGAGCTCGACCTGCTCTTCCTTCGGCGCCCAAAGGCGAAAGCGGATCCCGCCGTCCTCGAAAGACGGACCGTGCGTCCGCCTCAACACGCCGTCTCTCATTCCCGCCAGCCAGAACAGTTCGAACCCCACTGTAAACGAGTTGCGGCGGCGGCGGTTCCATGGGCTTTCCAGGACAACGCTGGCCTGTCTCTACTTTAAAAAAGTCGGAGGTTTGTGTACTCTTTACCGCCGGTGGACACTCGCCAATCCCGATCCGCTTTTTTGGCCAAGTTCGGCGTGGGACTCAAGTCGACGGCCTTAGAGCTTATCGTCGCTGACGGCCTATCCTCGATTCGTCGCCGGAATTTTTGTTCCCGGTCTTGGGAACAAAATCCGGTTCCGCGGGTTTTTACGCGCTCGCAACATCAATTCGGATACAAAATCTGCGCGCGGCACAGCTCAGGCTCAAATTCGACGATTCCCCAGGCGCTCATCGCGGCCCACCACAGAATGGCAGGGCTTGCAATTGGCGCGATTGCCTGTGAACTAATCGTCCAGCGCGATTTGAACTTCTTAGGACAGGAGGAACAACATGTCGATCTCGGACGCCATCGCGCGGCATATTCCTTTCTTGCGTCGATTTGCGCGCGCGCTGTGCGGAACGCAGGCGGCGGGTGACGCTTATGTCGCGGCCACGCTCGAGGCGATTTTGGCGGATCCCAAGTGTTTCGACGCGGAGCTCGATCCTAAGGTCGCTCTTTATAAGTTGTTCTTGCGCTCTTGGCGCAATGTACCTCTCAATAGCTACGTGGATCTTCCCAATTTCGGCGATGAAGGCGGCGCGAACAGGAATCTCGCCGCCCTCTCTCTTGAGCCGCGCATGGCCTTCCTTTTGAGCGCTGTCGAGTCGTTCAGGCCGGGGGAGATTGCGCAAATCATCGGTTGCTCCGAGGCTACGGCGAGCGACCTTATAGAGCGCGCGGGACATGAGATTTCTGAGCAAATTCGGACGTCGGTGCTGATCATAGAGGATGAACCGCTTATCGCCCTCGACATTCAGACGCTCGTCGAGCAACTCGGACACGACGTCACGACGATCGCGCGAACTCATACCGAGGCGGTGCGTGCGGCGCTGAAGAATCGTCCGGGCCTTATTCTCGCCGACATCCAGCTTGCCGACGGAAGCTCGGGCCTCGATGCGGTTAACGAGATTTTGGGAACTGAGGAAGTCCCGGTCATTTTCATAACCGCCTTTCCCGAGCGCTTCCTGACCGGGCAGGCGCCAGAGCCGGCATTCCTGATCACCAAGCCGTTCAGCGCGGATTCGGTTAAAGCGGTCATTAGCCAGGCCTTATTCTTCGATCGGAAGTCCCAGAGAACTGTGACGAAAGCGGCGGCTGGCTGACCGCAACCGGGGATGCGCGCCATTCCGCCTGGGGTCCGTTCGCGCCATGGCATTAAAATAGTGGCTCTTCGGTCGGAACCTTAGTCCTCGCCGGACGTTTCGCAAAAGCCAGGCGAATGAGCGAGGAAACGCTGTGCCTTATTACGAGTTTTGCCTGATCGGCGGAGATGGGTCGCGCCTGTCGCGGGAGCGCCATCCGGCAGCGGACCTCGAAACCGTTTGGGGTCGGGTTTTCCGTATGGCCGAGATCGAAAGCAAGCGAGGAAAACAGATCCATGTCTTGGATGATCAAGGGAGGATCGTCATCGGCATTGGAGCAATCGCCGCTGCACTCTCCGCAAAACGAGCTCGCGCTGCGCGGGCGCACATCGACGAAGCACGAGGCCAGGACCCCCAGGCTCAGTGATTGCGTCCACGATAGCCGGTGGGGTCCAAAGGCGGCGAGCACGGTTGGCGGGACTGCGGGCGCTGCGGGGAGGCCTCTCGAGAGGGGAGTCGTTTACCCTTCCGAAGGATTTGGCTGACAGGACAGGCGTCATGGCCAAGTCCCGTTCGCTGAGCTGGCGTTTGGGCGTCTCGACGCTTGTCATCGTTCTGCCTCTCGTCATTTTCGCGTTGATAATGGTGGCCTGGATTGCGCATGACGAACGCGAAGCGGAGCGGAATGAGCTGATCGGCGACGCTTATGCGTTTGCTGACACTGTTGGGCGCGAAATCAACGCGTATTTCCTTCTGTCAGCGGCACTGTCGCATTCACGCCCACTTCAGCAAGGCGATTTGTCGGGCTTCGCGGAGCAAGCTCGAGACACGATGGCCGAGGCGCCTGGCGTAAAGCTGATTGTGTCGACCGCGGACGGCGGCCCTGTGCTGAGCATTCCGCCGGAGCCTCCGAATTCGCCGCTCCTGCGCAATCGTGCGGCGCTGATTCGGCGGGCGTTCGAGTCGCGCTCCGCTTTTCTTTCTGACGTCAACGCTGATCCTGCGCTGCCCGAAGCGAACGCCTCAATCGAAACCCCGGTATTTTTTGATGGTAAGCCTGTCTATGAAATCGCGATGCTTCTTTCGTTGAAAAAATTTCGCGATCTCATTCAGCGCCAGAACTTTCCGGCAAACCGGCTGGCTGGAATCGTCGATCGCCACGGCGCCTTTGTCGCCCGGATTCCGAGCGACTCCGGACGCCCGGGGACGTTGGCGAGCGTAGAGTTTCGTGACGCTACCCGAACATTGCCCGCATCGACGGTGACTCACACTTCGATCGACGGGCAAAAGGTGATCTCGGCCTATGCGCCGGTGGAAGGCGGGTGGACGGTTGGCGTCGCCGCGGATGCGCGAGGCCTCGGAATCGCTCCCAGCGCATTGCTGCTTACGTCGCTTCTGGCGTCGCTGGCGATTCTCGGCAGCCTGCTGTTGTCCTATTTCAACGGTCGCGCGCTCACGCGTCGCGTGCGGGAGCTCGAAACGAAAACGAAGAATGTGCTGACTGGAGCGCCGATCGCCACGACTTCGACTGGCGTTCGCGAGTTTGACAGCCTCTCCGACGCCTTGGCGAGGACTTCGGAATTGTTGGCGTTGCGAACGGAGCAGCATCGCCAGACCGAGCAGGAACTGCGAAGCCGCGAAGAGCATTTCAGGCTTCTGGCCGACAGTCTGCCTCAATTGGTGTGGACGGCGGGACCCGATGGGCGCATCGAATACACCAATGCGCTTCGCGAGAGGTATGGAGCGATCGGCCGGACAGATTGGGAAGGGATCATCCATCCCGATGACCGGCGGGCGACCGCTGAAGCATGGCTTCGCGCCAGAGAGGCCGCAATCCCGTATGAAATGGAGCACCGTCTGCTTGCCAGCGGCAAAGGCTACGCGTGGCATCTCAGCCGCGCCTCGCCGCTCCTTGATGCACAAGGGGCCGTCGTGAGGTGGTACGGTACGACCACCGACATCGACGATCAAAAGCATCGCGAGGCGAATATCCGGGACCTCATGGCGGAGGTCAATCATCGTTCACGCAATCTGCTCGCCGTCGCGCAAGCGATCGCGCGTTCTGGCGTGGCGAACGCGAAAACAGTCCAGGAGTTTCAGGAAAGATTTTCGGAACGGTTGCTCGGACTGGCCGCCAGTCAGGATCTGCTGACCGATCGGAATTGGCGCGGCGTGCCGCTCGAGTTCCTGGTGCGGGCGCAAACAGCTCGTTGTCGGGAAAAGAACCTGGTGAGCGGAGGGCCGCAGGTCCTGCTGAATCCTAATGCGACTCAAACACTCGGCCTTGCATTGCAAGAGCTATGCGATAATGCTCTGAAGCACGGCGCCTTCTCGAAAGCTGGCGGCGAAGTCTCTCTCCTTTGGCGGATCAACAACGGCGATGCCGAGCCGATGCTCGAGATGATATGGCAGGAGCGCGGCCGCCCTGTCGTGAAACCGGCGACAACCTTCGGGTTCGGCAAAGTCGTTATCGAGCGTCTCACCGCCGCAGGTCTCAATGCCACTTCAATACTGAGTTTCGAACCTGACGGCGTGATATGGCGTTTGGTCGCCCCGCTGAAGGACGTCGTAAAAGCCGGCGCGAGCGATCCGCACCATTCGGAGCCGCCGGCCAAAGTCGCATCGGACTGAGTGCGAGCGAATTTAACCGGATCGGGGGTTCGCCAGTGCCGGGCAAAAGTTCGGGAAGACCACGAAAAAGGGCTGGAAAAGCTGTGTCGCGCAGCGCGTCGCCGCTTCCCGCAGAGGACACGAAGGCGGATCAATATATCGCCGATCAGTTGAAAGCGATGTATGACGCGGTGGTTGTCGAGCCCATTCCCGATCGCCTTCTGCAACTGCTTGACCGTCTCGACGACGACTCGGAACAATGACTTCGAGCGTCTATCTATGGCGCGAGCGGCGCCGTAACGACGAACTCGACGCCTGGATTGTGCGCGACGATCTCCAACGACGCGTTCAACTGTTCGGCGAGCGCGCGCACCATACGGGCGCCTAGCCCCTTTCCCTTGCCAAATTGGAAGCCCTCCGCAAGTCCACCGCCTTCGTCGCGAATGGCGATAAAAAAGCTGTCGACGTCCGTGGTGGCGATATTCACCCATACGTTGCCCGCGTCCTGGCCTTGATAGGCGTGCTTTGCGGCGTTCGACACGAGTTCATTGACGATTAGCGCGGATGAAATTGCGCGATCGGTCGAAATTATAATGCCGGCCTGCGCTTGGACGTGGATGTCGCATTGCGCGAAGCTGGCGCTGAGATCTATGCAGATGGCTTCGATGTATCGTCCTACATCGAAACGCTCGACGTCGGCCGACTGATATAATTGCTCGTGCACCCTGGCGATCGCGCCCACGCGGAGCGTTGCGTCTTCAAGATGCTGCGCGAATTCCGGATTGCTATTTTCGCGCCCCTGCAGGCGAAGCATGCCGACGACTAAGGCAAGGCTGTTCTTGACCCGATGGTTCATCTCCTTGACGAGAAACTGCTGGCGCTCCAGCGCCGCCTTGAGATTGCGCTCGTGCCGCTCACGCTCGATCGCCATGCCCAGGATATTGGCCGCGCCCTGGAGGAACGCGAGATCATGCTCGACGAACTCGTCTTCGGATCGGCTGTCGACCTCGAGCACGCCGAACGGCTGGCCATCCCCCTGCAGGATGACATTCATTGCGCGGTGAATGCCGTGTTCGAGCAGAAGCTCGGGCGTTCTGAACCGCTCCTCGTTTTCGAGATGATTGGAGATGACCGGTCTGCCGGTTTTCAGCGCAAATCCGGCCGGTGACGCGAGATCGGCGCCGATGCTGGCGACGCCGACAACGCCGGGCTCCCAACCCACGCCGGCCCGAACCAGAAGGCGGTTCTCAGCCGGAATGTATTGAAGCACCTTACAAAACTCGGTGCGAAGGCCCTCCGCAGTTAGGCGCGCCGTATCTTCGAGAAGCTGATCGAACCCCGGTCCCTGCAGCGCGCCGACGCCGAGCTCGGCAAGGATTTCCTGCTGACGCACGCGGTGATGGAGAGCGTGCAGAATGGGATCTGCAGCCTCGGTTGTGGAATTGGATTCGACGACGGGCGGAGCCGGCCTATCGGAGCGCGGCATTGGATCGACTATGCGGCAATCTGCCCCTCCCGGAGGCTGTGGTCCAGTTCGGCCAATGTAGGTTGCGGCGCGCAACCGCGCCAGCCCTTGCGACTGAAACGGCGCGATCCGTTAGCCCGAGTTGAGGGGCGACGTCGCTGGCCCTGCTTCTGGAACAGAAGGGCCAGGCCCGTCGTTTATGCATCGCACAGAGGAGGCAGCAATGGACTGGAACCGGGTCGAGGGAAATTGGAAGCAGATGAAGGGCGCCGTGAAGCAGCAGTGGGGGAAACTCACTGACGACGACCTTACGCAGATCAACGGCAACCAGGAGAAGCTCGAGGGGATCATTCAGGAGCGATATGGAATCGCCAAGGATGAAACCCGCAAACAGCTTGACACTTGGTATCAGAATCAGACCTGGCAATAAGCGCCGCGATTAACGGCTCCGCTGGGCGCAGCGGGGCCTTCTCGTTCGAGCAGAGACTCTGACTACGCTTCGAGCCGCGACCGAGGGACAGAGAGGCGAATCGCGAGTCCCTCAGGCCGCCAGTCGCGGACGATTTCGCCGCCCAGCTGGTCGGAAACCGCGATCCGCGACAGCACGTCGCCGAAGCCAAAACCGCCCGCTGGCGCGACAGCTGGCGGCCCGCCGCGTTCAGTCCAGTGGACCACAATCGAGTCAGCCTCTTCCGCAAAGACGACCTTGATCGTTCCTTTGTCACTCGAGAGGGCGCCGTATTTCACGGCGTTGGTCGCAAACTCGTGCAGTAGCAGTGCGAGGCTGGTCACGGCCGAACCGGCCACGCCACAGTCAATTCCCGAGATTGCGATGCGAGGATGCTCCGGTTCGTCGAACGGCGCCACAATGGTGCGGATAAGCGACTGGAGCGTGGTGCGCTGGTGTGCGGCGTCATCGAAGCCGTCCGAGAAGGTTAGAGCGTGGGCTCGCGCCAAGGCGGAAAGTCGAGCACGCGTTGATTCCGCAAGCTCGCGCGGGGACTTCGCCAAGCGCGCGCTCAAGCCCACAATGCTGCCGGAGATAGCGAATAGGTTCTTGACCCGATGGCTCATTTCTCTCAGGAGCAAATGTTGTCGATCGCGAGCCTTCCTGAGCTCCGTAATTTCGCGCGCGATTTTCGACGCGCCAACAATAGTGCCGCGCGAATTTCGGATCGGCGAGATGGTCAGCGAAATGTTGACGAAGCTCCCGTCCTTGCGCTGTCGCACGGTCTCAAAATGCTCGATTCGCTCGCCTCGGTGGATCTTCTCGAGGATCGTAGGCTCCTCGTCCAGACGGTCGGCCGGGATGATGATCGTTATCGGCTTGCCGACAGCCTCGTCGGCTTTATAGCCGAAAAGCCGCTCAGCGCTGGAGTTCCAACTGAGAATGACCCCGCTTAAGTCCTTCGATACGATCGCGTCTTCCGACGACTCGATAATGGCCCGATAGTGGTGCTCCGCGAGATCGTCGCGCTCAGGCTGTCGACGCGCGGCCGGCGCGGACCGCTTTGTCTCCGTCGCCTTATCCCCGCGCTTCTTATCGGGCGGCCGATCCGCACGTTTCAATACAACGTCCTCGGAGGTCACTGACCCCGGCGACGGGCATACCAAGCCTATTGTCGGCAAATCAAGCAGAAAGGGGTCCCGCGTTCGGCCTCTTGGCGCTGTCCGAAAGCATTCGAGTCCAAGATCAACAGCCAAACCGTCTCGGACCGTCATCGGCCCGATCCCGCTAGCCCGTCGAAGTCGACTATTCCGCCGCCGCGCGTCGAGCACGGGGCGGGACCGGAGAACCAGTCGCCGGTTCGCCGGGAGGCTCGCCTTCGATGCGCTTGCGTCGCTCAGGTTCGGACTCCAGGGCGGCTTCCGCGGTTGTCCAATGGCGCTCTTCCTCGCCTTCGGGACATCCCTCGTCGAGCCACAGAAAATAAGCAATCTCGCGGACGCGATCGTTGCGATCGGTTGTCGGCTCCGGCTCGGGTTGGCGGGGTGCGCGGCCTTCCGCTGGGGTGTCGGCGGCTTTTTGGCCAGTGCTCAATGACATGAGAAACCTCCCTTGAAAGATTGTCGCAAGGTGAACTCGACTTGATCGTGCCAAGTTCCAGTAGACCGGCTAAATAAGGCGTTTGTGTAGGGATTGCTCCATCGGCGCGGATCAGAGGCGTCAGATCCTCTGCTCAACTTTTGGCCGGCCCAGACTGATGACGAACGGACGGCCGGCAATCGCGCCGCCGAGCGACGGCGTGATCCGGAACGGTAGGCATGCCTCGACCGCGCGTTCGACGTCGTCGACGA
>DATDHT010000044.1:0-13182 GCA_036521435.1 Roseiarcus sp.
AAGCTGGACGCTCGTTGCTCCGACTAGGAATATGGTCGTGCTCCGCAGTCCTCATCACCCGGTTCACAGCTTCATTGGATGGGCAATTACGGTGGGGGGATTACGGGGGGATTATGGGGGGATTACGGGGGATTACGGTGACGGTTACTCAATCCTCAATTTATGCCGGAGGCCGTCCATTTGGCTTTAAGGGGAATCGCCTGTCGGGAACCGAGAATTTAACACATAATAATAAAGTATATTGGCTCTCCCGTCCCAGGGGCGCGGACATCAATCTCGGCGCCGACAAAGCTCACCAAGAAACGTGACGCGTGGACAGAAAAAGGCGCCCAACCCATTGAAACGGCGCGATCGGCGCCAAAGGCGCCGCCGCTCAAGCCGCCCGTGGCGCGCCTATCTGAACTGCGCGCCGAGCCGCTCCATCGTCGGCCGGAAGTCCGGGAAGGAGGTCGCGATCATGGCGACGTCGTCGACCGCCATCGGCTCGAGCGTCGCAAGCCCCATGACGAGAAAGCTCATGGCGATCCGGTGATCCAAGTGGGTCGCGACCATTCCGCCGCCGCGCGGCCGCCCGCCTTCGACGATCAGATCATCGCCTTCGATGGCGCAGTCGACGTTCGCCGCCTTCAGTCCGGCGGCGACCGCGGCAAGGCGATCGCTCTCCTTCACGCGCAGTTCGTGCAAGCCCCGCATCCGCGTCGAGCCCGAAGCGAACGCGGCGGCGACCGCCAGGATCGGATATTCGTCGATCATCGAAGGGGCGCGCGCGGCGGGAACGTCCACGCCCTTGAGCGTGCCTGCGCGCACCCGCAAATCCGCGACCTCCTCGCCCCCCTCGACACGGCTATCAAGCGTCTCGATATGCGCGCCCATCTCCTTCAGCGTCGTGAGAAGCCCAGTCCTGAGCGGGTTCATCATCATGCCCTCGATGACGATGTCCGATCCCGGAACGATGAGGGCCGCGACGAGGGGGAACGCCGCCGACGATGGATCGCCCGGAACCACCACCGTCGTCGGACGCAGTTCGGGCCGGCCGACGAGTGTGATCCGCCGCCCGTTGTCCTCAGGCGCGACAGCGACCTCCGCGCCGAAATAGGCAAGCATCTTCTCGGTGTGGTCGCGCGAGGCTTCGCTTTCAATCACCGTTGTCAGGCCCGGCGCGTTGAGGCCGGCAAGCAGGACGGCCGATTTGATCTGGGCCGAAGCGACTGGCGTGCGATATTCGATCGGCGCGGGATCGCGGGCGCCCTTGAGCACGATCGGGCAGCGGCCGCCCTCGGCCTCGGAGACGATCTGAGCGCCCATGAGCCTGAGCGGATCGAGGATGCGCCGCATGGGCCGCTTGCGCAGCGACGCGTCGCCGTCGAAGGTCGCGGGGATTCCGTGACCGCCGACGACGCCCATCGTCAGCCGGCAGCCCGTGCCCGCGTTGCCGAAATCGAGCGTTTCGCGCGGGGCCAAGAGCGCCCCGATGCCGGGGCCGCGAATTCGCCATGCGCCCGGGCCGAGGCGCTCGGTGACTGCGCCCAGAGCCTGGCAAGCCTTGCCGGTCCTGAGCACATCGTCGCCCTCGAGCAGCCCCTCGACTTTCGTCTCGCCGCAGGCAAGGAGGCCAAGCAGAAATGCGCGGTGCGAGATCGATTTGTCGCCTGGCGGTCGCAAGCGTCCCTTCAGCGGTCGCGCGCGCCTGGCGCTGAGCGGCGAGGCCACGGATTGATGCGACGAGTGGGCGGACACGTGCGACCTTCCTTGGCCGGGGGCGAATGACGGCGCCACCCGGCGGACCGCGCTCGTATCATTGACGCTGGAAAGTGTCGACCAGCGACCCATATGGCGCATTGACAGGGCGGGGGGCGACGACTAACCGAACCCCCGCCGAAATTTTATCCTTCACCCACCGGGAATAGATCGCCTTGTCCAAGCCCGAACTCGGAACCAAACATCAGTGCCAGAATTGCGGCGCGAAATTCTTTGATCTCAACAAGGACCCGATCGTCTGTCCGAAATGCGGGACCGTGTTCCAAGTCGCGGCCGCGACGCGGGCGCGGCCAGCCGCCAAGGCTGAAGAAGAAGAGGACACCGAGGTTGCGACGCCCGCCGGCGTGGAGGTGGTGTCGCTCGACGAGGTCGAGGCGGGCGAGGAGAAGGCCGCCGCCGAGCCGGTGGTCGACGACATCGATGTCGAGGAGGAGGCCGAGGAGGACGCCGCGGATGATCCGTTCCTTGAAGAGGAGGAGGAGGACGACGACGACGTCACCAACCTGATCGATGGCGACATCGCCCCCGACGAGGAAACCTGAACAGCGGGGATTCGGCCGCCCGCCACAGCAAGGCGGGCGTGGACTGCGGCTTTTTTGGCCTACGGCCCTTGTGGACGCCACAAGTTTGCGGTTATACCGCCGCCCTTGGAAAGCGCGCTTCGTCCCAATCGAAGCGCGGCATTTTTGGAAAATGGGGCCATAGCTCAGTTGGGAGAGCGCTTCAATGGCATTGAAGAGGTCGTCGGTTCGATTCCGTCTGGCTCCACCAACATCCAAATGACATCCTCCAGTTCCCCAGATTCCAGTGCGAAGTCGTCGGCGAAGCTCAACGGCTTCAAGGCCCTGACCTTCGATTGCTACGGAACGCTGATCGACTGGGAATCGGGGATGGTCGAGGCGCTCAAGCCCCTGACGAGCAAAGTATCGCGAAAGCTGACGCGCGATGAGATTCTCGAAGCGCATGCGCGCCACGAATCCTCGCAGCAGGTCCAGACGCCGGCCAAAGTCTATCGCGATTTGCTGGCGACCGTTTATCGCCGCCTGGCCGAGGAATGGGGCGTCGCGGTCAACTGGAGCGATTGCGCGACTTACGGCCGGTCGGTCCGGAACTGGCCGCCTTTCGCTGATACCGTCGCATCGCTTCAGTACCTCAAGCGGCACTACAAGCTCGCGATCCTGTCGAACGTCGACAACGAAAGCTTTTCCTTCAGCAACGAAAAGCTTGGGGTCGCTTTCGACGCCGTCTACACCGCCGAAGATTGCGGCTCGTACAAGCCCGCCGCTCGCAATTTCGAGTACATGCTCGCCAAGCTCAAGACGGTCGGGATTGAGAAGAATCAAATCCTGCACACCGCCGAAAGCCTCTTCCACGACCATGGGCCGGCGAACGAGCAGGGGCTTGCCTCATGCTGGATTCATCGCCGCCACAGTCAGGTAGGCTCCGGCGCGACCATGGCTCTCGCCCAGACGCCCCGTTACGACTTCCGCTTTGAGAGTTTGGCTGCTCTGGTTCGGGCGCATCAGGAAGCGCTGAAGGGCTGATGGACAAGGCGCCGATCGTATACGACGACTTCGCCAAGGTCGACATGCGCATCGGCCGCATTGTTAGCGTCAAGCCGTTCGAGCGGGCGCGAAACCCTTCTTACAAGGTCGAGGTCGACTTCGGCCCGCTCGGCCGGAAATGGTCCAGCGCGCAGATCACCAGCTATTCGGAGGCCGAGCTCGTCGGGCGGCTGGTTGTCTGCGTCGTCAACATGCCGCCGCGCAACATTGCCGGTTTTCAGTCCGAAGTGCTGATCCTCGGGGCGAAAAATGAACGTTCCGAGATCATCCTGCTGTCGCCGCTCGCCGAGATCGCGCTCGGGGAGCAGGTGTTCTGAGATAAATCGCTCGGCCCTCGACCAATGAAGCATGGAATGTCGCCACTAGAGGGCTGGACGCGATGAAACGCATGCCGACTCTCCTGACAGTTGCTTTGATGGCATGCTGGGCGCCCATGTTGTCTGCGGCCGCTGAGACCGTCTCGCACACGCCCGTCAAGCCGAAGAGCGCGCATGGCGACAAGGTCCCGATGAGACATGACCAGCTCACCCTCTATCCGCACGGTAAACCCGCGCGTCGTCAATCGGCGTATGGCTCGGCGCACCACCGGTTCAATCATCCGAGCCCGATCCACAATACTTTTATGGGCGTGCGGCGGTGGTGAAGCCAGCATTGGGCGGTGAGATCGGCTGCTTGAGTTCCCTCGACGAATTGCGCGGGCGCGGCTAGCGCGCTGGCCATTCGAGTTCTGGGACAAACCTGTAAGGGTAGTCGGGCTCGACGTATCCCTGAGCCTTCTGCCTCTTCGGCAATTTCGGCTTGTCGCGCGGCAGCTTCTCGTACGGGATCTGGGTCAAGAGGTGGGAAATGACGTTCAGCCGGGCGCGCCGCTTGTCGTTGGAGCGGACCACATGCCACGGCGCCCAGGCTGTGTCGGTGGCCGCGAACATGTCGTCGCGCGCACGCGAATAGTCGTACCAGCGGCTATAGGACTTGAGGTCCATCGGCGACAATTTCCAGATCTTGCGCGGATCGTCGATCCTCGCTTCGAGCCGGCGCGTCTGCTCCTCCTCGCTGACCTCCAGCCAATATTTGATCAGTATGATTCTCGACTCGATTATCGCCTTCTCGACCCCTGGCGTCAGCTCGAGAAAGCGCTTCACTTGATCCACCGTCGAGAATTCCATCACCCGTTCGACGCCGGCGCGGTTGTACCAGCTGCGGTCGAAGATGACGATTTCGCCCGCGGCAGGGAGATGGCGCATGTAACGTTGGACATACATCTGCGACTTCTCGCGCTCGGTCGGCGCGGGCAGCGCGACGACGCGATAGACCCGTGGGCTGACCCGCTCGGTGATCGCTTTGATAACGCCGCCCTTGCCCGCGCCGTCCCGGCCTTCGAACAGGACCACGACTTTCAGTCCTTTGGCGACCACCCAGAGCTGCAGCTTGACCAGCTCGCCATGCAGACGCGCGAGTTCGCGGTCATAGTCTTTGCCGCTCATCTGGTCTTGAGCATCCGAGGTTTTGTTGTCGTTTTCGGCCTTTTTGGCCTTGTTCGGACGTTTTGCCACGGCCTTTCTCTCCTCCCGGTTCAATGTTTACATCATGCACCCGGTTGCCTATTAAGGACAGAGGGCTTGGACCGAGATGGGGCGGCCCGAAGGCATTAGGTTCGCCGTCGCGTCGAGTTTCAAGTGGAGCCGTGCTCCGCCATAAGATTTTGGGTCCCGCTTCTGATAAGGTCGGATACGGACAACG
Organism: Roseiarcus sp.; assembly: GCA_036521435.1. Lineage (GTDB taxonomy): Bacteria > Pseudomonadota > Alphaproteobacteria > Rhizobiales > Beijerinckiaceae > Roseiarcus. Next base: position 5,064 of record DATDHT010000044.1, read on the forward strand.
TGCGGAGGAGACCCAGAATGACCTTTTGTCGGCGCATTGCCGCATCCGCCCTTCTGCTGGGTGTCGGGGCGTGCGCGCTCTCCGTGAGCGGAGAGCCAAACGCCGGCGTCTCGTGGGTTTCTTCGGCGCATGCTCAGGGCGTCATCCGCAATCTGATTGCGCGCCTCCGCGGCCAGACGCTTCCGGAGGGCATCGCAAAAGCCAACGGCCGCCTTGAAGCGACCCAGGTCGACGTCTCCTCGAAATACGCTGGGCGCCTCGAACAAGTGACCGTGGAGGAAGGCTCGAGCGTCACGCAAGGGCAGGTAATCGCGAAACTCACCTCGCCCGAATACGAGGCGCAGCTGCGCGCCGCCAAGGCCGACGTGCGGAAGGCGAACGACGCGCTTGCGTCGGCGGAGGCTGAAATCACCGCCCGGCAGAGCGCGCTCGAGTTTGCCAAATCCGATTTCGAGCGCGGTCAGCAGCTCATTACAGCCGGCCATATCACCAAGCAGACCTTCGAGCAGCGCAAGCGCAACCTCGATTCTGCAGCCGCCGCGGTGCAAAACTTCACCTCGCAGCGCGATCAGGCCCTGTCCCAGATCGCGAACTCGGAAGCCGAGGTCGATCGCGTGCAGTCGATCATCGACGATCTGACGCTCGTTTCGCCGCGGTTGGGACGGGTTCAATATCAGCTTGCGCGGGCGGGCGAGGTCGTCGCCGCCGGCGCGCCGATTGTCACCATTCTTGACCTGACCGACGTCTATATGACGGTCTTCTTGCCCGCGGCGGATGCGGGCCGGCTGGCGGTCGGGGACGAGGCCCGCATTATCCTCGATCCGGTTCCCGACTACGTGATTCCGGCGAAGGTCAGCTTTGTCGCCGCCGACGCACAGTTTACGCCAAAAACCGTCGAGACCAACGACGAGCGCGCCAAGCTGATGTTCCGCATCAAGCTCAAGATCGATGCGCAGGTTCTTCAGCAATTCTACACGCGGGTGAAGACGGGCGTCCGGGGCCTGGGCTTCGTCCGCACCAAGGCCGATGTGGAGTGGCCTGCCGACCTTCAGATCAAGCTGCCCAAGCCGCCGGCGGATAAAGCCTCTACAACACCGGGCGCCGACAGCGCCGCGCCTCAGGCCAAGACCCCGGACAACAACGCGGCCGAAACAAAGGCGCCCGACGCCAAATGACGGCCGACGCGATCGCGCGGGTCACGAACGTATCGCACCGCTATGGCGAGACGGTCTCGCTCGCGGATGTCAGCATCGACATTCCTTCGCGCATCATGGTCGGCGTGATCGGCCCGGACGGCGTCGGCAAATCGACTCTGCTCGGGCTTATCGCGGGCGTAAAGAAGATCCAGGCCGGCGAGGTTGTCGTCTTCGACAAGACAATCGCCAACCAGCAAACGTTGCGCGAAATTCGCGGCCGCATCGCCTATATGCCGCAGGGTCTCGGCCGCAACCTCTACCCGACGCTCTCCGTCTTCGACAACATCGATTTCTTCGGCCGATTGTTCGGATTGTCGGCGGCGGAGCGTCGCGCCAAGATCACCGAGCTTCTCACGGCGACGAGCCTGGAGAAGTTCGAATCGCGCCCGGCGGGCAAGCTGTCCGGCGGCATGAAGCAGAAGTTGAGCCTCTGCTGTGCGCTCGTCAATGACCCCGATCTGCTCATTCTCGACGAGCCGACGACCGGCGTCGATCCGCTGTCGCGCGGTCAGTTCTGGGATCTCATCAACTCGATCCGGGCGCGTCGGCCACAGATGAGCGTGATCGTCGCCACCGCCTATATGGACGAAGCCGAGCGCTTCGACTGGCTGATGGCGATGGACGATGGAAAAATCATCGCGACAGGCACGCTGAAGGAGCTTCTCGCCAAGACCGGCGAGCCCAATCTTGACGAAGCGTTCATCGCGATGATGCCGGAGGCCAAACGCGCCTCGCACAAGAAAGTGGTCGTGCGTCCGCGCGTGGCTTCGCCAGACGAGACGCCAGCGATCGAGGCCGAGGGGCTCACACGTCAGTTCGGCGATTTTGTCGCGGTCGATCACGTCAGCTTCAAAATTGCGCGCGGCGAAATCTTCGGCTTCCTCGGCTCCAATGGCTGCGGCAAATCGACGACCATGAAAATGCTGGTGGGCTTTCTGCCGGCGACCAGCGGCACGTGCAAGCTGTTCGGCGAGCCGATGGGCTCGAACGACATGCAGGCACGGCGCAACGTCGGTTACATGACGCAGGCCTTCTCGCTCTATGGCGAACTGACGGTCGCCCAGAATCTCCAGCTCCATGCGGAGCTTTATCATCTGCCAAAGGAGAAAGTTGCGGGGCGCATCGAGGAGCTGCTCGATCGCTACGATCTCAAGGCCTTCGTAAACGCGCGGCCCGACAGCCTGCCGCTCGGCATCAAGCAGCGCCTCCAGCTCGCGGTCGCGGTGCTGCACGAGCCCTCCATTCTCATCCTCGACGAACCGACGTCCGGCGTTGACCCGATCGCGCGCGACGCCTTCTGGCGGACGCTGATCGATCTCTCGCGCGATGACGGCGTGACGATTTTCGTCACCACGCATTTCATGAACGAGGCGGACCGCTGCGACCGCATTTCGCTCATGCACGCAGGGAAAGTGCTCGCGGTCGGCGCGCCACAGGAGCTAGTCAAGGAGCGCGGCAGCGCCTCGCTCGAGGAGTGTTTCGTCGGCTATCTCGCGGAGGCGGCCGGCATCGATATGACGAAAAAGGTCGAGGCGCCGGCGCCGGCCGCCGAAGTCGAGGCGAACGAGGGGCCGAAGCGCTTCAAGATCGGCCGGCTTTGGGCCTACGCGCGGCGTGAGACGGTCGAGTTGTTGCGCGATCCCATTCGGCTGGCTTTCGCGCTCGTCGGTCCGATCATTCTCATGTTCGCCTTCGGCTTCGGCATCTCCTTCGATATCGAGAACCTGGCGACCGCGACATTCGACCAGGACGACACGCCCGAGAGCCGCGAGCTGCTTCAGGGCTTCGAAGGCTCACGCTATTTCTCGGTCCAGCCGCCGATTACGTCGGCGGATGAGGCCGAGAGACGGCTCAGAAGCGGAAACACGCAGATCGTGGTCGAAGTGCCGCCCGGATTCGGTCGCGACCTTCTCAACAAGCGCACGCCGGAAGTCGACGCGACGGTCGACGGGGCGATGACGTTCCGCGGCGAGACATCGAAGAATTACGTCACAGGCGTCATCAGGAAGCGGGGCGAGGAATTGACGCGGAGCCAGCGTCGCGCGGGGAGCGCCAACGCCTGGACTGACGACGACATCCAGACCCGCTTTCGCTACAATCAGGCCTTTCTCAGCGTCAACGCGATGGTGCCCAGCATTTTCATGCTGCTCTTGTGCCTGATCCCGGCGATCATGTCGGCGATCGCGGTCGTGCGCGAGAAGGAGACCGGCTCGATCGCCAACTTCCGCTCGACGCCGATCACCCGGTTCGAGTACCTGATCGGCAAGGAACTGCCCTATATCGCGGTCTCGATGATCGCCTTCTTCGCCCTGTTGCTGATCTCGATTTTCATTTTCCACGTGCCGCCGAAGGGGCCGTTCCTCGTTCTTCTCCTGGGAACGTTCGTCTATGTGATTGCGACCGTAGGTTTCGGCGTGCTGATCTCGTCCTTCACCCGAACACAGGTCGCGGCCGTCTTCGCAACCGCGATCCTCTCGATCGTGCCGGCGGTCAATTTCTCCGGTATGCTCGCCCCGGTCTCCTCGCTCTCGGGCGGGGCGAGGGTGATCGGCCTTTCCTTCCCCTCATCCTGGTACCAGCAGGTTTCGGTCGGCGTATTCGCCAAGGCGCTCGGTATCGCAAGCCTATGGAAAGACATTGCCGCGATCGCCCTGATCGCGCTCGTCTTCCTGGCCCTGTCGCTGGCCTTGCTGCGCAAGCAGGAGGCCTAAGATGTCTGCGGCCTCCTCACCAAAAGCTACGCATCTCGTCGAAGCCAAGCCGCTGACCTTCATCGACCATGTGGTCAACATCTTCCACCTGGTCATCAAGGAGCTCAGAAGCATCCGGGCGGACCCGGTGATGTTGCTGCTGGTCGTGTATTCGTTCAGCATCTCGGTGAACACGGTCGCCACCGGCGCGGTGACGGAGGCAACCAACCTTTCGGTCGGCATCGTCGACGAGGACGGCTCGGACCTGTCCCGGCGCATTGCTGAGGGGTTGAGGCTACCGACTTTTCAGCCGCCCGTGCAGCTTACCGCCTCGGACATCGACCCGATCATGGATCAGGGCAAGCTCCTGTTCGTCGTCGAAATCCCGCCCAATTTCGAGGCCGACGTTCGCGCCCAGCGCAAGACCGGCATCCAGATCAATGTCGATGCGACCGCGATCGCCCAAGCCGGCAACGGCGCAAGCTCTCTGCGCAACGCCATCGCCACCGAGGTGCAGCGGTTCATTTCGGGACGAGAGGATTCGACGGGCGCGCCGATCAATCTGGTCGTGCGGGCCGCCTTCAATCCGAACCTCAAGACGGCGTGGTTCTCGGCCATGACCCAGGTCATCAACCAGATCACGATGCTGACAGTCATCCTGACCGGCGCGGCGCTGATCCGCGAGCGCGAGCAAGGCACCGTCGAGCATCTGCTGGTGATGCCGGTCGTGCCGTCGGAGATCATGTTGGCCAAGATGATCGCCAACGGCCTCGTCATCCTCGTCGCGGCCATGCTGTCGCTGCAGGTCGTCGTGCACTGGTGGATCGGCTCGCCGATCAACGGCTCTTTGCTCGTGTTCCTGCTCGGCGCGGCGATCTATGCGCTCGTCGTAGCGGCGCTCGGCATCCTGCTTGGCACGCTGGCGACGACCATGGGGCAGTTCGGGCTGCTCGCCATGCCTGTGCTGATCGTCACGCAATTGCTCTCGGGCAGCAGCACGCCGATGGAGAGCATGCCGGTCTGGCTGCAATATGTGATGCAGACGATCAGCCCGACGCCGCACTTTGTCCAGTTTGCTCAGGCGGTGCTATTCCGCGGGGCCGACCTGACCCTCGTCTGGCGGCCTCTGGCGGCCATGCTCGCGATCGGCGTTGTCTATTTCACCTTCGCCAGCATCCGCTTCCGCAAGGTGATCTTCGGCGGCTGAACGCCAATGTGCCGCATTTATAGACACTCGAATATGAAACTCGAGTAGGTGGTTTTGGCCAGTTGCGCCGCTAGGCTTGACGGCCTCAGCCGCGGAAGTCCACAGTGCCGCACGATCAGTAAATGGTGGCCATTGGGCAGGCGCTTCCTGCGTCAACTGTTGGTCCGATCATCAAAACGAAGGGAGAGAAGCTTGCCGAAGTCCAATTGGCGCGCCGGCATCGACCGCCGCAGGCTGGTCAAATCGGGGGCGCTCCTTGTCGCCGCGCAATTCGCCAGTCCGTTCGTCATTCGCGCTCGCGCCGCCGACGCGGTCAAGATCGGTTTGGACAATCCGTTGACCGGCTCCTACGCCGCCAACGGGAAGAACGAGCTGGTTGGCTGCCAGATCGCGCTCGATGAGATCAACGCCAAGGGGGGCATCCTTGGCCGTCCGGCCCAGCTCCTCGTCGAGGATTCGTCGACGGGGGACGCAGGCACGGCGGTGCAGAAAGCGCGCAAGCTGATCGACAGCGACAAGGTCGATTTTCTGCTCGGCAACGTGAATTCGGCGCTGTCGCTGGCGATGGCGCAGGTCTCGAACGAAAAGGGCGTCCTGCATATCGTGCCGGGCGGTCATACCGACGCGATCACAGGCGCGAGCTGCCACTGGAACGTGTTCCGCGTTTGCAACACGACGCAGATGGAGGCCGCCGCCGTCTGTGCCGCGCTGATCAAGCAATACGGTAAGAAGTTCTATTACATCACCCCAGACTACGCGTTCGGCCATACGCTGGAATCGGGCATGGTGAAGGCCGCGGGCGCCCTTGGAGGGGAGAGGGTCGGCGGCGACCTGGTGCCGCTCGGCGCAGTGGATTTCTCCTCCTATCTCATCAAGGCGCAAGCGGCGAACCCGGACGTTATCATCTTCCTCATCCAGGGCGACGACATGCTGAATGCTATGAAGCAGGCGGTCCAGTTCGGCCTCCAAAACAAAGTGCATCTCGCCGGCGCCCAGCAGGAGCTGGAGCCGCTGATGGGCCTGCCGCCGGAAGCGCGGATCGGCACGTGGGTCTTGGAATGGTACTGGAACCAGCCCGGCGTGCCGCATGTCGCTGAATTCGTCGAAGCGACCAAGAAGCGCACCGGCCACGTGCCGACGGCCCGCACCTGGTTCGGCTATGTGTCGGTATGGACCTGCGCGCTTGGCGCGGCGAAGGCGAAGTCTCTGAAGGCGGCCGATATGGCAAAGGCCCTGCAGGGCTTCGAGTTGCCGCCTGAGGTCGCGCTTGGGCCGAACAAGGCCTTTTATCGCGCGGGCCAAAACCAATTGCTCGCATCCCTCTTTGTGGGCAACGCCCAGGCGAGCGGATCGGCGCCGGATGATCTCTTCCATGTGACCGAAGTGGTCAGCGGCGCTGCGGTTGCGAGTTCAGTCGAGGAGAGCGGCTGCAAGATGACCTGGCCGACCTAAGCGTCTGCCAGGCCGGCGCGGGATCAAGCATCGGCTGAAGCGTGAGGACCGGCAAATCGGCTAGGCTGGCGGTTGGAGTCGGGGAGGAAAAAATGTCCAACGCCAATCCGCGGACGATAAGCCGTCGCAGAATTGTCAAGTCCGGGCTGGCGCTCGCAGGCGCCCAGATTGCCGGGCCGTTCGTCCTCTCGGCGCGGGCCGCGGAGGCGGTCAAGATCGGCCTCGACAATCCGCTGACCGGCACCTACGCCGCCCTTGGCAAGAACGAGCTCACTGGCTGCCAGATGGCGCTCGACGAAATCAACGCCAAAGGCGGCATCCTCAGCCGTCCGGTCGAACTCGTCGTCGAAGATTCGACGAGCGGCGACGCCGGGGTTGCGGTGCTCAAGGCGCGCAAGCTGATCGACGGCGAGGGGGTCGACTTTCTGCTTGGCAACGTGAATTCCGCGCTTTCGCTCGCCATGGCTCAAGTGTCCAATGAAAAGGGCATTCTCCACATCGTGCCTGGCGGCCACACCGACGCGGTCACCGGCTCGAGCTGCCACTGGAACGTCTTTCGCGTCTGCAACACCACGCAGATGGAGGCCAACGCGGTCACCGGCGCGCTGTTCGAGCAATACGGGAAGAAGTTCTACTACATCACCGCAGACTACGCCTTCGGCCACACACTGGAGGCGGGAATGGTTAGAGCTTCGGCCCCGCTCGGCGGCGAGCGCGTGGGCGGCGACTTGACGCCGGTCGGCACAGTGGATTTCTCCTCCTATTTAATCAAGGCGCAAGCCGCGAACCCGGACGTCGTCGTTTTCCTGCTCGGAGGCGACGACATGCTGAACGCCCTCAAGCAGGCGGTGCAGTTCGGACTGCAAAACAAGGTCCATCTCGCCGGCGCCCAGCAGGAGATGGAGCCGCTCGAAGGTTTGGCGCCTGAGGCTCGGATCGGCGTCTGGGTGATGGAATGGTATTGGAATCAGCCTGGCGTGCCCCATGTCGCCGAATTCGTCGAGGCGACCAAGAAACGCACCGGCCGGGCGCCGACCGCGCGCACCTGGTTCGGCTATGTCTCGGTCTGGACCTGCGCGCTCGCCGCCGCGAAGGCGAATTCGCTCAAGGCGCTCGATATGGCGAAGGCCCTGCAGGACTTCCATCTGCCGCCTGAAGTCGCGCTCGGGCCGAACCCGGCCTTCTACCGCGCCGGCCAGAATCAGCTGCTTGCTTCCCTGTTCGTCGGTGAGGCGCAAGCTAAGGGTTCGGCGCCGGACGATCTTTTCAAGGTCACCAAGGTGGTCGACGGGGCGAAGGTCGCGGGGACCCTCGAGGAGAGCGGGTGCAAGATGAAATGGCCGACTTGAGCGCCCCCTCAGGAGCGGGGGGCGGTCTGCCGTCCTTTCCGCGAACGGCGAATACCGACGCATGAGCCAGGTTGTCCTTTTTAACGTCTTCAACGGCCTGATCGTCGGCGCGTTCTACGCCCTGATGGCGCTTGGCCTGTCGCTGATCCTCAACCTCAGCGGAGTGATCAACTTCGCCCACGGTGGATTTTTGGCGCTCGGCGCCTATCTGGCCTACACGCTGAT
>DATDHT010000045.1:0-14014 GCA_036521435.1 Roseiarcus sp.
CCTGGCGGCGAGATCCTCGTTGTCGGCGTCGGCACCGGGCTCGAACTGCCCCTTCTCCCGGGCAACGTGCTTGTGACCGGCATCGATATCTCGGCCCCGATGCTGCGCGCGGCGCGCACGCGGGTCGATCGAAAAGGGCTGGCGCAGGTCAAGGGGCTCCATGTGATGGACGCCGGCGCGCTCGAGTTTCCCGACGCGGCGTTCGACGTAGCGCTCGCGCCTTACGTGATGAGCGTCGTTCCCAATCCGGATCGGGCGCTCGACGAAGCCTGGCGGGTCTTAAGGCCGGGCGGGACGCTGATCGTCATGAACCACTTCGCGGCCTCAAGCGGCCTTCGTGCGGGCGTCGAGCGCCGTCTGGAAACGGCAGCCGCGTGGCTCGGCTGGCATCCGAACTTTCCCTATTCCGCCGTCGGAAACTGGATCGAGTCTCGCCCCGACGCCCGTATTGTCGAGCGCAGCGAGCTTCCGCCGATGAAGCTGTTCACGCTGCTCCGGATCGAGAAGGCGGGCGGCTGAGCAACCGGCCTCGGTCCGCGCGTGGGCCGAGCCGCTTGTTTCCTCGGACCATCGAACTTACGTTACACGTGGGGCGCGCGCATTTACGGCCCCTTAAGAAATGGAACCATTGCAAAATCAAAAAATACGTCGGCGCTCGGAAAGCGCCGTTCATGAGCCCGTGGAGGCGAGAGCCGCTGCGTTGCCCTCGCGCGAGGAAGTGATCGCCTACATCGGCGGCGCGCCCGCGCCCAATGGCGAGCGAGCGCCCCCCCGAGTGACCAAACGCGACATCGCCCGCGCCTTCGGCGTCAAGGGCGACGCGAAAGCGGAACTAAAACTCCTGATCAAGGATCTGCAGGCCGAAGGCGCTGTCGCGCATGGCCGTAAGGCCCTGACGGTCGAGGGCCGGCTTCCTTCCCTGGTTGTCGCCGACATCGCCGAGAAAGACCGATACGGCGAACTGATCGCGAAACCCGTGGAATGGATTGGCGAGGAGCCGGCGCCGCGCATCCTCGTGCGCCGTCCCAGTGTGAAACGCGACCGCGCGCCTGCCCCGGGCGTCGGGGCGCGTGTCCTGATGCGGGTCGATTTTGACCCCGGCTCTGGCGCCAAGTCGCTCGCCTATTCCGGTCGAGTGGTCAAGATCCTGGACAAGATGAGGGCGCGCACCTTCGCCGTCTACCGCAGCGCGGCCGACGGATCGGGACGCGCGTCACCGGTCGAGAAGCGCGCGGCGGGCCGCGAGTATGTGATCCCCGCCGGCATGGCGGGCGAAGCGCGAGACGGCGATCTCGTCGCCATCGAGCCGTTGCGCGAGGGCCGCCTGGGGTTGCCCCCCGCGCGCGTCGTCGAGACCATAGGTTCGGTGAAGTCCGAGCGCGCGGTGAGCCTCATCGCGCTCGAGATGCATCATATTCCCCATGTCTTCTCGCCCGCGACGCTGAAAGAGGCCGAAGACGCGCTGCCCGTTCGGTTGAGCGCCCCGCGCGAGGACTGGCGCACGCTGCCGCTCGTCACGATCGATCCGCCCGACGCGAAGGATCATGACGACGCCGTCCACGCTGTGCTGGATTCCGATCCCACGAATCCTGGCGGGTTCATCGTCACCGTCGCCATCGCCGACGTCGCTGCTTATGTTCAACCTGGCATGGCGATGGATCGGGAAGCGCTCGAGCGCGGCAACTCGGTCTATTTCCCCGACCGCGTCGTGCCGATGCTGCCGGAGCGCATCTCCAACGACCTCTGCTCGCTGCGCGCTCACGAGGATCGGCCCGCGCTCGCCTTGCGCATGGTCGTTGGCGCCGATGGGCGTAAGCGCTCGCACAAGTTCCACCGCATCATGATGCGCTCCGCGGCCAAGCTTTCTTACGAGCAGGCCCAGGCGGCGATCGACGGTCGACCGGACGAGGCGACAGAGCCGCTGCTCGACACCGTTCTCAAACCGCTTTACGCCGCTTATTCAACGATCAAGATCGAACGCGAGCGACGCAATCCGCTCGACCTCGATTTGCCAGAACGCAAGCTTGTTCTCGATTCCGAGGGACGGCTCAAGGATGTGCGGTGGCCGGAGCGGCTCGATGCGCATCGGCTGATCGAGGAGTTCATGATCCTCGCCAACGTCGCCGCCGCCGAGTCCCTCGAAGAGGCGCGTTCGCCGCTGCTGTATCGCGCCCACGATGCGCCGAGCGCGGAGAAGCTCGACGATCTGATCGAGTTCCTTCGCACCATCGGCGTCAAGCTGGCCAAGGGCGAGCGGGTGCGCCCGTCGCATTTCAACGGCGTCCTGACCAAAGTGCGCGGAGGAGCCGTCGAAGCCCTGGTGAACGAGGTGGTTCTGCGAGCCCAGGCGCAGGCCGAGTACAGCCACGAGAACTACGGCCATTTCGGCCTCAACCTGCGCCGCTACGCGCATTTCACTTCGCCCATTCGACGCTACGCCGATCTCATCGTCCATCGCGCCCTGATCCGAGCGCTGAACCTGGGCCCCGGCGGCCTCAACGACATGCGCTCGGGAGAATTGGCGCAGATCGCCGAGCACATCTCCGGCGCCGAACGGCGGGCAATGGCGGCCGAACGCGAAACTGTGGACCGCGTGGTCGCCGCGCATTTGGTGGATCGGGTTGGCGCGGTCTTCACGGGCCGCATCGCGGGCGTCACTCGCGTCGGCCTGTTCGTGAAACTGAACGAAACCGGGGCTGACGGGTTCATACCCGCGGGAACTCTGGGCGACGATTATTTCCGTTTCGAGGAGGCGAGCCGATCGCTGGTTGGCACGCGAACCAAAGAAACGTTCCGACTTGGCAGCCCGGTCAATGTCCGTCTGGTTGAGGCCGCGCCCTTCGCCGGCGCGCTCAGGTTTGAGATTGTGCGCTCGGGTTCCGAGTCGCGCGTGCGAGGTGGAGGCGCTCTCGCGCCTCGCAAGCCTCTGTATAAGGGCAAACGTCGATGAACGACATGTCCCGCATTTGGCGTATTCCGACGCCCCCGCCGGACCGTTCGCTGCGCGAAGCGATGACCCGCGGCTTCATGGGGCGGTGTCCGTCCTGCGGACGGGGCCGGCTGTTTCGTTCTTATCTAAAGGTCGTCAACGCCTGCGAGGTCTGTGGCGAGGAATTCAGCGGCCATCGCGCCGACGACGCGCCGGCTTATATTACGCTGTTGATTGTCGCGCATGTGGTCGGCGCGGGCGTCCTCATGTCGGATGAACTCTGGCCGCAATCGTCGATGCTGTGGGACGCTCTGTTCTGGCTGGCGGTGACGATGTTCGCGAGTCTCCTTATCTTGCCCCGGGCAAAGGGCGCGATCGTCGGTCAGCAATGGGCCCTTGGCATGCACGGATTCGGGTCTCATCTCAGCAACAAGATTTGACCGAGCCCGCCCCCCAATCTCGTGCTCTGCGTCCCCGTGACGCCGCCACGCTCATTCTCATCGATCGTCGCGAGAGCGCGCCGGCGCAGGTGCTGATGGGCAAGCGACATGCCGGCCATCGGTTCATGCCGGGCAAGTTCGTTTTTCCTGGGGGCCGGGTCGAGCCTGAGGATCGCCGCATGGTCGCGGCAGGGACGCTCGACGCGCATGTCGAGGAGAAGCTCAACGCGCGCGTGCGTCGGCCCTCGCCCGGCTTTGCGCGGGCGCTCGCGCTTGCCGCGATTCGTGAAACTTTCGAGGAAACGGGTCTCGCCATCGGCGTCCTTGGCTCGAGCTCGCCGGAAAAACCACCGCCGGGCGCCTGGACGCGCTTCGCGGCGACGGGCGTCCACCCTTCACTCGACGCCATTGACTTCCTCGCCCGCGCGATCACCCCGCCGGGACGCTCGAGGCGGTTCGACGCCCGCTTCCTGATCGTCGACGCCCGCTTCATCGCCATGCGCGTCGATGGCGCCGTTCATTCAGAGGCTGAATTGGTTGAGCTTGTCTGGACGCCGCTCGACGAGGCGCGAAACCTCGATCTGCCCACGATCACTCACATGGCTCTCGACGATCTCACCCAAGCGCTCGAAGGCGGCCTCGACAAACACCGGCCGCGCCCGTTCTACCGCCAGATCCGAGGAAAACAGCTGCGCGAGCAGCTTTAGAGGGGTCCGTGGCGGTTACGCGGCTAGCCGCACCGGCGGCAATCGTCCGGCGAGCTCCATCAGCGCGAGATGATAGGCCCTGGCGGTTCGGTGCGAGCGATTGTAACGCGCCATCACCACATCGAGCAGTTCGATCATGATCTCCCCATCGGCCTCGGCCAAATGGTCGAGGGTGAGATCGCAAGGCTCGAGCGCGCCAACCAGCGTCTCGCGCAATTCCTGAAAGCCTTCCATGTCGCCGGTGATGAGCGCGCGCCAGACGCGCGCGTGCAGGCGTGTCAGGCTGCGCGCCAGCTCGCGGTCTTCGACAAGTTTGTAGTAGGTAGCGACCAGCCGGTCGTAGATGACAGGCTCGGACCATTGCTTGAGGCCGGAGAAGCCTTCGGATAGGTCGGCCGATCCCATGGAGGACACCCTTCGGCGACGAGTTTTGCGTCGAGAATCAGGAGGTTAGTTCTCGCGACGCAGCGAGGACAGTGATCGGCGATGGTTAACACGGAGTAAATCGTCAACGGCGCTTTATCCACCGACTTTTTGTAACGATTCCGCATTTCGACTTGACGCTGCGGAATTGTCAGCGCCCGGCCGCTGCCGGGTCGCAACGCGGGACTCTTCAGCGCCCCTTGGCTCGCTACCTGCGCGCCTTGCGTGCCGGCGCAGCTTTTGCTCGCGGCGAGTCTTGCAGCCCGTAGGTCGCGAAGCCGCCCGCCGTTTCGGCGATCTGCTCATCGGACAGAATGACGGGATTGCCGAGCGCGAGCGAGAGGTAATATTGCTTGGCGATCGTCTCGAGTTCGACCGCGAGCCACATGGCTTTATCCAAGCTGGCGCCGAGCGCGATCATGCCGTGATTGGCGAGGAGGCAGCCGTTTCGCTCCTCGAGGGCCTCAAGCGCAAAGTCCGACAGTTCTTTCGTTCCGTAACGCGCGTAGCCAGCGCACCGGATCGTGGTCCCGCCGAAGGCGGCCATCATGTAGTGGCAGGCGGGTATCTCCTTGCGGGCGATCGCCAAAACGGTCGCGTAAGTCGCGTGCGTGTGCACGATCGCGCCCACGTCCGGCCGCGCCCTGGTGATGTCGAAGTGAAACCGCCACTCCGTCGAGGGTTTCAACGGTCCGCTCCAGGCGCCGTACTCTCCATCAAGCGGCATTGCGGCGATCGATTCCGGCGTCATCGCATCGTAGGGCGTCGCTGACGGAGTAATGAGCAGCACGTCCTTGTAGCGGGCGGAGATATTGCCGGACGTGCCTTGATTGAGGCCGGCCGCGTTCATCCAACGGGCCTTGGCCACGATATCCGCGCGCAACGCCCGTTCGTCCCTGGTCATTGATCCGCCCTCTACCTCTGCGTCCCGACTCAGCCGAAATGGCCGGCCGCGCCGACTGGCGCATTGTTATCAAGGCTTGGTTATCAAGGCTTGCGCCTCTTTGCGTCTTGACAGGCGGATTGCATCATGAAAAAAATCTCATGCCAAGAAAAAAATATCAGGGAGCGAAATGCGAGACGCGGTGTCGCCAGCGCTCGACGAACGGGACCAGGAGCTCTGCGCTCGGGCGGCGTGGCTGTATCACGGCGCCGGCCTTACCCAGGGCGAAGTGGCCAGGCGCCTCGGCGTTCCGAGCGTCAAGGCGCATCGCTTGATTGCGCGGGCGAACCGGCTCGGATTCATTCACGTTTCGATCGACGCCCCGGTCGCGGCTTGCGTCCAACTCGAAAACGAATTGCAGAGAAAATTCGGGCTGGAACAGTGCGTAGTGGCGCCGGAGCTCGACGATGGCCCCATGCCGCTCAGGTCATTGGGTCTCTCAGGCGGCCGGTTTCTCAAATTGGCGATCGAAAGCGGGAGGCATCAGGTGATCGGGGTGGGTCACGGCCGCACGCTCGCGTCTTGCGTCAATCATCTGCCGCGCATGGACGTTCCTGATCTCAAGCTGGTTTCTCTTCTCGGTGGAATGACACGGCGCTATGTGACCACGCCTTTCGACGTGATCCATCGTCTCGCGCAGAAAACCAACGCCGCTGCGTATGTGCTGCCGCTTCCCTTTCTAGCCAACACGCCGGAGGATCGCAAAGTTCTGCTCGAGCAGCGCGGCGTCGCGGACGTGTTCGAGCTTGGCGTGGAGTCGACCCTGCGCCTGGTCGGAATCGGCGCGATCGATGATGACGCATCAATTCTGTCGACAGGCTTGGTCGAGAGACATGAGTTCGACGAAGCGCGCGCTCTCGGCGCGGTCGGCGAATTGCTGGGCCATCTCTTTTCCTCGCGCGGCGACTTGATTGAGAGCGGCGTGTCGGCGCGGGCTCTGTCCATGTCCGCAGCTGATATTCAGCAACGCGCGACGATCGCCATCGCGGGAGGAACGGCGAAGCTTCATGCGATTAGAGGCGTGCTTGCAAGTGGATTGCTGCACGGCCTGATTACCGACGAGAGCACCGCAAAGGCGCTCGCGGACTAGCCATCATCGCAAAACGTGATGAGAGCAGGAAACCAAGGAGGAAGCGATGCACGACAAAGCAAAAGATCTTTTTGCGGCATTCAAGGCCGGCAAGATGAGCCGGCGCGAACTGATGAGCGGAGCCGCCAAGCTTGGCGTCAGCGCCGCGACCGCCAACTTCCTGTTCAATGCCGCCGCGACGCAAGCCCTGGCGGCCGATTTCGACTGGAAAAAATTCAACGGCACGAAGCTTCACCTGCTCTTGAATAAACACCCTTACGCCGACGCCATGATCGCGGACCTCGACAACTTCAAGAGTCTGACCGGCATGGATGTCACCTATGATATCTTCCCGGAGGACGTGTACTTCGACAAGGTCACCGCCGCTCTCTCGTCGAAGTCGAGCCAGTACGACGCGTTCATGACCGGCGCCTACATGACCTGGACCTACGGGCCGGCGGGCTGGATCGAAGACCTCAACACGTGGATCAAGGATCCCGCCAAGACCAATCCGAAATACGATTGGGAAGACGTGCAGCCTGGCTTACGGGCGTCTACCGCATGGAACGGGGTGCCTGGAGCCGCGCTCGGATCGGCCGACGCCAAGCAATGGTGCATACCGTGGGGCTTCGAGCTCAACTCGACCACATATAACCGGAAGATGTACGACAAGGTTGGCGTGAAGCCCGCGAACAATCTTCCGGAGCTTATCGAAACGACAGCCAAGCTCACCAAGGATCTGGGTGGGCCGTACGGCATCGGGGTCCGCGGCTCGCGCTCCTGGGCGACGATCCATCCAGGGTTCCTGTCCGGCTATTCCAACTACGGGCAGCGAGACTTCACCGTCACCGACGGCAAGCTGAAAGCCGCGATGAACACCGCCGAATCCAAGGCGTTTCATAAGATGTGGGTGCAAATGATCCAGGAGTCGGGGCCGAAGAACTGGTCGACCTACACCTGGTATCAAGTCGGAACCGATCTCGGCGCCGGCGCTTCCGCCACCATCTTCGATGCCGACATTCTCGGCTATTTCATGGATGGCGGCGACAACAAGGAGAAGGGCAATCTCGGGTTCCACGCTTTTGCCGCCAATCCCGAAGCCAAAGCTCCGACTCCGAACGTGTGGATCTGGTCGCTGGCCATGAATACCGCCGGCAAACAGAAGGACGCCGCCTGGTATTGGATGCAATGGGCGTCATCGACCGAGCATGACCTGTTCGGCGCGCGCAAGATGGACTTCGTCAATCCCGTTCGCACCTCCGTCTGGAAGGACGACGAGTTCCGCAACCGGATCGACAAGTCCTACAGTGGCTACCTCGCGCAATACGACGCCTCGGCGCCGGGCGCGCGCATCTACTTCACGCCACAACCCTTGTTCTTCGACGTCACCACCCAATGGGCGGAAACGTTGCAGAAGATGGTCGCCAAGCAAGTGCCTGTCGACGACGGGCTCGATCAGTTGGCCGCCTCCATCGACAAGCAGCTCAAGGACGCGGGACTCGGCTGAGCTTTGATCAAAACGCGAGCGCGCGGCTCTAAGTTTAAAGCCCGCGCGCTATGCGGATCGCCACGCTTTGCGCGTGTCCGAGATGACCAGGGTCGGGGATCGCACGTAAGGTTCGTTTTGTGACTGACAGTGCAGTCAAGAGCGCCGACGCGCCAGCGCGTCGGCGGATCAATTACCTGCCATACTTGCTCAGCTTGCCGGCGCTGCTCGTCTGTATCGGGATACTGATTCCCTTCGTCACCGCCGTCTATTATTCCCTGCAACGTTATCGTCTGAACCTGCCGATGATGCGGGGGTTCATCTGGTTCCAGAACTACGTCAATTTTTTTACCGACAGCGAATTCTGGCACACCGTGCAGGTGTCGCTCGAATATACGGTGCTGACGGTCGGGGTCGAGCTCGTGTTCGGCTTAGGCATCGCCATGCTTCTGCAGAAGCGGACCCGGATCAACAACATCGTCTCGATCCTGCTTCTTCTGCCTCTCATGACGGCGCCGGCGATCGCTGCGCTCATGTGGAAGCTGATGACCAACCCGAACTTCGGCGTCCTCTCTTATTTTGTGCAGCTTCTCGGGTTCAACAATTTCAAATGGGCGTCCGACCCGAGCACCGCTTTGTTCACCGTGGTGCTCGTCGACGTCTGGGTCTACACGCCCTTCATCATGATTTTGCTTCTGGCGGGATTGCGATCCTTGCCGACGCAGCCGTTTGAAGCCGCGGCGCTCGACGGCGTTCCAAGGCGGTTCGTCTTCCTTCGGATCACGCTGCCGATGCTGACGCCCTACATCATCACCGCTGCGCTGTTCCGGATGCTCGATTCGATCCAGCAATTCGACATCATCTATCCGATGACCCAGGGCGGACCTGGCGATACGCTGCTTGTCTTCCAGGTCCGCGCCTATCTCGAATTCTATCAGTACACAAACGTGGGCAAGTCCGCCGCGCTTCTGATCATCCTGTGGGCGATAACCTACGCGCTGTCGAACGTCTTCATCAAACAATGGTTGAAACTCCGCGAACGCGCGCGCGGGCTGGCTTAAGGAGGAGGCGGCTTTGGAGCATATGTCTGTTCTGGAGCGCGTCGTGCGGGGCGTCCTGATCGCGCTCATCGTGCTCTTCTTCCTGTTTCCGATCTTCTGGATCTTCCTCATGTCGTTTCAGACCAACGAGGATATCCTTCGTATCCCGCCCAGCCTGTTCTTCACGCCGACGCTGTCCAATTACGCGGCGCTAATCACCGGCAAGCTCGTTTCGAATGCGGGAACGCTCGACATCGCATTCATGAAAAACCTGTGGAACAGCGTGCTTCTCTCGACGGCGTCCGTCGTCATCGCGCTCATTCTTGGAGTGCCTGCGGCCTATGCGTTCGCGCGCTTCAAGTTTCGTCTGGGCGAGGACATCGCGTTCACCCTGTTGTCGTTCCGCTTCGCGCCGCCACTCCTCGTGCTGCTGCCCCTTTCGCTGTATTTCCAGCAGCTGGGGCTCACCGACACCTACGTCGGTCTCATCTGGGTCTATCAGCTGATCGCGCTGCCGCTCATCCTGTGGATCGTGCGCGGCTATTTCGAGGATCTCTCCCCGGATATTGAATACGCCTATCGCGTTGCGGGTCATTCATGGTGGCGCACGTTTACCCGCATCGCTATTCCCCTGGCGGGGCCTGGAATCGCGGCCGCCGGGCTCCTGGCGTTCATTTTCTGCTGGAACAACTTCATCTTCGCGCTCATTTTGGCGTCCGCCTCGAAGCAACCGGTCACGGTCGGCGCGCTCGCCTTTGTAACCGCTTCCGGTATTCAATACGGACAGATCGCCGCGGCGATCGTGCTGTCCGTGGCCCCGACGCTCGCGCTGGCGCTTTACGCCCAACGCCATCTCGTCGAGGGTCTCTCGCTCGGCGCGGTGAAGGGCTAGTCATGGCCAGTATCGACATCCGGTCGGTCAGCAAGGAGTTCAAGACGGGCAAGGTGCTCGACCGGATTTCGCTTGGCGCCGAGGATGGCGAGATTGTCGCGATTTTCGGACCCTCAGGATCGGGCAAGACAGTGCTGCTGCGGCTTGTCGCCGGCGTCGAGCAACCAGACACAGGGCGTATTTTGCTCGGCGGTCGCGACGTCACCGACCAGGCGCCCGAGACGCGCGGCGTTGGAATGGCGTTCCAGAACTTCGCGCTGTTTCCGCACATGTCCGCGTTCGACAATGTTGCGAGCGCGCTGACGGCCCACAAAGTTCCGCGAGACATTATCCGTGCGAAGGTCGAGAAGATCGCCGCGCTCTTAAAAATTGATCACGTTCTTGGGCACGCGCCGCGTGAACTGTCCAATGGCCAGAAGCAACGTACCGCTCTGGCGAGGGCGCTGGTGGCCGAACCCAAGATCCTGCTGCTCGATGATCCGTTGCGCAACGTCGACGCCAAATTGCGTTATGAGATGCGGCTTGAACTGCCGTCTCTGCTCAAGGCGTCCGGGTCGACAGTTCTCTACGTCACCCAAGACTACAAGGAAGCGATGGCCCTTGGCGATAGGATCGCGGTCCTCTCAGACCGGGACTTCGCGCAGATCGCCCGGCCCGCGGAGATTTATCAAAGACCCGCGACGGTCAGTGTCGCGAGCCTGTTCGGAGATCCGACAATCAATCTGATGCCTGTCGAACCGCTCTCGTCATCCATAGGTCCGAGGATCACAATCGGCGGAGCTGCGTTGTCGCTACCTACCAGTTATGGCCACATGGCTGGGAAACCCTGCGTTCTCGGGTTGCGGGCGGAAAATATCATTGTCGAAGACACAGCGTCGCCTGAAAGCGTTCCGGTCGAGGTGGTCGCCGTGACGCCGCTGAATGAAAGAACCCTCCTTCTTCTCCATACCGATGACGGCCGCGAAATTCTGGCGTCTGAAGCGGGGACGAACGAGGCGCCGCGCCGCCACGGGGCCGCCTTCGCTCGATTTGATTCCGAAGCTGTTCTTCTCTTCGACCCCACGAGCGGTCGTCGCATCGTTCCTCAGTCAGCGTAAGGGGCCCATGTCCGAGGCCGCTCTCTCGATCAAAAGCGTCGACAAGATCTACGAGGGACGCGGGAAAGGCCCCGTTCACGCGGTGAAGAACCTCGACATGGATGTGCAAAGGGGCGAGATCGTCGCGCTGCTGGGATCGTCCGGCTGCGGCAAGACTTCCACCTTGCGCATGATCGCAGGCTTCGAGGAGGTTACGCACGGCGACATTGTTCTCGAGGGTCGACGGGTCAATCAGATGCCGCCGGCCCGTCGAAAAGTCGCGATGGCGTTTGAAGGCTATTCCCTCTATCCACCTCTCACCGTGCGCGACAACATTGCGTTCGCATTGAAGAGCGCGCGCATGTCGTCGAAGGATGCGCAAAAATCAGTGTCGGACGTCGCGCGCATTTTAGAGATAGAACCGATCCTCGATCGATACCCAAGTTCGATTTCGGGCGGGGAACAGCAGCGCGCAAGTCTCGCTCGCGCGCTTGTGCGCCAAGCCGATCTTTATCTCCTGGACGAACCCATGGGCCAGCTCGAGCCCCGGCTGCGCGCCGTCTTGCGTGGCCGGCTGAAGAGCCTTCTGGTCGATCGCCGCATGACCGCGATCTTTGTCACACACGACCAGACCGAGGCCAATGCGCTCGCCGACCGCGTCGCGGTCATGGAAGGCGGGGTGCTGCAACAATTCGCCAGCCAGAAGGATTTGCGCGAAAGGCCAGCCAATCTGTACGTCGCCACGTTCGTGGGCGAGCCGCCGATGAACGTGTTCGAATCCAAGGTCACGAACGGCGATCGGGTTCGCTTCGCGATCGATAACGGCCCGACCTTTGATTTCGCCGATAGCGACATTCCCCAGAGTGTTCGCGCAGCGATTGGAAGACGCGAGACAGTCGTGATCGGTATTCGCCCCCACGCCGTTCGATTGGGCGTCGGGTCTGACGACGCACGCATCGTCTCCAATCAATGGCTGGGCGACCAGAGCCATCTGGCGATGGAGGTCGCGGGGAAGCTCATGGTCGCCGTTTCGCATGCGCCAATCCCGGCGAAGGCCGGGGAACGGCTGCGTTTTAGCGTCTCGGCCGCGGATCTCCACGTGTTCGACGTCGGCACATCGGCGGCTTTATCGCACGGGCCGGAGGCGGCATGAATTCCGCCGCCCGAGCCAAAAACGCGAAGTCTCGCCCATGACTCGCGATATCCTGTTGGGGATCGACGCTGGCACTTCCGTAATCAAATCGGTCGCGTTTTCCCTTGGCGGAGAACAGATCGCGGTCGCCGCGCGACCCAATGTCTATCAAACGCTTGGCGGGGGTCAGGTCGAGCAGGACATGCATCGGACCTGGGCCGATTGCGCCGCGACACTACGGGAACTCACCGAGCGCGTTCCGGACCTCGCGCGCCGCGTCGCCGCGCTCGCCGTGACGGCGCAGGGCGACGGCACATGGCTGATTGATTCCGCCGGCGAGCCGGTCGGCGGAGGGCTGCTGTGGCTCGATTCCCGCGCCGCGAGCCTGGCGTCGGACTACCTGAAAACCGACGCCTATCGCGAGCACTATGCCCGCACCGGCTCAGGTCTCAATGCCTGCATGGCTTCGGCCCAGCTTGCATGGATGAAGCGTTGGCAGCCCGGTCGCATCGCGCGAGCCGCCACCTGCTTTCACTGCAAGGACTGGCTCTATTTCAAGCTGATCGGCGCGCGCGTGACCGATCCAGCCGAAGGCAATTTCACCTTCGGCAATTACCGCACCCGAGAATACGAACCATCGATTCTGGAAGGCATGGGGATCGCCGACTGCGCGCGCCTGCTGCCGCCAATGATCGACGGCGTCAGCGAGACAGGAAAGCTCACAGCCTCCGCCGCGGCCGAGACGGGACTGCCCGAGGGCTTGCCGGTCTCTCTCGCTTATCTTGACGTGGTCTGCACCGCGCTTGGCGGCGGTCTCTGCGATCCCGTGGCAGAGGTCGGCGTCTCGGTTCTCGGCTCGACGGGCATGCACATGCTTTATGCGCCTACACCTGACAACGTGCGGCTCAACGAAGACCGGTCCGGCTACACGATGTGCCTGCCGGTCGAGCGCGCCTGCTCTTCGATGCAGTCCAATATGGCGGCCACTCTGAATATCGATTGGCTGATGGACATGGCCCGCGAAGCCGCGGAGATGGCGGGCGCCAAAACCACGCGCGTTGCGCTTCTTTCCGGACTGGACGAGAGAGTGCTTGGCGCGGATCCCGGCCAGGCCGTCTACCACCCATACATTTTTGAGGCTGGCGAACGCGGCCCTTTCCTAAATCCGGACGCGCGGGCGCAGTTCAGCGGCCTTTCGACGCAGACAAGTTTCGCCGGGCTCGCGCGAGCGGTTTTTGAAGGCCTCGCTTTCGCGACGCGCGACTGCTACCTCGCTTCCGGCTCGATCCCGCGCGAAGTCCGATTGGGCGGGGGCGCCGCGCGCTCGAAGGCGATGCGTGTCATTCTCGCCACGGCGCTCAACGCGAATGTGCGGACGCTCACGCGCGAGGAGCTTGGCGCTTCCGGCGCCGTGATGATGGCCGCGGTCGCGATTGGCGTCTATCCGGACATGAACGCGTGCGCCGACGCCTGGGTCGCTCCATTTCTCGATAAGGTGACCGTCCCCGACCCGCAGCTGAGCAGCTATTACGCGAAGCTTTATCCGATCTACAGAACCATCAGAACGGCCATGTCGCCGGCTTGGGGTCATCTGGGCCGGCTCAGGCAGGAGTACGCCGCGTGAGTAAGGACTCCGAGCGCCCAAGGCCGATCATATCGATCATGGGCGACCGCTTCATGCTGCCGTCCATGTTCGAAATGGCGATCCGCGAGAAGTGCGGAGAGGCGCCGGAGATCAGATCGTACGAGATGCCTTGGCCAGACGAACCGATGGAGCACGGCTATGCCGAGCCGGGCATGGAAGGGCTCAAGGAATACCAGGGTACGGCCGACGAAGTGGTGGCGCATATGGATGGCGCCGAGATCGCCGTCACTCA
>DATDHT010000046.1:0-4144 GCA_036521435.1 Roseiarcus sp.
CGTTTACGGCGTGGACTACCAGGGTATCTAATCCTGTTTGCTCCCCACGCTTTCGTGCCTCAGCGTCAGTATCGGGCCAGTGAGCCGCCTTCGCCACTGGTGTTCTTGCGAATATCTACGAATTTCACCTCTACACTCGCAATTCCACTCACCTCTCCCGGACTCAAGATCTCCAGTATCAAAGGCAGTTCCAAGGTTGAGCCTTGGCATTTCACCCCTGACTTAAAGACCCGCCTACACGCGCTTTACGCCCAGTAATTCCGAACAACGCTAGCCCCCTTCGTATTACCGCGGCTGCTGGCACGAAGTTAGCCGGGGCTTCTTATCTCGGTACCGTCATTATCGTCCCGAGCGAAAGAGCTTTACAACCCTAAGGCCGTCATCACTCACGCGGCATGGCTGGATCAGGCTTGCGCCCATTGTCCAATATTCCCCACTGCTGCCTCCCGTAGGAGTTTGGGCCGTGTCTCAGTCCCAATGTGGCTGATCATCCTCTCAGACCAGCTATCGATCATCGCCTTGGTGAGCCGTTACCTCACCAACAAGCTAATCGAACGCGGGCCAATCCTCCGGCGATAAATCTTTCGCCTCTCAGCCGTATCCGGTATTAATCCAAGTTTCCCTGAGCTATTCCGAACCGGAGGGTATGTTCCCACGCGTTACTCACCCGTCTGCCACTCCCGTATTGCTACGAGCGTTCGACTTGCATGTGTTAAGCCTGCCGCCAGCGTTCGTTCTGAGCCAGGATCAAACTCTCAAGTTGAATGAGATCTTTGTCCTGACTGGTCACTTCAGCGCCCCGAAGGTAGGGGCGCTGTATTCTTGACGAGTTCCAAACACATCCGCTTCAAACGAGGCTTGCGGCCTGCCCGCCTCACGACGGTCTGACCACGCTCCTTCGAAGCGCGATGAATTTTTGAAACGTGACCGTCAGTTGTCTCTTCGGACTCCAATCCCCGGATCAGCTCCAAGCTTGCGCTTGAATTCAACCCGACAACCGAAGTCCCGCAAGGACCCCGCCGCCCACGTCTCTCTTTCTTCCGATGCAATTGTCAAACAGCAAGGAGCCGAAGCCCCACGGACAAAACCAAACCTTGAGGCGACCCGCCGTCAAAGCCCAGTTCCGGCCCGAATTCCATAGCACCACGCTTGCACGCAATCCGAAAACGGCCGAAAACTCTCCGCCCCCGCCTCACAGCAGGGAGGAGTGCGTCCGGAAAGTTCCCGTAACCCACTGACTTGGCCGGTCGAAAACCGCCCGTCGTCGTTGGGAGAAGCGCATATAGGCCCCTGTGAGATTTCTGTCAACGCACTTTCACAAAGAATTCTTCCGCTGTGGAATTCTTGGCCCTTTTCCGCCTTTTTACGTGCATTTTCATGCCCTCCCGCGGACGCAATGTCACCCTCTGCAACGGCATGACGACATGGCCCTTCACCAAATCGAAGCGGAAGGCGCGCAAAAGATGCGCGAGCAGGATGATCCCCTCTTGCATCGCGAAGGCCATGCCGATGCACACGCGCGGCCCCGCGCCGAATGGAATGTAGGCGAAACGGTCGATCCGATCGCGCTTTTCGCCGAGGAATCTCGACGGGTCGAAGGCGTCTGGATTGTCCCAGAGACCCCTTCGCCGGTGCAGGACATAGGGCGAGATCGTAACCACTGTGCCCGCAGGGATATTTATGCCCGCAAGCTGGTCGTCGACGATCGCCTGACGAGCAAGCATCGCCGCCGGGGGATAAAGGCGCAAAGCTTCCTCGAAGACGGCGCGAAGGATTTCGCACCTCTCTGAGGCAACGGTTCCGTCGGCATCGAACGCCTGATCCGCGTCAGCCTCGGCGCGGTCGCGCCATTCAGGGGATTGAGACAAGAGGTAGAGCGACCAGGTCAGCGCGTTGGCGGTCGTCTCGTGACCAGCATTGATGAAGGTGACGATGTTGGCCCGCACGTCCGCCTCGGTGATGGCGCGGCCGTCTTCAGGGTCCCTGGCGGACATGAGAAGGGTCAAGAGATCCCGCGGTGCCTTATCGCCGTCGCTGAGAAGCTCTCGACGTTTTTCGATGATCGCATTGACCGCCGCGTCGAAAAACTGGAGCGCGCCACGCCCCCGCCGGCGCCTCAGCCTCGGCACGAAAGCGGGCGCGCCCAATAAATCGAGCGGATCGATCCTGCCGATGGTCTCGAAATAGCTCGAAACGGCGCGCTGGAAGGCGCTGGGTTCGCGCCCGAGCCCTTGCGAGAACAGCGTCTGCTCAAGCACTTCCAGAGTGAGGCGCGACATGACCGCGCCGACGTCCGCCACCGCTCCGTCTCGCCGCCGGCTCATACGCTCGACTGCGGCGCGTCCAAAGCGGTGGACGGCCGGAGCAAATTCCGCGATTTGACGCGGAGAGAAGAGAGGCGCCAGCGCCCGGCGCTGGACGCGCCAGTCCTGGCCTTCGGCGGTCAACAACCCATTGCCAAGTCCGGGCCGCAGGATGCGAAGCTGAAGATCGTCTTTGCGGTAGTTGGCGGCGTTGTCGAGAAACACACGTCGAACGGCCGCGGGATCATGGGCGGCGGCGCGCAGCCCGAAGATGGTGCGGCCAATGGAAACCGGTCGCTCGAAATCGCCTTCCCACCAGACTTCGATCGGATTGCGCTGCAGGGCGAGGAGAATCGACAGCGACCCTCGGGGCCTCGTAGGCCGACGCGGGTAAGGCGGCACGAAGGGCCTAGTGGCTACGGTTGCAACCGACATCGCGTCCGCCTTCGAAAGACGTTTCCGGCTCACACTTAGGCTGCCGTGTAGCCGACCAACAGGGGCGGGAGCAAAATCCGCCTCGCGCAGCAGTTGCCCGTCAGAACGCCGTGCGCTGGCGCATCGCCGTCGCAAGCGTGCCGTCATCCAGATAGTCAAGCTCACCGCCTACCGGCACGCCGTGCGCGAGCCGCGTCACCTTGACGGGATAGTCGGTCAGGAGATCGATGATGTAGTGCGCGGTGGTTTGGCCTTCGACCGTGGCGTTAACGGCAAGGATCATTTCGCTCACGCCGCCATCGGCGACGCGCCCGACAAGCCCGGACAAGTTGAGATCGGACGGGCCAACCCCATCGAGCGCCGAGAGGGCGCCGCCAAGCACATGGTAGCGCGCCCGCGTGGCGCCCGCCCGCTCCAGCGCCCAAAGATCGCCAACCGATTCGACGACGACCAGCGTCGCCGCATCGCGCCGCTCATCCGAACAGATCGTGCAAGGATCGCGCGTGTCGACGTTGCCGCACACGGAACAGGTCAAGATCCGCTCATGCGCGACGCGCAACGCATCGGCGAGCGGCGCGAGCAGCGTCTCGCGCTTGCGGATGAGATGGAGCGCCACGCGGCGCGCCGAACGCGGCCCCAATCCCGGCAAGCGCGCAAGAAGTTGGACCAGGCGCTCGATTTCCGGTCCGGCGACGTTCGTCGACATCGCGCTTCTAGAAGGGCAGCTTCATGCCGGGCGGAAGGGGCAGGCCCGCCGTCAGGGACTGCATTTTCTCCGCCGCCATGCGGTCAGCCTTGGCCTTGCCGTCGCTGAAAGCGGCGATGATCAGATCCTCGAGCATCTCCTTGTCGGCCGGCGTCAGGAGCGAGGCGTCGATGCGCACGGCCTTAAGCTCGCCTTTGGCGCTGAGCGTGACACTGACCATGCCGCCGCCTGCCTGGCCTTCAACCTCGAGACGGCCTAGTTCCTCTTGCGCTTCCTGAAGCTTGGCCTGAACCTCCTGCGCTTTTTTCATCATGCCCATGATATCCATGGCGCGATCTCCTTCTCAAACTTCGTCGGCGGGGTCGGCGCTGGCATCGGCGTAACCGACCTCATCGTCGGCCTCGCCCGCCGCGGGGGACGGCGCGTCAGGACGCCGCACATCGACGATGCGGGCGCCTTTGAATCGATCAAGCACCTTCTGCACCAGCGGATGCGACGCCGCGTTACTTGTTCGCTCAGCCTCTCGCGCCTGGGCCGTCTCCCGCAGCGTCGGCACGGTTGATCCTCCGACAAGCGCCACCATCCATCGCTCGCCCGTCCATTCCTGCAGGCGTCGGCTTAGCATCTGCGCCAGTCCGGACTCGGCCCCCTCGAGTAAGGTGAAGGCGATGGTGCCCTGTTCGAAGCGGGCGAGCCGCAC
>DATDHT010000047.1:0-3939 GCA_036521435.1 Roseiarcus sp.
GGTCTTGAGCTGCGGGAAAAGTTTCACCGCGGCGGGACATCGGTCGGCGCCCATCGAGCGAAGGAATTGTCGGAGCGCCGATCGCTATCGCTGCGCGACGTCGTCGCCATGAGCGCCTATTTCGCTCGCCACGAGGTCGACAAAGCATCTATGAGCCACGAATGGGGTGACGAAACCGACCCCTCTGCAGGCTATATCGCGTGGCTGCTTTGGGGCGGCGAGCCCGGCCGCCGTTGGGCGGACAGTCTCAAGGCCCGGCTGAACAAAGCCGCGGCGGAGTAGACGCCGCCCCACGCAGTTCCCCAAGACGCGTTCTCAGATGGATCTTGTCATTCCCGCGCTACAGTCGCCAGTCTGCAGTCCCTCGCCCTCACCGGATGCCCGCTTTTCGCGGGCATGACAAAGTGCGAGGGCGACTGGTCACTCGCGCCGAAAGCGCCGCCTCGGGGCGGCCCCCACAAGCCCGCTCTTGATTTCAATACCGATAGCTCTCCGGCTTGAACGGCCCGGCCTCGGCAATGCCGAGGTATTTCGACTGTTCCGGCGTCATCTTGGTCAGCTTGACGCCAATCTTGGCCAGATGCAGCGAGGCGACCTTCTCGTCGAGGTGCTTGGGCAGGGTGTAGACCTGCTTCTTATAGTCGTTCGGCTTGGTGAAGAGCTCGATCTGAGCCAGGGTCTGATTGGTGAACGAGGCCGACATCACGAAAGACGGATGGCCGGTCGCGTTGCCGAGATTGACCAGGCGCCCTTCGGACAGAAGGATGATCTTCTTGCCGTCGGGGAACTCGATCTCATCGACCTGCGGCTTGACGTTGCTCCACTTGTAATTGCGCAAGCTCCCGACCTGGATCTCCGAGTCGAAGTGGCCGATGTTGGCGACGATGGCGCGGTCGTGCATCGCACGCATGTGGTCGAGGGTGATCACGTCGACGTTGCCGGTGGCGGTGACGAAAATGTCGGCCCGCGGCGCGGCGTCGTCCATCGTCGTGACCTCATAGCCTTCCATCGCCGCCTGGAGCGCGCAGATCGGATCGACCTCGGAGACCATCACCCGGCAGCCGGCGTTGCGTAAGGATGCGGCCGAGCCCTTGCCGACGTCGCCGAAGCCCGCGACCATCGCCACCTTGCCCGCCATCATGACGTCAGTGCCGCGGCGGATGCCGTCGACCAGCGATTCGCGGCAGCCGTAAAGGTTGTCGAACTTCGACTTGGTCACGCTGTCGTTCACGTTGATCGCGGGCCACAGGAGCTTGCCCTCCTTGGCCATGATGTAAAGGCGATGGACGCCGGTCGTTGTCTCTTCGGTGACGCCGCGGATCGACGTGGCGTTCTTGCCGTACCAGCCGGGATGGCTTTTCAGCCGCGCCTTGATGGCGGCGTAGAGTACTTCCTCTTCCTCGTTCGAGGCGGTGTCGAGGAATTTTGTGTCGCCCTTCTCGGCGCGCTGGCCAAGATGGATCAGCATGGTGGCGTCGCCACCATCGTCGAGGATCATGTTCGGCGTGCCGCCGTCCGCCCACTCGAAGATGCGGTGGGTATAGTCCCAATAATCCTTGAGGCCCTCGCCCTTGATGGCGAAGACGGGGGTGCCGGTCGCGGCGATCGCAGCGGCGGCATGGTCCTGAGTCGAATAGATGTTGCAGGAGGCCCAGCGGACGTCCGCTCCGAGCGCCTTCAACGTCTCGATGAGAACAGCGGTCTGAATTGTCATGTGCAGGGAGCCGGCGATGCGCGCGCCTTTGAGCGGCTGTCGCTTCGCAAATTCGGCTCGCGTGGCCATCAGCCCCGGCATTTCGGTCTCGGCGATCGCGATTTCCTTGCGGCCGTAGTCCGCAAGCTTGATGTCGGCGATGGCGTAATCGTGAGCCTTGCTCACGAGCGTCGTGGCGGTTTTGGTCATGGGCGGGGAATGTCCTTTTTTCGTAACGGCCTGTCTCTTAGCAGCGAGGCTGAAAACGTGCAATAAACATATAAGCAAATCTTTATATCAATTTTTAGACCCATTGGCCTTTCTGGCGACGTGGTTATTTGCTTAATTCACATGTGCGATACGAGATCGATGGGTCTTGCTCTCAAAATAAGGCCGCCGAGGCGGCAAACAGAAAACGGCGCGATTCTTGCTTCATACAGCCGTTGAGAACGTGCTATCGGAGGCCCCCTATAACAAAAGAACCCGCCCGGCGCGAATGCGGCTGGAACGGGATGCGGTAAGGGGCTGGCGGTAAGTATGGCGCTCTCGGCCAAGTTGGTCATGCGGCAAAGTCAGGCGATGGTCCTGACGCCGCAGCTGCTTCAGGCGATCAAGCTCTTGCAGATGCCGAATCTCGAACTCACCCAGTTCATCGAAAACGAATTGGCCAGCAATCCGCTGCTCGAGCGGGCGGAGGAGCGCGACGAGCCGAACCTCGAGCAGGCCGAGCGGGAAGGCGAGGGCTTTGCGGAAGCCACGCCCGAGCCGGGCGACTGGGCGCGCGAAGCGCTGGGAACGGACGCTGGCCACCTCGCCGCCAATCTTGGCACTGAGGTCGAGAACACCTTCGACGCGGATCGCACCGCGCCGGCGGTCCAGTCGTCGCCGAGCGAGGGCTTGAGCGCGAACGCCTGGACGGGCGTCGGCGCCGGGCACGAAATTGGCGACGCCCCGGACTTCGAAGCTCATGTCGCAGAAACCGTGTCGCTTCGCGACCACCTTGAACGTCAGGCCGCGATTCTTCTTCCCGATCCGGCCGAACGCATCATCGGCGCCGCGCTCATCGACGCGCTGGACGAGGCTGGATATTTCGTCGGCTCGATTGCCGAAATCGGCGAGCGGCTCGGGGCCGCCGTCGACCATGTCGAGCGCGTCCTCGTGCGTATGCAGACCCTGGAGCCGACGGGGGTGTTTGCGCGCTCGCTTGCCGAGTGCCTGGCCCTTCAGCTCAGGGAGCGCGACCGCTTCGATCCGGCGATGCAGGCCTTGGTCGAGAATCTGCCGGCGCTCGCGAGGCGCGACTTTCCGCTGTTGCGCCGCGTCTGCGGTGTCGACGACGAGGATCTGCGCGATATGTTGGCCGAGATCCGGCGCCTCGAGCCGAAGCCCGGGCGCGCGTTCGGCGATCCGCCGGCGGCGCTGGCGATCCCCGACGTCCATGTCACCGCGGCGCGGGATTTCGGTTGGCGGGTCGAACTCAACACCCGGGCGTTGCCGCGCGTGCTCGTCAACGAGGTCTATGCAGCCGAGATCCGAGGCGGGGCCAAGCGGGACGAGGACCGCCAATACGTCTCCACCCAACTGCAGTCGGCCAACTGGCTGACCAAGAGCCTCGAACAGCGCGCGCGCACCATCCTTAACGTGGCGAGCGAGATCGTGCGCCGGCAGGATGCGTTCCTTCTCGAGGGCGTCTCGGGCTTAAGGCCGCTCAACCTGAAAATGATCGGCGAAGCGATTGGCGTGCACGAATCGACGGTTTCGCGCGCCACCGCGCATAAGTTCATTCAAACGCCGCGCGGCCTGTTCGAGATGAAATACTTCTTCACCGCGGCGATCGCGTCGAGCGAACCGGGACAGGCCCATTCGGCCGAATCCGTGCGCCAGCGCATCCGGCAGATGATCGAGGACGAAAACCCGGACGAGGTGTTGTCCGACGACGCGATCGTCGACCGCTTGCGCAAGGCGGATGTCCTTGTGGCGCGGCGCACGGTCGCTAAATATCGCGACAGCCTGAGAATCCCGTCGTCCGTCGAAAGGCGCAAAATAAAAATGGCGACGGCGCCCAGGCGCGTTCGCCGTCACAATTCCCTTTCAGTCGAAGCATAATAGCGATTTGTCTATTGTTATGAACCCCTTATCACGACGATTGACATGCGCCGAACAGGCTCCTAACCGTAACCGAGACTTGGTCGGCGGGGATTCGATCGAGCCGAGACGGAAGGGGCGGACAGGAACGCACGGGGGGC
>DATDHT010000048.1:0-19376 GCA_036521435.1 Roseiarcus sp.
TTACCAATTCGCGCTCAAAGTCTAACAGGATTAATGAGGATGGGTATCAATTGCATGACGAGGCCCGTCGCGCCTCGCCAATTGCGCCCATCAAAATCTGGGCCAACTGAACCGCGTCACCCGACGCGCGAGAGAGGGAAATTCCATGTCCGCAGCGCCAATCCACGCCGACAATGCCGCGCAAGCCGACTATTGGAACGCAGGCGCCGGACAGCGATGGACCGACCATCAGGAGCATCAGGACCAGGTTCTGCGTCCCGTTTCCGACCGGCTCATCGCCGCAGCTAAACTCAAGCCAGGCGATCGCGTGATCGATGTCGGCTGCGGCTGCGGCGCCACAACGATCGCATTTGGAGCCTGCGTCAGTCCCGGCGGCGAGGTTCTCGGGCTCGATATTTCCGAGCCGATGCTGGCGCGCGCCCGCGAGCGTGCGCCGCAGGACCTGCCGATCCGGTTCGAACGCGCCGACGCCACGGTCTACGATTTCGCGCCCAACGCCGACCTGGCGGCGTCGCGGTTCGGCGTCATGTTTTTCGCCGATCCAGCGCGCTCGTTCGGCAACCTGCGCCGGGGTCTGAAAGCCGGCGGCCGTCTCGTCTTCGCCTGCTGGCGTGAGGCCAAGCAGAATCCCTGGCTGATCCTGCCGCTGCGGGAAGCCGGCAAGCACGCCCCTCCGCTGCCCGAAACGGCCCCCGAGGCGCCGGGCCCCTTCGCTTTCGCCAGCGAGGCGCGGGTGCGGCAAATCCTGAAGGACGCCGGCTTCGCCAACATCGCGCTGACGCCGCTCGATCTCGAAGTCGACATCGCGGCCGGCCGCGGCCTCGAGACGGCGGTCCGCGCCGCGATGACGATCGGGCCGACAAGCCGGATGCTCGACGGCCAGAGCGAAGCGGTTCGCACCGCCGCGACAGCCTCGATTCGCAAGGCTCTAGCCGCGCAGGCGCGAGGAGACAGCGTGCCGCTTGGCGCGGCGATCTGGATCGTCACCGCGACGAACCCGGCCGGATAGAGGCGCGGACGCAACCCAAACGCGAGTTCCGTGCAAGCAAATCCAGGGCTAGGGCGGCGGAATGCGCCGCCTCGAAATTCGGCTAATCCCGGTTTCCCAGTTTGGGTAACGTTCGACAAGCGAAGCCCCGCGCGGGGAGGGCCGACGCGGGGCTAACGAGCGCCTTGGGGCTGGGGGGCTGGGTCAGCGCCCGTCGAAATCTTAAACGGGCGCCGCACCTATCTGTTCCGCCGCCGAGACGCTCTTAAGTCTCACCGGTCCGCTTGCGTGGGTTTTGGTCAAGTGGGTCGAAGGGCGTCGGCTCACGGGCCTGCCCGGACAGCGTCTTGAGGTCACTCCGGCGCGACGTCGCCTACATTTGCCGCGGTCGGAAGGGTCCGCTGGGCGCATTGCCGACGCCGATCAAAACGCCGTTGTGGAACAGCGACGCGTATGCGCCCGAGATGGTCAAGCTGCAGGCAAGCGTGTGGGCGTGACGACAGTCAGTGGCCGGAGGTCCAATCCTTGTACCGTTTGAGGTTGTCTTCATTCGGCGGATAAAGGCCCGGCAGCTTCGCTCCCTTCGACACTTCTTCCATGATCCAGGTCTCCATGCGCTCCTGCTCCGGAGCGACGCGAACGACGTCCGCGACCAGCGTGGCTGGGATCAGCACCGCGCCATCGTCGTCCACGACAACGATATCGTCGGGGTAGACGGCGACGCCGCCGCAGCCGATTGGTTCCTGCCAATTGACGAAGGTGAGAGCGGCGACCGAGGGAGGGGCGGCTGCGCCGGCGCACCAGACGGAGAGGCCGGTCTTGAGGACGCCCGCCATATCGCGCACAACCCCGTCGGTGACGAGGGCGGCGACGCCGCGCTGCTGGATCCTCGCGCAAAGGATGTCGCCGAAGATCCCTGCATCGGTGACGCCCATCGCGCCGGCGACCGCGACGCAGCCTGGCGGCGCCTCTTCAATTGCCGCTCTCGTCGAGCGCGGGGACGACCACGAAGCAGGCGTAGCAAGATCTTCACGCGCCGGTATAAACCGCAAGGTGAACGCGCGCCCGACAATGCGCGGTTGCCCGGAACGAATCGGCCGCGTTCCTCGCATCCACACCCGGCGCAATCCATGCTTGAGCAGGACGGTCGTGATCGTCGCGGTCGACACGGGTTTCAGGGCGTCGATGATGTCGTTTAGCTCACTCATATGTCCTCCGGGCGGCCGCGTTCAGGCGAGGGTGGGGTCGGCGCGGAGTACGCTAGAATACGGCTCACGCTTCGGCCAGTGTATGTCAGGCCGAAAGCGACTCTTTCCGTTGGACTGACGCCTATGTGCAATGCCTATCGCCTGGTGACGGATGCGGCCACGCTCTTCGAGGGCTTCTCCCAGACCCGAATCAAGATCCGCTTTTCGGAGGGCGCGCCCAACATCGAGGCGCGAGAGGACATCAAGATCACGGATACCGCGCCGATCGTGCGCGCAGTCGACGGTGAGCCGGACGCCGGCGATCTCGTGCAACGACGCTGGAGCTGGCCCGGGCAGAACCGCAAGCCCGTCTACAATTTCCGTTCTGACGGCCGCGAGTTCGCCTCAGGCCGATGCCTCATTCCCGCCGACGGCTTCTACGAGTTCACCGATCCGGCGGACAAGAAGAAGAAGCGGAAGGACAAGTGGCTGTTCACCCAGGCCGGCGAGCCGTGGTTCTGCGTCGCCGGAATCTGCCGGACCGACGCCCAAGTCGGCGAGGCGTTCACAATGTTGACGATGCCGCCCGGCCCTGACATCGCGCCTTATCACGACCGGCAGATCGCCATAGTTGATCGCGCGGATTGGGCCGCCTGGCTCGACCACGCGGTCTCAGCCAAGGCCATCCTGAAGCCGCTCGCCGCTGGCAGCCTTGCCGTCGAACAGGTGGGCTAGAAATGTCGATCGCGCGCTTTCGCATAGGCGCACATGAGCAAAAGAATGAGCCAGCCGGCGGCGCCGGCAAGTACGATCGTCACTGAAGTTTCCTCTTGAAATTCGGCCGCAGGGGGCGGAAGGCGGATCCGGTCCGTTACATTCGTTCGGCGATTTTGAAGACGAGCCAGCCCAAACCGGCGAAACTCAACCCCCAGAGAACCATGACCGCGATCATCGCCTCGACCCCTATGTTTTACAGGATGATTACGAATTTACCGTGCGATAGCAAGTAACAAATTGTTAAAGGCAAATCGGCGGTTGAAGGTCATCGTCCTGTTCTCGTGGCTGGTTGTAGACCTCCGTATGGCTTCACGCTGTGACGCGGCTCACACTCCCGTTAACCATAGGGAAGCCAAGCCAGGCTTGGAGCAGGTTCGCGCCCGTGCGCCGTGGCGACGACGCGGAGGGCGAGGCGGACGCCAGTAAATATTCCGCAGGAAGCTCCCGTCCTAACGGAAGATTAACCTTGAGACCCTAAGGCGTTGATACCCATGGGGTCCCATGCTATCCCACGCTGTCCCGTCAATCGACTGCGCACCCGCGCCGTCACTTAACGCCGCCGAGCGGCTCGGGCAGCTCGGGCGGGCTTGCTTGCGCGCCGAAGGGCTGTCCGGTGGATCGATTTCTTTCGAATTTCACCCATCGCTTCGACGCCAAGGGGCGAATCTCGATTCCGGCTTCATTCCGTCAGGTGCTGACGAAGGACGGTTTCGCCGGCGTCTATGCTTATCCGTCCCTGGACGCGCCGGCCCTCGATTGCGGGGGCAACGCGCTGATCGCCGAGATCGATTCGCTTCTGCAGACAATGCCTCCCTACTCGCCGGCCCGCGACGCTTTCGCCACGGCGCTTTTGGGCATGAGCGAGGTCTTGCGCCTGGATGCAGAGGGGCGGGTCTTTGTCGAGCAACGGCTGAAGACGGCCTTAACGCTCGGCGACGAAGCGGTGTTCGTGGGGCAGGGGCACAAGTTCCAGATCTGGGAGCCGGCGCGCTTTCAGGTCCATCTCGAGCAGGCGCGGGAGCGGGTGCGGCGCTTGCGGGCGGAG
This sequence comes from Roseiarcus sp., assembly GCA_036521435.1. Lineage (GTDB taxonomy): Bacteria > Pseudomonadota > Alphaproteobacteria > Rhizobiales > Beijerinckiaceae > Roseiarcus. The sequence continues at coordinate 3,998 of DATDHT010000048.1, forward strand.
CGCGACGCGCTTGCGCCGCCGGGAGCCTCGTGATGAGCCCCGCCGCGCCCACCGGGCTCGGCCATGTTCCTGTTATGCTCAAGGAGGCCATGGAGGCGCTCGAGCCTCGCCGTGGCGGGCTCTATGTCGACGGCACGTTTGGCGCCGGTGGCTATGCCCACGCACTCCTCGATCGTGGCGCGCGTGTGATCGCGCTCGATCGCGACCCTTCGGCCATTCGGGCCGGCGAAGCGCTTAAGGCTTCGTCTGGCGGTCGGCTTGAGCTTGTGGAAGCACGCTTCGGCGAGCTCGACGTGGTCGCCAAAGGGCTCGGCGTTGAGACTGTGGACGGCCTCGTGCTCGACGTCGGTGTTTCGTCGATGCAGCTCGACGAGGCGGCGCGCGGCTTCTCGCTGCGCTTCGATGCGCCGCTCGACATGCGCATGGGGAGCGGCGGACGCTCGGCCGCCGACATCCTGCGCGACGAGGACGAGGCGACGATCGCCGACATCCTGTTTCATTTCGGCGAGGAGCGCGCTTCGCGCCGAATTGCGCGCGCCATCGTCGCCGACCGCGAGGCAAAGCCCTTCACCTCGACGCTGGAACTCGCCGGGCTCATCGCGCGGGTCGCGCCGGCGCGGCGTGGCGAACTCACTCATCCCGCGACGCGCGCTTTTCAAGCGCTGCGCATCGCGGTCAACGACGAGCTGGGCGAACTTGTGCGCGGACTTTGCGCCGCGGAGCTTTTGCTTGAAGTCGGCGGGCGCCTCGTGGTCGTGACGTTCCACTCGCTCGAGGACCGGATCGTCAAGCAGTTCTTCGCCGGCCGTTCAGGCCGCGGACGGGCCGCCTCGCGCCGCTTGCCTGGAGAGCCGGCGGAGGCCGAGCCGACATTCGAGGTTCCGCGCGGCCAGCCAATCGAGCCGAGCGAGGCCGAGGCGCACGCAAATCCGCGCTCGCGCTCGGCAAAATTGCGATTTGGCGTCCGCTTGAGCGCGCCGCCGCGGGGACGGGACAAGGGAATTGAGGCGCTGGCCCGACTGCCGGCGCGGAGGGGGAGATAGGACCGATGTGGCGTATTCTGCACGCGTTCGCCATTGCCGCGCTGATCGGCTCGGCGGCTTACGTCTACGGCGTCAAGTACCGCACGATCTATGCCTCCGAACAGCTGGTGAAGACGCGCCATCTCATCACCAGGGAGAAGGACGCGATCAATCTCCTGCGCGCCGAATATGCGCATCTCGCCCGGCCCGACCGCGTGCAGGCGCTCGCCGCCTCGAAGCTCGGTCTGCAGCCGCTGGCTTTAAGCCAGATCGCGACCGTCAACGAGCTGCCTGACGCCCAGCCCAAGACCGACTCGATCGGGCGTACGCTCGAATCGCTCGGATTCACGGCCGAAAATTCGACCCCGGCCGTCACCGCCTCCGCCTCAACCCCGCAAGTGAGGTGAGATATGGCTGAGGCCCCGACCGACTCGAGAGCGATGCCCGCGAGGCGCGCGCCTCTGCGCTTCAGGCTCCTCGACGCTTTGGCTGACGCCGCGATTGCTGGGCTGCGTCGCTACCTGCCAAAGAACTTCGGCGTCGACCTGGAGCCGCTGGGCGCCCGGGCTTCGCTGCCCGCGGGCGCACGCAAAGCGAAGTTGAAAGCCTTCGCACGCGAGCTTCTTTCGACCCGGCTCGATCGTTCCAGCGCCCGCGTGCGAACCATCGCGCTTGGGCTGTTCGTGGCCTATGCCGGCATTGGCGTGAAGCTCCTCGTGCTCGGCCTCTCGCATGATCCGCCGCAGACGTTGAAGACAGCGGCCGATGGCGCGGTCTCCGGCGCGAGGCCCGACTTATTGGATCGAAACGGCGCTGTTCTCGCTACCGACGTCAAGACCATGTCGGTGTTCGCCGAGCCGAATCGCATCATCGACGTGGACGAGGCGGTCGAGCTCATCACCGCCGTCCTCCCTGACGTCGACGCGAAAGAGCTACGCGAGCGGCTGGCGTCGAAAAAGGGCTTCATCTGGGTCAAGCGGCAGATCACGCCCAAGGAGCAGGCGGAAATCTTTCACCTCGGCCTGCCCGGCGTCGGCTTTTTGCCGGAGAACAAGCGCATCTATCCCAATGGCCCGCTTGGCGCCTATGTGATCGGCTATGTCGACAAGGACAATGTCGGCATCGCCGGTATGGAGAAATATCTCGACCAGCAGAGCCTGACCGATCCACACGTCGCAGGCTTCACCGTCGATCCCGACAGTCTGAAGCCGGTCCGCCTGTCGCTCGACCTTAAAGCCACGCACGCATTGCGCGACGAGTTGGTCGGCGGCATGGACCGCTTCCACGCCAAGGCGGCGGCGGGCATGATCATCGACGTCAACACCGGCGAAGTGATCGCGCTCGAATCGCTGCCTGACTTCGATCCCAACGACCCCATTGACGCGCACGACCCGACCAAGATCAACCGCATCAGCGTCGGCGTCTACGAAATGGGTTCGACCTTCAAGGCGCTTTCGCTCGCCATGGCGCTCGAATCCGGCAAGGTCAATCTCGGTTCGCATGTGGACGCGCGCGACAGCCTGCGCTACGGGCGGTTCACGATCCACGATTTTCACGCCACCCATCGCGTGCTGACAGTGCCCGAAGTGTTCACCCATTCCTCGAACATCGGCGCGGCTCGGCTGGCGCTGATGGTCGGCGTCGAGGGCCACAAGGCCTTCTTGAAAAAGATGGGCCAGCTCGACCGGTTGCGCACCGAATTGCCGGAGAGCGCCGAGCCGCTGGTGCCCAAGCACTGGGGCCTTCTCAACACGATGACCATCGCCTTCGGCCAGGGGCTCAATGTCGCGCCCATTCAGGCGGTCATGGCGGTGTGTGCGCTGGCCAACGGGGGCGAGATGATGACGCCGACCTTTCTGCCGCGCACCGAGGAGGAGGCGGCGAAGGTCAGTCATCGCGTGATCAGCGAGCAGACGTCCGAATCGATGCGTTACCTGATGCGGTCCAACGCGACCCACGGGTCCGCAAGTTTCGCCAACATCCCTGGCTATTACGTCGGCGGCAAGACCGGAACCGCCGACAAGATCATCCACGGGCACTATTCGCAGAACAGGGTTTTCAACACCTTCATGGCGATCACGCCGGCCGACAAGCCGAAGTACCTTTATCTGACAATCTACGACGATCCGCAGCCCACGCCCGAGGATCATGGATATCATACCGCCGCCTATAACGCCGGCCGCACGACGGGCGCGCTGATCCGCCGGGTCGAGCCGCTCGAGGGCGTGCCGCCGATGAAGGAGGCGCCAACTCAGCCGTTCCCCATCATCGCCCGACTGGGGTATGGAGCCGACGCCGACAAGACCGGCAAGGAGTGAGCTTAAGGGCGATGAGACGGCTTGGCGAAATTCTCGAGCTCAAGGACGCCGATCGCGCGCTCGCCTCGCGGGCGATTGCGGGGCTAACGTTCGACAGCCGAAAGACCGCGCCCGGCGATGTCTTTTTCGCGCTGGCCGGCGCAAAGGACGACGGCCTCAAGCATGTCGGCGAAGCGGTGGCGAAGGGCGCGGCGGCAATTGTCGCCGAGCGTTGGGCGGAAACCCCCAATGCGGCCTTCGTTCACGTAGCCGACGCTCGCGCCGCGCTCGCTCACGCCGCCGCGCGCTTCTATCCGCGCCAGCCTGAAACCATCGTCGCGGTGACCGGCACGAGCGGCAAAACTTCGGTCGCCGCCTTCGTGCGCCAGATCTGGCGGGCCTGCGGCGTAGAAGCCGCCTCGGTCGGAACGATCGGCGTCGTGTCGCGCCCGCTGACCGTTTACGGATCGCTGACGACACCGGACCCGATCGCGCTGCACCAGCTTCTCGACCGGCTCGCCTTGGATGGCGTGACGAACCTCGCGATTGAAGCCTCCTCGCATGGCCTCGACCAGAAGCGGCTTGACGGCGTGCGCCTCGCCGCAGGCGCGTTCACCAATCTGTCCCGCGACCACATGGACTACCATGTGACGGTCGAGGACTATCTCGCGGCCAAGCTTCGGCTGTTCCAGGACCTTTTGCCGGATGGCGCGCCGGCGGTCATCGACGCTGACAGCGCCGTTGCTCCGCGGGTGATTACGGCAGCGCAGACGCGCGGCCTCGACGCTTTCACTGTCGGCGTGAAGGGCGAGACGATTCGACTTCGCTCCACGGTGCGCGACCGAATGTCGTCCGCGCTCGATTTTCAGTTCGGTGGCCGAAGCTTTCGCGTCAACTTTCCATTGGCCGGGGACTTTCAGATCTCCAACGCGCTGGTCGCCGCGGGTCTCTGCATCGCCACGGGCAGCGAGGCGGATGCGGTATTCGAAGCCTTGCAGACGCTGGAAGGCGCGCCAGGACGGCTTGAGCGGATCGCCGACATTCGCGGCGCGACGGTCTTTGTCGACTACGCGCATAAGCCCGATGCGCTCGAGAAGGCGATCGCGGCGCTGCGGCCATTCGTGCGCGGGCGTCTCGTCCTGGTTTTCGGTTGCGGCGGCGACCGCGATCCGGGCAAGCGGCCGATCATGGGCGAGATCGCCGCCCGCTCAGCCGATGTGACGATCGTCACCGACGACAATCCCCGCTCCGAAAATCCCACAACGATCCGCGCGGCGATTCTGGCCGCGGCGCCATCGGCGATCGAGATCGGCGACCGCGCGGCGGCCATTCGCGAAGGCGTGGCGATGCTTCGCGATGGTGACGCCCTTCTGATCGCCGGCAAGGGTCACGAAACCGGGCAGATCGTGGGCGACAAGACGCTGCCGTTCTCTGACGCCGATGAGGCGCGCGCGGCGGTCAAGGAGACGCTGTGACTGGGCTGTGGACCCAAACCGAACTGAGCGCCGCGCTCGGCGCCGCGCCGAGCCGGTCGCTTGACACGACGATCGGTGGCGTGTCGATCGACAGCCGGACGCTCGAGGCCGGCGACCTCTTCTTCGCCATCCGGGGCGATGCGCATGACGGACACGATCATGTCGCTCGCGCGCTTGAAGCCGGCGCCGCGGCGGCCGTCGTGTCGCGCGAGCGCGCGCCCGAGCTTGCTGCTCTCGGCCCGGCGTTCGTGGTTGAGGACACCCTGAAGGCAATGGAGCGGCTGGGCATCGCTGCGCGCGCGCGCTCGAACGCAAAGATCGTCGCAGTGACCGGTTCGGTTGGCAAGACAACGGCCAAAGAGATGCTGCGCGCGATGCTCACGGCCTGCGGTCTTACCCACGCTTCGGCGGCTTCCTACAATAACCATTGGGGCGTGCCCCTGACGCTCGCCCGCATGCCGGCGGACGCGCGCTTCGGTGTGTTCGAGATGGGCATGAATCACGCGGGCGAGATTGCGCCGCTCACCCGCATGGCGCGGCCCCATGTCGCCCTCGTCACGACGATCGCCCCCGTCCACATCGAGCATCTCGGCTCGATCGAAGCGATTGCCGACGCGAAGGCTGAGATTGTCCTCGGCCTCGAGCCTCACGGAACCGCGGTCTTGAATCGTGACGCTCCGCAGTTCGATCGGCTGAAGAAAGCCGCCGCGGCGCGCGGCGCGAGGATTCGGAGCTTTGGTGGCGGCGGCGATTGCGACGCCCGGCTCCTCGAGGTCGAAGCGACCGACGGCGGCTCGCGGGTAAGGGCGCGCGTTCTCGCCCACGAACTGGCGTTCGAACTCGGAGCGCCAGGGGTTCATATGGCGCAGGACGCGCTCGGCGCGCTGTTGGCGGCGGAAGCGCTCGGCGCTAACCTTGATGCCTGCGCCGCCGCGCTTCGTCGCTTCTCGCCGCAGAAGGGCAGGGGCGAGCGCTTCTCAGTGCCGACGCCTGATGGTCCCGCGACCATCATCGACGAAAGCTACAACGCCAATCCCGCTTCGATGCGGGCGGCGCTGGCGCTGTTGGCTGCTGCCAAGCCCGGACCAAAGGGGCGCCGCATCGCGGTCATCGGCGACATGCTCGAGCTTGGGCCGAAAGCGGCGGCGATGCACGCCGAACTCGCGGCCGATCTTAGCGCCAACAAGGTGGATCTCCTGTTCGGCGCAGGCCCGCTCACACGGGCGCTTTACGACGCGGCGCCGGCGTCGATGCGGGCAGCCTGGACCGAGCGCTCCAGCGAATTGACGGACGAAGTCGCCCGGACCTTGCGAGGCGGCGACATTGCGATGATCAAGGGCTCGAATGGCAGCCGGATGGGACCGCTCGTTTCAGCTTTGCGCGATCGCTTTGCTCACAGCGCGGGAGGCTAGGGCATGCTGACCTGGCTGGCGGAGCTCCCAGGCGCTTTCCACCTGTTCCGATACCTCACTTTCCGCACGCTTGGCGCCGCGGGAACCGGACTTTTTCTCGTCTTCTTCTTCGGTCCGGCGATCATCTCCGCGTTGCGTCTGAAACAGGGCAAGGGGCAGCCGATCCGCCCCGACGGACCGGCGTCGCACCTTCTCAGCAAAAAGGGCACGCCGACCATGGGCGGCCTCATGATTCTGTTCGGTCTCTTTGTCTCCGCTCTGCTGTGGGCCAATCTCGAAAGCCCCTACGTGTGGATCGTACTGTTTGTCACCGCGGGCTTCGCCGTGATCGGCTTCTACGACGACTATCTGAAAGTCACGAAGCAGTCCGAGCTTGGGTTCTCTGGCCCCGCGCGCCTTTTCGGCGAATATGTCATCGCCGCGCTCGCCTGCTATGCGCTGATGCGGGTCGGCGCCAATGGCGCGACTGAGCTTGCTGTTCCCTTCGTGAGCGGCTTCGTGTTCGATTTCGGCTGGGCGTTCTTGCTGTTCGGCCCGTTCGTCATTGTCGCTTTCGGCAATGCGGTCAATCTGACCGACGGGCTCGACGGGCTGGCGATCGTGCCGGTGATGATCGCCGCCGCGACGCTCGGGCTCATCGCCTATATCGCCGGCAACTTTGTCTACTCGCACTACCTTCTGATCAATCATGTGCCGTTTGCCGGCGATCTCATGGTGGTCAGCGGCGCGCTGATTGGCGCGGGCGTCGGCTTCTTGTGGTTCAACGCGCCCCCCGCCCAGATCTTCATGGGCGACACGGGATCGCTGGCGCTCGGCGGGCTGCTCGGCACAACAGCTGTGGCGATCAAGCATGAGATCGTGCTGGCCGTGATCGGCGGTCTGTTCGTGATGGAGGCGGCGTCGGTCGTCGTGCAAGTGGTGTCGTTCAAGCTCACTGGCAAGCGGGTGTTCCGCATGGCGCCCATTCATCATCATTTCGAGCAGCTCGGCTGGTCGGAGCCGCAAATCGTCATGCGCTTCTGGATCATCGCCTTCGTGCTCGCGATGGTCGGCCTTGCCTCGCTGAAACTGAGGTGACGATGATTCCAGTCGAGACCCTGCGCGGACAGAGCGTCGCTCTCTTCGGCCTTGGCGGGTCGGGGCTGTCGACCGCGCGGGCGCTGGTCGCCGGCGGCGCCGAGGTGGCCGCCTGGGACGACAGCCCGGCCGTTCGTGAGCGCGCGGCGGCTGGAGGCGTCGCGCTGGTCGATCTCGCTCAGGCCGATTGGCGCGATTTCCGGGTCTTCGTGCTCGCGCCCGGCGTCCCGCTGACCCATCCGGCCCCGCATTGGACCGTCAACCTCGCGGACGAGGCGGGGGTTCCAATCATCGGCGATGTCGAGCTCTTCGTGCGCGAGCGTGGCGTCAGGGCGCCGGGCGCGCCGTTCGTCGCCGTCACCGGCACCAATGGCAAATCGACAACCACGGCGCTGATCGCCCATGTGCTCGAGGAGGCGGGGCGCGAAGTCGCGATGGGGGGCAACATCGGCGTGCCGGTCCTCGATCTGCCGCCGCCCGCCGCCGGGCGGGTCCATGTTGTCGAGTGTTCCTCCTATCAGATCGATCTCGCGCCCTCCCTTAGTCCCAGCGTCGGGTTGCTGATCAACATCACGCCTGACCATCTCGACCGGCACGGCGATCTCGCCCGCTACGCCGCGATCAAGGAGCGGCTCGTCGCGAACGCGGACATCGCCCTGGTCGGCGTCGACGATGACCCTTGCCGGGAAATCTACGCGCGGCTGAAGATGCGAGCAGGCGCGCCGCGCGCGCTCGCAGTGTCGGGAAGAGATTCGCCGCTCGCCGACGTTTGGGTCAGCGAGCACCGCGTGATGGCGCGGGGAGACGCAGCGCCTGCGGCCGATCTTGCGAGCGCACGGGCGCTCCGTGGCGCTCATAATGGGCAGAACGCGGCGTTTGCCTACGCCGCGGCGAGGTCGCTCGGCGTCGAGCCCGATCGTATTGCGCGCGCATTCGAGACGTTTCCCGGCCTCGCGCACCGCATGGAAGAGGTCGGCCGGTTTGGCCGGGTGCTGTTCATCAACGATTCGAAAGCGACCAATGCTGACGCCGCTGAGAAGGCGCTGCTCTCGTTTCACGATATTCATTGGATTGTCGGCGGCAGGCCGAAGGCGGGCGGAGTTGAGCCGCTGCGGCTGCTTTTTCCGCGCGTCGCCAAGGCCTACTTGATCGGCGAGGCGAGCGATGAATTCGCGCGCACGCTCACCGGCGCCGTTCCTTTCGAACGCTACGGGACCTTAGACGCGGCCATCGAGGCGGCGGCGGAGGATGCGGCGAAGTCGCAGGCGCGCGAGCCCGCGGTGCTACTCTCGCCTGCCTGCGCATCCTTCGATCAGTTCGCGAATTTCGAGGCGCGCGGCGACGCCTTTCGGACACACATCGCCAAATGGCTTGCTGAGCGCGCGACAGCCGCAGCGCGCACGCAAACGGGGAGATAGAGCGCATGGTTTCGAGAGTGGAACGTGGCCCCGTCGCGGATTGGATGCGTACCGCCGACCGGTGGCTGATCGGGTCGTTCATAGCGCTGATGGTGATCGGCCTGGTGATGGCGCTGGCGGCGAGTCCCGCGGTCGCGGAGCGGCTTAACCTTTCGACCTTCCACTTCGTCAACCGCCAAGCTTTTATGCTGATACCGACGGCGGCGCTGATGATCGCAACCTCGTTTCTCTCGCCGCGGCATGTGCGCCGCGCAGCGTTGCTGACATTTGCCGTGTCGTTTGCGCTCATCATTCTCGCGCTCATGTTCGGCGTGGAGGTCAAAGGGGCGAGGCGCTGGATCTTCGGGCTCCAACCGTCGGAGTTCATCAAGCCGGCGTTCGTTGTTCTGGCCGCTTGGGCTTTCACCGAAGGCGGGCGGACCGGGCCGACCGCGATTCCTGCGAAGCTTCTGTCGTTCCTATTGCTGCCCCTCACCATCGTGCCGCTCATCCTCCAGCCTGACTTCGGTCAGACGATGCTGGTTGCGGTCGTGTGGACGGCGCTCTTCTTCCTGGCCGGTCTGCATTGGTTCTGGGTGGTCGCCGTCGGGGGCATGGGGCTGGCCGGCGGGTTTGCCGTTTTCAAACTGTCGCCGCACGTGCACGAGCGCGTTTTGCGCTTTCTCGATCCGGATTCGACGGGCGGCCTGGTCGATACGTTCCAGGTCGACACCGCGTTGCAGAGCATTCTCTCCGGCGGCTGGCTTGGACGGGGCCCGGGCGAGGGGATCTACAAGCGAATCCTCCCCGATGCGCACACCGACTTTGTTTTTGCCGTGACCGGCGAAGAATTCGGCATGATCGCCTGCATGGCGCTGATCGCCTTCTTCGCCTTCATCGTCCTGCGCGCGCTGACCCTCGCGGCGCGCAACCCCGATCCGTTCTGCCGGCTCGCGGCCGCTGGCCTCACGGTCATGTTCGCGGTGCAAAGCTGGATCAACATGGCGGTCAATCTGCGCGCCATGCCGGCCAAGGGGATGACCTTGCCGTTCATCTCCTACGGCGGCTCCTCTTTGCTGGCGCTCGGGCTTGGCATGGGCTTCCTCATCGCGTTGACACGCAAACGGCCGGCCGCTGATCTCGACCATCCCGCGGCGATGGAGGGATGAGTTTGGCGCGCTCGATTCTGCTCGCGGCGGGCGGCACGGGCGGACATCTCTTTCCCGCGGCGGCGCTGGCTGCGGCCTTGGCAAAGCGGGGCGCCGAAGTCGAGCTGGCGACCGACAGCCGGGCGCTCAAATTCGGTGGAGATTTTCCCGCCCGCGCCATTCATGCCTTTCCGGCGGCGACAACCACGGAGGCCGGCGCGCTTGCCAAGGCGCGTGCCTCGCTGACCCTCGGTGCGGGCCTCGCGGCCGCCGCCGTCAAGCTCAGCCGCATCAGGCCGCGCGCCGTCGTTGGCTTTGGCGGATATCCGAGTGTGCCGCCGCTTCTCGCCGCCTGGCTCCTCAGAATTCCGACCGTCCTGCATGAGCAGAATGCGGTCATGGGACGCGCCAATCGCTTTTTGAGCCCGCGCGTCAACGCGATCGCTTGCGGCTTTCCGGGCTTGAAAGGCGTCGATCATGCCAAGACCCACGTAACTGGCAATCCCGTTCGGCCGTCGGTTCTCGCCGCTGCGGCGATTCCCTATCCCGAGCCCATCGGGCAGCGCCTGAATCTTCTGGTGACTGGCGGCTCCCAGGGGGCCCGCGTCATGTCGGATGTCGTGCCGGCGGCGCTCGCGCTCTTGGAGCCGGAAGAGCGGCGAGGGATCCGCCTCACCCAGCAGGCGCGCGGCGAGGATAGCGCACGCGTCGCGGCGGCTTGCGCGCGCATGAACTTCCCGGTCGAGATCGCGGAATTCTTCCCCGATTTGCCGGCGCGGATCGCCGCCGCCCATCTGATCATCGGCCGCGCGGGCGCTTCGACCGTCTCCGAGCTCGCGGTCATCGGGCGCGCTTCCGTCCTCGTGCCGTTCCCCCATGCGCTCGATCAGGATCAGGCTGCGAATGCGGCGGCGCTCGCGAAGTCTGGCGGCACGATCGTCGTGCCGCAAAGCGAATTCACGCCGGAGCGATTGACCGCGATTTTGCGCGACGCGCTCGCCGCGCCGGCGAAGCTCGAGGCGGCGGCGATGGCTGCGAAATCGGTCGGTGTGCCGGACGCGGCCGAGCGGCTCGCCGACCTGGTGCTCGAGATTGCGGGGCCTGGCTGAGCGAATTGAATCGCGCCGATTTCAAGCCGCAAGCCAACTGGTCCCAGGATTGGTGCTGACCGTCCCGCCGCCGATCCGAGTGGTCCCGTTCATTTCCCAGATCGAGACCTGACCGTTCGCGTTCTGCCACAGGATGTCGGAATGGCCGTCGCCATTGAAGTCGCCGGTTGCGACCTCATTCCAACTCAGTCCAGGGTTGGACGCGATGGTTGCATGGGCGATCACGCTGGTCCCGTTCAATTCCCAGATCGCGGTCTGGCCGTTTGCGTTCCGCCACAGGATGTCGGAATGGCCGTCGTCGTTGAAGTCGCCGGTTCCGAGCGCCGTCCAGCTCGGGCCAGGGTCGGCGCCGACGAGCCCGCCGCCGATTCGGGTGTCGCCGTCCATTTCCCAGATCGAGACCTGGCCGGTGGCCGTGTTCTGCCAGAGGATGTCGGAATGGCTGTCGTGGTTGAAATCGCCTGTCCCGATCGCTTTCCAGGTCGGGCCGGGATTGACGCCGGCGGGGCCTGCGTTGATCACGCTGGTCCCGTTGATGTCCCAGATCGAGGCTCGGCCGTCGGAGTTTTGCCATAGGATGTCGGAATGGCCGTCGTCATTGAAGTCGCCGGTTCCGACTGCCTTCCAATCCGGTCCGGGGTTGGCGCCAACCGGCCCGTTGGCCACAATATTATTCCCGTTCGTTTCCCAGATCGAGGCTTGGCCATTGATGTTCTGCCACAAGATGTCGGAATGGCCGTCGTCATTGAAGTCGCCGATTCCGACCTCGGTCCAACTCGGCCCCGGATTGGCGCCGATCGTTCCATGGCCGCTGACATCGGTCCCGTTCATTTCCCAGATCGCAGCCTGCCCGTCGGCGTTCTGCCACAGGATGTCGGGGGAGCTCCCGCCGGCCATGAAGCGGCGGGGAGGCGGCGGTGGGGAGACAATAGTCGCCGCTCCAAACCCGATAACGCTCAACGCTTCGATATCAAAGGCCGTCAAGGTTGTTGCGGCTTGGGTGAACGGCAGTCTTAAGGGATCGTCAGCAGGCAGATCAGAAAATAGGGTCTCATCGAAGGACGTGGCGAAATCAGCCAAATCGGTGTTGCCGTTATCGATGGAAAAATAGGCGGGCTGCCCCGACGCCCAGCCATATTGTCCGGGCGACGAATAACGAAACAGGTCCGAGGCGGTGGGACCGGATCCCCCTCCCGCGATACTATTCCAGCCCAGGGCATGGGCTATCTCGGTCAGAGCCGCTGGCTCCCAGTCCTGGGGCGTGCTTGCGGCTTCCACGATATTAAATCCGATCGAACCGTCGATCGCGCCGCTGTTCCCACTGAAGACCCCGAGCGCTTTCTCCTCCGCGAAGCTGACGAAGAAACTATTGGGGTCGCCCGGAAGAGAAGCGCTGCTCACGGGTAAGGTCGCAAAGGCAGCAATCTGCGTGCTTGAAACCGCGCTGGCGATTAGCCAGCCCTTAAGCTGGGAATAGTCTACGGGTACAAGGGTCCCGCCCCCAAGCGAGTAGGCGCCGCTGGTGGAACTCGTCAGAACGCTCGAAGGCGAATTATCAAACGTCCCCCAGCCGTAGCTGATATTCACATTATAGTTGCCTGGAAAATCGTGCTCGTAAATGGCTGCAGCAGCCTCGACGGCCGCCGTCAGCCCGGCTGGCGCGAAAGCAACGCTGCTGTCCGGAACGAGATTGATCTGCATTGCAGCCCCGATGTGTAGCGCATCTTAGACCTGCGGCCGGTTAGCGGCCACTTGGGGTGCACGTCGGCGAGGCGCGCTTGCCTTGCGCCGAGCGGATTCGTTCGATCAGTCCATCACCGCATGCGCCGCGGCTTCACGCGAAGCGGCCGTCGCGACAGATTTTGGCGAGCGGATCAGCGCCAGCAGCGGGAAGGCGCAGAGCGAGATCAGCGTCATGAAGAGGAAATCGTTCGAATAGGCCATCGCTGCCGCCTGTTGGGTAATGATCCCTTCAAGCATCGCCATGCTGGGCAGCCCATGGCCCCAGACCATCGAGGCGTTCGGCATTCTCAAGGCGTCGTTGAACGGCGTCGCGTGCTCGACCAGCTGGCTGTGGAACATGGTTGTCATGCTTGTCAGGCGCGCGATGACGATCGAGATTCCGACCGACGAGCCGATGTTGCGGATCAGCGTCCACAGCGCCGCGCCCTCGGTGCGCAATTCGCCCGGCAGGCTCGCGAAGGCGATCGTGTTGAGCGGAACGAAGATGAAGCCGAGGCCGAACCCCTGCGCGATCGAATTGATCGCGATCGTCTCGGCCGGGACGTCGAGCGACCAGCCGACCATGAGCCATAACGACCCCGACGCCAGCACGAGGCCGATAAAGATGAGGATCCGCGCATCGACCTTGCCGCTGAGGCGCCCGACCAGAAACATCGCCACGAATGTGCCGATGCCGCGCGTGCCAAGCAGGTAGCCGCTGGACAGCACCGGGTAATTGAGCATGTTCTGAATGAACGGCGTGATCAGCGCCATAGTCGCCAGCAGGATGATCCCGACCAGGAACATGAAGAGGAGGGCGATGGAGAAATTCCAATCGCGAAAGATGCGGAGGCTGATGAATGGTCGCCGCGACGTAAAGCAGTCGGCGAGAAAGAAATAGAACCCGACCACCGACAGGACCGCTTCGATGATGATCTCTGGCGACTCGAACCAGCCGAGCTGCTCGCCGCGGTCGAGCATCATTTGCAACGAGCCGATGCCGAGCGACAGGCTCAGGAAGCCGAACCAGGAGAACGGCACGTCGCGCCGGGTCGGCGTTTCGCTCATGAAGATCCAGAGGCCCGCGGTAGTGAGGATGCCGAATGGCAGATTGACGAAGAACACCCACCGCCACGAATAGGAGTCAGTGAGCCAGCCGCCGAGCGTCGGCCCCATAATCGGGCCGAGCATCACGCCCATGCCCCAGATCGCCATCGCCGAGCCGCGCTTGGCGGGCGGGAAAATGTCGAGCATCACCGCCTGGCTCAACGGCACGAGCGCTGCGCCGAACACGCCCTGCAAAAGCCGGTAGGCGACCATCTGCTCGATCGACAGCGCGACGCCGCACAGCATCGAGGCGACGGTGAACCCGGCGGTGCAAACGATGAAGAGCTTCTTGCGGCCGAACCGCGTCGCCATCCAGCCGAGCGGCGAGGTCATGATCGCGGCGGCGACGATGTAGGACGTCAACACCCAGTTGATCTGGTCCTGCGTCGTCGCGAGCGACCCCTGCATATAGGGTAGGGCGACGTTGGCGATCGTCGTGTCGAGCGCCTGCATGATGGTGGCCATCATGATGCAGACAGTCAACAGCCACTTGAGCGTCGGCGAGATCGTCTCGTAGAGCGGCGGGGCGGGCGCTTGCGCGTTCATCGGATGACGGCGGTTCGCGCTCCCAGGAGGGTGTCGACATAGCCGACCACCCAAAGTTTGAGCCCGTCAAGCGCGCCGGCGAGCGTGCGCACCCGGCCCGTGTCGACGGTCACATAGGCGCTCATGCCCGCTCTTAAGCCCGTCGTATTCTCCTTCGGATCAAAGCAGAAGCGGAGCGGCACACGCTGGACGACCTTGACCCAGTTGCCGCTCGCGTTCTGCGGCGGCAGGATCGCGAACTGAGCGCCGGTCCCGGGCGCGATGGAGCAGATCGTCCCTTTCCATTCCCTGTCGGGGAACGTATCGACGCTGACCCTGGCGGGCAGGCCGACGTGGACATAGGTCAAATCCGATTCCTTCGGATTGCCGTCGACCCACAGGCCAGTATTGGCGACGACCGCGAACACCGGCTGCCCAGCCGCCGCCACGCGCCCGATCTCGATCGACGGCACCTGCGTCGCGACGCCATCGATCGGCGCGAGCACCTTGGTGTTGCGAAGGTTGCGCTCCGCGTCGTCGACCGCGGCTTGGGCCTGCATGTAGTCGGGAAATCGGTCGATTGTCGTCGTCGGACCGCCGCCGAGCTTCACCTTGACCGTGGCCTGCTGCCATTTGACGAATTCGAGGATCTGCTTGGCCTGAATGAGATTGGCCATCGAGGTGTCGCGGTCGGCGGTCGTGCCTGAGCGCGAAATAGCAAGCTCGTTCTTGCGGTCGAAGTCGGCCTGGCGGACCCGCACCGCGTCTTCGCCCATCTTGATCTGGTCGACGTTGCTGGAGAACCCGGATTGAAGGTTGGAGAACTCCACCTTCGCCGCTTCAAGTTTGCCCTTCGCGAGGGCGAGGGCGATCTCATAGGGCTTGGGATCGATGTCAAAGAGCGGATCGCCGACCTTGACCTTCTGCCCTTCGACCACATGCACGGCGACGATCGCGCCGGTGACTTGCGGCGTGATGAGCGACTTGTCAGCGCCGACATAGGCGTTGTCGGTTGAGACATAGCGGCCGCTGCTCAGCCACCAGGAAAAGCCGAGCGCGAGCGCGACCAGTGGAATGACGACCAGCAT
>DATDHT010000049.1:0-8874 GCA_036521435.1 Roseiarcus sp.
GGACACCCTCGTTTCGATCGTCGGCGGCGTCGGCCTGTTCCTTCTTGGCATGGCGGTGATGACCGACGGGCTGAAGGCGCTCGCCGGCACGGCTCTCAAGACGGTGATGGAAAAAGCGGCGGCGACGCCGCTGCTCGGCACGTTCTGGGGCGCGATGATCACGCTCATCGTGCAGTCGTCGAGCGCCACCACGATGACCACGATCGGGCTGGTCAGCGCCGGGCTGCTCACCTTCCCGCAGGGCCTGAGTCTGGTCTTCGGCGCCAACATCGGCACCACCGGCACGGGCTGGCTGGTGGCCGCGTTCGGGGTCCGGATTTCGCTCACCGCCGCCGCTCTGCCGATCGTGTTCGTCGGCGCTCTGCTCAAGGTGGTCGGGCGGGGACGATTGGCGGCGGCGGGCAGCGCCATCGCCGGCTTCGCGCTGATCCTGGTGGGCCTGTCGACGCTGCAGCAAGGCATGGGCGGGCTTGCCGAATCGTTGCACCCGTCAGACCTGCCAACGGTCACCAACGCCGCCGGCGCGATCACGCTCGCCGGCATGGCCAACGTGCTGCTGCTGGTGGTGGTCGGCGCATTGATGACGACCGTCATGCAGTCCTCGACCGCCGCAATCGCGGTGACGCTCTCCGCGCTCTACGCCGGCGCGGTCGGCCTCGATCAGGCGCTGGCGCTCGTCATCGGGCAGAACATCGGCACCGCGACCTCTTCCGCCGTCGCCGCGATCGGCGCCTCGAGCACCGCCAAGCGGCTCGCCGTCGCCTATATCGCGTTCAAGCTGGTGGCGGCGGTGATCGCGATCGTGCTCTTTCCGTTCGTGACGCCGCTGATCGTCCGCGCTTCGCAGACCATCGATTCGACGGGCCTGCTCGCCGCCTATCATACCGCCTATAACGTGATCGGCGTCGCCGTCCTGCTGCCGCTGATGGGGCCGTTCACGCGCCTGATCGAGCGTTTCGTGCCGGACCGCGGCTCGCCGTTCACGAAAACCCTCGATCCGGCTTCGCTTCGATCGCCGATGGTCGCGGTCGAGGCGGTGCGCCGTACGATCGAGCGGGCGCTCGAGACGCTGTGCCTCGCGACGGCAAATGGACTCGACGGCGCAACTGCTGGCCAGACTGTTCGACCTGCGCTTGACGAAGCGACGTTGGCGCAGGCCTCTGACGGCGTGCGGCAGGCAAGCGATTTCCTGTCGAAAAGCGACTCGCCCCCTTCCGACGAAGGCCATGCCTGGTTCACCAGCACGGTGCATGCGCTCGATCACGCAAGCAGGCTCGCCGGGTCCGTCGAGGCTATGGCCAAGACGGGCGTTGCAACGGACGGGCCGGAAGAAATAAGCGCCGCCGTTTTGTGCGCGCAATCGATGCGCGACGCGGCCGAGGCCGCAGCGAATCTTGCGATCGCCGCCGGACCGGGCCACGCGGCCGATGACGAACTGGCCAAGACAATCGCCGGCGCAAAGAACTCAGTCGACACACGCCCCGCGCCCGGTGCTGATGGGACGAAAAATCTCGAGCGCGCCGCCAAGGCGCTGGCCGATCTTCGAACTACGCATCGCGCCGCAACGCTCGACATGGTTGCGTCCGGCAAGCTCACCGCAAGCGCCGCGATCGCTCGCGTCGACGCGGTCGCGCTCATGAGCCGGCTCACGCATCACGCCTGGCGCGCAGTCGCGCATCTCGAGCGCGCCGCGGCGGCGCGCATGGAGCTGGAGCAATGAGCGAAGCAGATGAGACAGCCTGGCACGCGCTGACCGCAGACGAGGCAGTCCAACGGCTCAAGACCAGCGTGACCGCGGGGCTCGACGACGCCGAAGCTGCCCGCCGCCAGACGGAATACGGCCTTAACGTGCTTCCGACCGCGCGCAAGCGCGGGCCGTTCATGCGTTTCCTGCAGCAGTTCAACAACGTCCTTGTCTATGTGCTGCTCGCCGCCGGCTTCATCAAGCTGATGATGAACCTGTGGCTGGACGCCTCGATCATCCTCGCCGTCGTCACCATCAACGGCCTGCTGGGCTTCCTTCAGGAAGGCCGGGCGGAGAAGTCGCTCGATTCGATCCGCAACATGCTCTCTTCGGAAGCGCGAACGCTACGCAACGGGCAGACGTCGATGATCCCGGCAGAGACGCTCGTGCCCGGCGACATCGTGTTTCTCGAATCCGGCGACAAGATCCCAGCCGACATCCGCCTCACCGAGGTCAAGAACCTGCGCACGGAAGAAGCGGCGCTGACCGGGGAATCGGTGCCGTCGGACAAATCGACCGCGCCCGTCTCGGACAAGGCGACCGTCGGCGATCGCGCGAGCATGGCCTATTCCGGCACGCTGGTGGTTTCCGGCCGGGCGAGCGGTGTGGTCGTCGCGACGGGAAGCCAAACGGAACTCGGCCGCATCAATCAGCTGCTCGCCGGCGTCAGCGCGCTCGAGACGCCGCTCCTGCTGCAAATCAAGAAGTTCGGCTATGCGATCGTCATCATCATTCTGATCGTCGGCGCGATCACCTTCGCCTTTGGACATTTCGTCCGTGACATTCCGTTCGTCGAAATGTTCCAGGCGGTGACCGGCATCGCCGTGTCGATGATCCCGGAAGGCCTGCCGGCGCTGATCACCATCACGCTCGCGATCGGCGTCCAGCGAATGGCGGCCCGCAACGCCATCGTGCGGCGCCTGCCGGCGGTCGAGACGCTCGGGTCTGTCGCGCGCATCTGCTCGGACAAGACCGGCACGTTGACGCTCATGGAGATGATGGTGGTGTCGGCCGTGACCGCGGACGATGCCCTCAAGGTCACCGGCGACGGCTACGCCAACGAAGGCACGGTGCTGAAGGAGGGCGCGCCAGTCGCCAAGAGCCCGACGCTCGAGCTTCTGGGCCGCGTCTCCGCGCTCTGCAACGACGCCGAGCTTCGCCAGGAGGAGGGGGTGTGGAAAGTCGAAGGCGATCCGACCGAGGGCGCGCTCTACCCCTTCGCCGCGAAACTCGGGACCGAGCGGCAGGCGGAACAGGCCGCCTATCCGCGCATCGACGCCATCCCGTTCGAATCCGAACACCGCTTCATGGCGACGTTGCACACAACGCCGGAAGGCGGCGAGATCCTGCTCGTCAAGGGCGCGCCCGAAGCGATCCTCGACCATTGCGACCGCCAGCAGGACTCATCTGGCCAGAAACCGCTCGACCGCGCCGCGTTCGAAAAGGCCTCGGACGTGCTCGCGGGGCAAGGCGAGCGCGTTTTGGCTTTAGCGTGGCTGCCCGATCCCGGCGTCAAGGCAGGAAGCCTGGGTCCAGCCGATCTGCCGAAGAACCTCGTTCTCCTGGGCCTCGTCGGGCTTCTCGATCCGCCGCGCAAGGAAGCGATCGAGGCCGTGAAGGAATGCCACGCCGGCGGCATCCGCGTCACGATGATCACCGGCGACCACAAGATCACCGCGGCGGCGATCGCGAAAATGCTCAACATCGGCGACGGCAAGACGGCGGTCACCGGCGCCGAGGTTGCGGAAATGGACATGGCGACGCTTCAGGAGACGGTGGCCAAGGTCGACGTGTTCGCGCGCGCGAGCCCCGAGCACAAGCTGCGCCTCGTGAAAGCTATTCAGGCCAATGGGCAAGTGGTGGCGATGACCGGCGACGGCGTCAAC
The DNA here is from genome assembly GCA_036521435.1 of Roseiarcus sp. GTDB lineage: Bacteria > Pseudomonadota > Alphaproteobacteria > Rhizobiales > Beijerinckiaceae > Roseiarcus. The sequence continues at coordinate 3,631 of DATDHT010000049.1, forward strand.
GACGCTCCCGCGCTCAAGAAGGCCGATATCGGCGTCGCCATGGGAATCAAGGGCACCGAGGTCACCAAGGAGGCGGCCGAGATGGTGCTCGCCGACGATAATTTCGCCTCGATCTCGGCCGCGGTGAAAGAGGGGCGCACTGTCTATAACAACATCGAGAAGGCGATGCTGTTCATGCTGCCGACCAACGTCGCGCAGGCGCTTGTCATTCTGGTCGCGATCTTCGTCGGCTTCACGACGCCGATCACCGCGCCCCAGATCCTGTGGGTCAACATGGTGACGTCGGTCGCGCTCGGCCTCGTGATCTCGTTCGAGCCGCACGAAACGGACGTGATGCTGCGGCCGCCGCGCATGGTCAATCGCCCGATCCTCGACGCCTTCGGCGTGTGGCGGGTCGTGTTCGTCGGCGCGTTGCTGCTGATCCTTACGCTCTGGGCGTTCTTCTGGATGAAGTCGCAAGGCGCGTCCGACCCGCTCGCGCGCACCGCCGCGGTCAACGCGCTGGTCATCGGCCAGGTCTTTTATCTCCTGAACAGCCGGTTCAAGATCGACTCGTCGCTGTCGCCGATGGCCCATCTTGGCAATCGTTATCTGCCGATGGGGATAGGCGCAGTGGTCGTGCTGCAGCTCCTGTACACCTACGCGCCGCCGCTGCAGTCCGTGTTCGAGACGGAGGCGCTGCCGCTTGGCGTGTGGCCGTGGCTCATTCTTGGCGGCTTGATCTTCTTCCTCGTGGTGGAGATCGAGAAAGCGATCATCCGCGCCACGCGTTCGCGCAAACCCACGGTCGAGGCGACTCAAGCCGCCGTCTAGAGCATTCGCGCAACACCGCCGCGCCACACTCGTCATCGCGAGCGCAAGCGAAGCGATCCAGGGGACGTAAAGCGCCCTACGATCCCTGGATCGCCGCGTCGGCCTTCGGCCTCCTCGCGATGACGGCTCAGGCGTTAAGCGCCTCATACAGGTCAGTCCAAAGCGGATTGTCGCGCTCGATCAGCGCCAGCTTATGCTTCCTGCTTCCGGACTTGATCTGCTTCTCGCGCGCGATCGCCTCGTCCATGCGCTCGTGAGGCTCGAACCACACAAGGATCTTGCAGCCGTAGCGGCGCGTGAACCCCCTTGATCGCCCCGGTTCTATGTTGGAAAGCCCGCTGGGCGATATTCGAAGTCACGCCGACATACAGCGTCCCGTTGCGCTGGCTCGCCATAATGTAGACGGCGGGATGCTTCATGCCGCGAACCTAGCGCAACGCGCAATCCGACTGAAGGCTCGGGTTCGCCGTCATCGCGAGCGCAAGCGAAGCGATCCAGGAGCGTAGGGCGCCCTTTGGCCCATGATCGCCACGCCCTCGCGATGACGAGTTCGTTCAGATCGAGCTATACTGGGACATTCGACGCAAGAGGAATGAATGGACGCCCCAGATGCCGGTCAACCGCGGATGCAGCCGTTTCTTCCGGCGACAGCGGGTTTCACCAGCGGAAAAGATTCGCCTCGCGCATTCCTCGAGCGCTGCATCGTCGATCTCGAAGCCTGGGAGCCAAAGATCGGCGCGTTCGTCACGCTCAACCTCGCCGCCGCGCGAACGGCTACGGATGCTTCGACCGAGCGCTGGCGGGAAGGCAAGCCGCTTTCGCCGATCGATGGAATGCCGATCGGCATCAAGGACATCATCGAAACCATCGACATGCCGACCGAGCACGGCTCGCCTTTGTTCGTGGGCCACCGCAGCGAGCGCGACGCCGCGAGCGTCGCGGCGCTTCGCGAGGCGGGCGCGGTCATCGTCGGCAAGACGGTGACGACCGAATTCGCCTGGATGCAGCCGCGCGCAACGAAGAACCCATGGGACCTGACCCGAACGCCCGGCGGCTCGAGCAGCGGTTCGGCTGCCGCCGTCGCAGTCGGCGCGATCAGCGTTGGCATCGGCACGCAAGTGTTCGGCTCAATTGTGCGGCCATCGAGCTTCTGCGGCTGCTTTGGTTTCAAGCCGACCGTCGGCGCGATCAATCGCGGCGGCAGCCATGACGCGCTTTCGCAGAGCACCCATGGGCCGCTTGCCGCCAGTCTGCCGGAGGCTTGGCAGGTCGCCTACGAGATCTCGCGCCGCGCCGGCGGCGACCCTGGCTTTCCAGGCCTCTACGGTCCGTTGACCTGCCCTACCCCATCGAAGCCGCGGCGACTCGCAGTTCTGGAAACCGACGGCTGGGCGGTGGCGACGACCGCCGCGAAGGAAGCGCTTGAGGAAGCGTCGGCGAAACTCAAATTAGCCGGCGTCACGTTCGTGTCCCGGCACGAAAATGAAACGATCGCCGCGGTCGAGGATGCGATCCACGACGCGCGGGAACTCTCTCACAACATCATCGCCTGGGAGTCCCGCTGGCCACTCAACACCTATCGCACGCGAGACCCGGGCAAACTCAGCCAGCCCTTGCTCGACCTTGTGGCGCGGGCCGAAGCGCTCACCGTCGACGACTATCGCCGCGACCTCAAAGAACGCACGCGGCGCCGAGCTGTCTACCAAGCGCTAGCGGCCGAATTCGACGCTTGTCTCACCTTGTCGGCGCCGGGCGCGGCGCCGGTCGGCCTAAACTGGACGGGAGACCCGGCGTTCGTGATTCCAGGCTCGATGCTCGGCGTTCCGGCGATCTCGCTTCCCGTCCTCGAGATCGACGGCCTTCCGCTCGGGCTTCAGTTGCTAGGCTTCGCTGACGCCGACGCGGCGCTGTTTTCGGCCGCCGGTGGCGTGCTGGCTGTGTTGCAGCGGAGCTGAACGGCGCGGGGTTGTATAGACGCGGTCGCTGACCGCGTCCGCCGCGCTCACCGAGCGCGGCTACATTGGCCGCGTCGACCCAAACGCAGCAGGCTCTAGGCCGTCTCCTCAACAAACCGCAGGCCTTTGAGCGAAGCCACGTCGTCATAGCCGCCCTTGGTCGAGCGCTTGGGCAGCTTGATCTTGGTCCGGGGCGCGTCCTTGTGGGGGATGACCTTGAGCAGATGGCGGATGCAGTTGAGCCGCGCCCGCTTTTTGTCGTCGGACGGCACAATGATCCAGGGCGCGAAATCCGTGTCGGTCGCCTTGAACATGACGTCACGCGCACGCGAGTACTGATACCATTTGCTGCGCGAGGCGAGGTCCATCGGGCTCAGCTTCCACTGGCGCAGCGGATCCTTGATGCGCGCCTTGAAACGGCGCTCCTGCTCCTCGTCGCTGACCTCGAGCCAAAACTTCACAAGGATGATGCCGTCGTCGACGATGGCGTGTTCGAACTGGGGGCAAAGGATGAGGAAGCGCCGGTGCTGCGCTTCGGTGCAGAAGCCCATCACATATTCGACCCCGGCCCGATTGTACCAGCTGCGGTCGAGAATCAAGATTTCACCTGCCGCCGGAAGATGGGGCACATAACGCTGCAGATAGAGCTGCGACTTCTCGCGATCGGAGGGCGCGGGCAGCGCTACCACCCGGAACACGCGCGGGCTCACGCGTTCGGTGATCGCCTTGATCGTCCCGCCCTTGCCAGCAGCGTCGCGTCCCTCGAACACGACAACCACACGCAAGCCTTTGTGCTTGACCCATTCCTGCAAAGCGCAGAGGTCGATCTGCAGCTCGCGGAGCGCCTTCTCATAGTCCTTACCACTCATGGGCTCTTTGATGGTTCTCATGATTGCCCTCGACCGGGGAGAACTGCCGCTGCTTGCAGGCGTCTCCCAGCAACGCTCTTGTTGACACCCGTATAGGCGAGTCTGGTTTGGAGTCCAACAGGTGAGCCTGCGCCTCGGTCCGCCTGTTCGTGTCGGAGCGGACGGGAGGCCGACGCAAGTGGCCCGCGAGACGTCAGCGCACGGTCTCTTCTCGCTGTCATGAATTTTTACGGCGCGATGGTCGCCGCCTGGAACCGAGGGAGGCGGCCAGCGTTACCGAGGAGAGATGCGAACAAGCGATGGGGCTTGTCGCCAGATGGGCCCCGCAATGTCTCCAATCCTGCCAATCTCGTTTCTAGTCACGCTGCTTTGCGCTTTCGGTGCGGTTGAGGGCGTCCTCTTTCAGCAACTGACGTTCGTCGGCGCGGCGCTCTCCGCGACGATTTTGGTGTGCTCGTTCGAGGCGTGGAGCGCCCGAGAGATCCCGGTGCGCAGCGACGACGACAGCAGGCTTCGCAATCAGTCAGACCACTAAATCCCCTGTCCAACGTTCGCGGGTGGACTGAGCTTCCGGCCTGCGAACTGCTGGCGCGTTGTGTTACTAGCGGCGAGTAGCAGAGGTCGCGAGTCTTAGGCGAGCAAGACCGGTGGGAGCGAGCGGCCCGACCGGTCATCGCCCAAATGAAAGCCAGCGTGGCTATACGACGCCAGTGGCCAAGTCCTTTACTCCGTCCGGCGAAAGCCCACGAGAACACGGTAAACTTTTCCCTAATTTTTCCATCTGCAGCGACGGAACAAACCCCGTTCGGCCGCGGTTTCGCGAATAGGGCGAAACGCACCACTCGTGCCGTCAATGGGTCATGATATGTCCCCGATCCTGCCGATTTCTTTTGTGGCTACGCTGCTCTGCGTTCTCGTCGCCGTGGACTGGGCCTTGTATCAGCAGATCCTGTTTGTAGGGGCGGCCCTTTCGGCGACGGTGTGGGTATGTTCGCTCGAGGCTTGGAGTTGCCAAGAGGCGCCGGCGAAGAGCGAGGACGAGCACGGTCATCATTGATCCGGTCGAGCAAGAGATCGAACGTCGGCCTAGAAGCTTTCCCCACCGTCAACGGTTAGTACATGGCCCAGGATGTGGCGTGCGCGGTCGCTGCATAGAAAAAGGACGGCGTCAGCGATGTCGTTGCCGTCGGCGATGCGGCCCGCGGGAATGCGCGCCAGCACAGCCTTCTCGTCCAGCCGCCCGGTCTTTAGGTCCTGCAGCACGCCTTCGGTCGCGACATGGCCCGGCGCGACCGCATTGACCCGCAGCCCATGTCCAGCCCATTCGACCGCCATGGTTCGGGTCAAGCTGTCGAGCGCCGCCTTCGTTGCTGAATAGAGCCCAAGGCCAGACGCGGGTCGTCCGGCGGCGATGCTGCTGACGTTGACGATCGAGCCGCCGCGTTTTTGGTCGATCGCCCAGCGCGCGAAGGCCCGCGCCGCGTTGAGAGGGCCAATGGCGTTGACGGCGAAAAATCGGGCCGCCTCGGCCGCATCCGCGTCGATCAGCGGCAGAACGGCGAACTTGGCCGCATTGTTGACGAGGATGTCGACCCCCCCAAGCTTAT
>DATDHT010000050.1:0-6730 GCA_036521435.1 Roseiarcus sp.
CGAACCAACAAATGCGGAGCCGGGAGGGACCAATGGGGGTCGAGCCTTTAGAAGCCGGACTGACGATTCGCGTCCCGTCGGGGGAGCGGGAAGTCGCCGTCGGGACCGTCTCGGCCGGGGAAACCTGGTCTTTCTCGGCAGCGGGCCAGTGGCAGACCGGCTTCGTCCGGTGCGGCGCCGACGGCTATCGCAATTTCCTTTTCGACGCTCTCAAGTTCGCGCCGCGCGCGCGGGGTGAAGCTCGGCTGAAGCTCATAGGCCGGTTCAGGGACGAGCCCGACTCGGCCGCTTTTCCGATCGGCGCCGGATCCACCAGAACCTTTGCCCGGTCGGGCGAACTCGTCGTCTTCGCCAACGACCTCCTGGACGGTTATGCCGACAATCGCGGCGCCGTGACGCTCACTATCGCTCCAGGCGGTGTCGCGCCCGCGCCGAGGACCTCGGTCGGCGGCGTTTCCGGCTGGTGGGGCGATATCGTCGAGCTCTTCCATCGCACGGCCGGCGTGCCGGTCATCGCCGCCTTCGCCCTCGGCGTCTCGGCAATCCTTCTCTTCATGCCGCAAGGGCGCGACCTCGTCCGCGGCGTCGGCGAGGACGGACTGGGCCGCGTGGCGATCGCCTTCGCAATCGGGATTTTGTTCTTCGCCATTCAGGCCTGGAGCTGGTCGCGCATCGTCATTGCCTCGAACTACGGAACCGACCGCACCCGCTGGCGGCCGAGCTGGCTCCTCGAATGGGAGCCGAGGGTGCTGGCCTTCCTGCCTTTTGCCGCGGCCGGTCTCGCGCTCCTGGTCAGTTTCAAGTGGAACGCGCCCGTCGGCCTGATTCTATTGGCGATCGGCATGGTCTTCCTGCTGTTGGTCATCGCCCGAGAGCCGATAACGAGACGCCTCGTGGGCGATACGCGGACGGCGCCGTGGGTCCAGGGCGCCTGGGTCGTCGCCGGCCTCGCCATGGCGTTCGGCGCCATGGTGGTCGCCATTCTCTGGCCCGCCGGAATCGGCGTCGCGCTCGGCGGCCCGGCGATCGTGTTCTTCGGGCTCGGCTTCATCATTCCCTTGATCACCATCGCCTGCCAGCTTGGCACGAGCCTCAGGATTCCGGTTACCGGCGCGCTCCTCCTGTGGGCGGTCCTGCTCGGAATGTTCTTCGACAATCACCAGGTCGGACGGCGCGCCCTGATCGCCGAGACCGGCGGCGCCACGGCTCGGCCGACTTTGGCGGGCGCGTTCAAACTCTGGGCCGGCCAACAGCCGATCGGCCCGAACGGCAAGAAGACGATGGTTCTGGTCGCCGTACAGGGCGGCGCGTCGCGGGCCGGCTACTGGACCGCGGTGGCGCTAGCGCAGCTTCAAACGGCCGCTGCGAAGCTGACCGGAACCGACGGCAGGCCGGTCGATTTCGGCGCCCATGTGTTCGCCATCAGCTCGGTGTCGGGCGGCAGCGTCGGCGCCGTCGGTTATGCCGCGATGCTGAAGACCGCGCCGCCGAACCTCAGGACGCCGAGGACCAAAGGGGACGCCGAAACCCTCACCAGCGATCTTCTGGGTTTCGCCGGCCGCGACGCGCTCGGCCCGGCGCTCACCGGCACGCTCTTTTCCGACCTGCTCTACCGCTTTCTGCCGGCGCCATTCCTTCCCGATCGGTCGGAGACGCTCGAGCGCGCCTGGGAAGAGGCGTGGGACGCCCCTGACGCCAGCACCGGCGTGGCGCCCAGGACAGCGGGAACGATTCGCGCGCCTTTCCTCGCGCTTGCCCCGAAAGACGACGAACCCTGGCGGCCGCTTCTCATCATACAGGGCGCAAGCGAGAGCGGCGGGCGGCGCATGCTGACGAGCGCCGTGAAGTTCACTTGCGACGAGGTCGACGCGGACGACTTCCTCCAGGGGATTGGCCATGATGTCGCAGCCTCGACCGCGATCCTCAATGGCGCGCGCTTCCCCTGGGTGAGCCCGGGCGGCACGTTCACCCATCAGCCGTGCTACGCCAAAGAGGGCGATCCCAAGTCCAATGACCACGTTCTCGACGGCGGCTATTTCGACAATGCCGGGGCCGAGACCTTGCGCGAAATGACGCGCGCCATCCGCAACCTCGACGGCGGCGGGGAGAAGGACCTGGACATCGTCTTCATCCTGATCGGCTACGCGGACCACGACCCCTCGAAGCTCCCGCCCCTGCCCCCGACGGGCATCACGGTGTGGGTCTCCGACCGCATCGCCTCGCTCCTACCCAACGACGTCTTCGCGCCGGTGCTCGGCCTCTACAACGGCATGGGCGCGCACGAAGCGCATCTGGCGCGGGAGATGAAGCTCGCGGGCCAGACGATCGTCACTGATCCAGACCCCTATCGTTCGCGGCTGGCGGGCGACAACCCATACGCCGCGCTCCTCCTCTGCCCGGGAGAGGTGAAGCTGGATGGCGGCCGGACGATCGCCTACGACCCGCCGATGGACTGGACGCTGTCCGGCGAAGCCAAGCGCTATATCGAGAATTCGGTCATCGCGACGGAGCCTGCCTGCAACGCCAGCGCCAATGTCGAGGCGATCGGCGCGGTCGTGGACAGGCTTGGGCGCTGAAAGGGATGAGTACCCATCATCAATTCTTCCGCTAAAAAAGCGGCAGACGCCAACATATTACCGTGGCTCCGGCGTCCTACATTTCTTCTGCGCTTCACGCAGGCAATGTAGCCTTCGACGTCTTTCACGTAGTTCACGCCGTGTTAACTAGCGGCTCGACGGCAGCATCCAGGTAGATCTTCGCGCTTGGGCACAGCCATCCTCGTCCAGCCAAAATGACTGTGGATAAGTATTACCTGCCTTCGGTGGGACTTCCGTTATGCCAAGAACGCTGCTAGCCGATATAGGGGTTAAAACGATTTGCTCAAAGAAACAGGTCTTGATGGCGCAAGATCTATGGTTGTTATGCTTCGCGTTTTCGTGTTTATAAAACCGGGCAGATAGCTGAGACTAATTATTTTCGGGGGCCGCATGGGTTTCGGCTTGCTGGCGGGCAGTTCTCCTAGGCAGAACCTATTATACGTTGCACCCTCCGCTCTCGTGGCCTTATCTACGCTGTTGAGTGGATGCGGGCAGATGTTGGCAACGTTGCGGGAGCCAACTCGATTATATTCAGAGCAAGAAGAGATTGCGCAGATCAAATCAATCACTAGTAGTCCCTATGTTCTGAACTCGATCAACACGAAGCCAGCGAGAAATAATTACATTACGATGAGGATGTACGCGGTAGATCTCGAATATACAAATTATGAAGCTCAATTGACGCATTCAACACAAGAGACCGATTTGCTTGGGACTGCGGCTACCCTAGCCCTCAATGGAACGGCAACAGTGATACCTGCTGGTCAAACGACAAAGGTACTAAATGCTTTCGCAGGAGGTATAACAGGTGGCGTACAAGCGTACGATAAGGAGGTTCTTATGTCAAAAGCCATTCAGGACCTTCAAGCGCAGATGCGAACCGACAGAAACAATCAAGCAAAGATAATACTTGCAAATATGAGATGCGATGTCGATAGCTACCCGCCAGGGCAGGCGCTCTCTGATCTAGAACTCTACTACAGAGCGGGAACCCTTGCTAGCGCGGAGATTGGTCTGTCCAAGACGGTCGGCGCTGCGGAAACTGTGTCGAAAGCTAACAAGGATAGCGTAAATCCATCGAAGCAGGTTTCCGAACCAGCTACAGCGGACCTGAAGAACGCGGCCGCAACCCTTGGCGCCCCGACGCCTGCAGCCCTTGACAACAAGCCGCCACCATCTTCAAGCGATTGTCCCTCATCCGCATAACGCACTCGGGTTTTAAGTGACGTTGCTTGCTGCCCAGAGCAGCCAACGGATCTGGTGGGTCGACCCGATAACGGCCGTGGCTCAAGCGACCGAACGTCTGCGACCCAGCGGCCACCCCTGGTTATGAGTGTAAGCGCGCCCGACCCTTGGCAGCGGATCGTGCGAATCGATGCTGGCCGCGTTAAAGGAGCGCGGCACGAACGCGCTGTTCGACCGTGCAGCGCGGCTTTCCATTAATCACGCGCCGCGCCCGAAGTGTCCCCTCTTCAAGAGCTAGGAAGTGAAACAGGTTGAGCGTCACTGACGCCTGAGGGCGGCAGCGTCTCACGAACGCCGCCGCTCCGCCTCCGTTCCCGCGCTACTTCTTCTGCCCCTTCACATAGGCGATGTAGCCCTCGACGTCTTTCGCCGGCTCGGCGTAGGCGTCGCCCAGCGCCTTGGCGACTGCGCCCATATAGGTCTTCGCCCATTCGGGCAGGTGGTAGTCGATGGCCTTGAGGAATTCGAGGCTGCAGGCAAGGCGGATGTCCGCGATCGACGGGTGATCGCCGCCGACGAAGGTCTTGCCGTCGAGGAAGAATTTCTGGAACGCGCCGAGCGTCTCGCCGACCGCCTCGGCCGCCGCATCTCGCGCCTTCTCCTTCTCCGCAGCCGTGGCGTCGCTGGCGCCGACTTCGCCCGCATATTGCGGGAAGCCCAGCGCGCCATAGGTCGAGCGCACGATATAGGGATAGAGCGTGCCGACGATATAGAACATCGCGCTGTCCACCATCGCGCGCTTCTCAGGCTCGGTCGGATAGAACTTGTCGAGGTGATGCTTGTTGCAGAGATACTGCATGATCGCGCAACTCTCCCACATCACGCCCTTCGGCAGGCCGGGCGCCTCCATCATCGGCGTCAGGTGCGAGGGATTCCTGGCGGAATATTCAGGCGTTCGCGTCTTGCCGTAGACGTCGTCCTCGGTGAAATCGAGCTTCGCCGCGCGCACGAACACCCGCGCGGTCATGTTGTTGACGCTCGGCTTGATGACATGCAGCTTGATCGCAGACATTGGGCTTCCTCCTACTTCGTTTCGATGCGTTCTGGCGCGTGGCTGCGCTGATAAGGGTCCTTGGGCGAGCGGTCGGCCGAGAGACTCTTGGTCGCCGACTTGACGAGGTTCTCGATCGCGTCGGCGATGTGCACTTCGTTGATCGCGCGATCGCCGCCCGCGACACGCAGATTGTGCGCGGCGAACAGCACTTCCGCGCGGGTGAAGCCTTGCGGAGCCTCGAATTTCCAACATGAAAGCTCAATCAGGAGCCCGAGCGGATCCTCGAAATAGATGGCGTCGAAGATCATCCGGTCGCGCACCCCGGTGTTCGGGATGCCCCGCGCGCCGAGCCGCTCGACCGCCTGCATGAACACGGCGCGCGAGACGTTGAACGCCATGTGGTGCACGCATCCGGTGTCGGTCGGGGTGCGACGCTTGACCGGCTTGCGGTCCTCGTTCGTGAATATTGTGATGAGCCGGTCATCGCCGGGATCGAAATAGATGTGGCTCTCGCCCGCATTGTCGAGGTTGGGCTGCTCGAAAATGAACGGCATGCCGAGCACGCCCTCCCAGAAGTCGATCGAGGTCTGGCGATCGGCGCCGACAAGCGTGACATGATGCAGACCCTGGGTCTGAAGCTTATGCATGGGCGCTGCTCCTCCTCAGACTTTTTCGACCAGTTTGGACTTATACTCGCTGCGCGGCAGGCTGCCTGGGGCGGCGAGCGTGATCTCGGTGGTCACCAAAAGCTTGTCGCGCAGCCGTGCGCGGATGCGATCCGCGAGACCCTCGGTCGTCTGTCCCGGCGCAAGCTCGACGCTGATCGGCAACGGCGGCTCCTGCCGTACGCCCACGAAACGCGGGCGGATCACGATGACGCCAGCGACCGCCGGGGCAAATTCGTTGACGACCTCACGCAAGGCGGAAGGAAAGACGTTGACGCCGCGGACGATCAGCATGTCGTCGGTGCGCCCGATGCAGCGCACGCGTGGGCTCGTGCGGCCGCAAGCGCATTGGCCGACGCTCAAGCGCACGTGGTCGCGGGTGCGGAAGCGTAAGAGCGGCGCCGAGCGGTTGACGAGATGAGTGAGCACGAGTTCGCCCTCGGCCCCGTCCGCAAGCGGCTTGACGGCGCCAGTTTCCGGGTCGATCAGCTCGAAATGCACGAAGCCCCGCCCGCTGAAATGCATCCCCGCCTTCTGCTCGCACTCCCCCCAGAGGGAAACGGAAATGTCGCCGATGCCCATCGCCTCGGTGACGCTCGCGCCCCAGCCAGCCTCGAGCTTGGCGCGCATCGCGGGCTCCCCGCCGCCCGGCTCGCCGGCGACCATGACACGGCTGACGCTCGACCTCGCCAGGTCCTTGCCGCGCCCCTCTGCCCATTCCGCGAGGTGCAGAGCGTAGGAGGGCGTCATCGCCACGACGGTCGGGTGCAAAAGCTCGACCGCGGCGACGAGCCGGTCGGTGTTTCCCGACCCGACTGGAATATGGCAGAGCCCGAGCCGATCGAAGGCGCCGAGCGCCGCGCCGGCGACGAACGGACCGGCGTTATAAGTCGAGACGATGCGCTCGCCGCGCATGAGCCCTGAGGCCGCGTAAGAACGCGCCGAAGTGCGCACCCAGACTTCGAGATCGGGGCTGGTCAGCGGAATATAGCTTGGCGTTCCGGTGGTGCCGCTGGTCGAATAGATGCGTACGATTTCGTCGGGCGAAGCCGTGCGATGCGCCCCGATCGGCTCGTCCGGCGAGCGCGAGCGCCTGAGTTCGTCTTTCTCTGTCAGCGGCAGGCCTTCGATTGCCTCAAGGCCGCCAACCGCGCCGTGCGTGGCGAAGCCGGCGCGCTCGAGCTTCTCGCGATAGAAGCGCGACCGCTCGAACAGATATTCGATCTGCT
>DATDHT010000051.1:0-19547 GCA_036521435.1 Roseiarcus sp.
GGTTCAGGAGATGGCGCCTGTGCGCCGGCGATTGGGTGCGCATGGCAAGATGGCGCGACGGAAGCGGATCTTCGGCCGCTTGAGGGAAGGCGCAAGCTACGAGGAGATCGCGGGCGAGGAATGCGTGAGCCGCGAGCGCATCCGGCAGATCGTCTCAGAAGTTCTGCAGAAGCGATCGGTCGACAGCGGCGCCGATCATGCGAAATTGCAATTGGATAGGCTCGCGCCCCTGATGCAGCTCGCGGCCGAAGCGGTCGCGGCTGGCGACATCCGGGCCATCACCCCCTATCTCAAGGTGCTCGATCGGCTCGACCGGTACCAGACGGTCGCTGTCGCGAACCAGGGCTACGACGACGAAGACCGCAGGAAGCTCATGGAGAAGATCAACCGGGCGGCCGAAAACATCGGGATCGACGAGGTCATGTGGGCGGCGGGGCACGCGCACTTGATCAAGATCGGCCAGATTCCCCCAGACGATTCGGATGAGGCCGATGCGGTCGAAGATCCGGCGAGCCCGGAGGAGAGCGATGCGGTGGCGATCCCCGCGAGCCTGGCCGAGGAGCAGCAGGGGGTCCAAAGCCAGGCGGCCAACTGGATGTCCGTTCGGGATCGACTCACAACCTCCCAGGCGAGTTGAGAGGAACCCCGATTTTTTTATTTGGATTCGCCGCAACCCTTTGAAAAGTCCCGATTCGGCCAAGGAAATCCAAGTAAATCCAAGCACTTTTGCTTGGATTTTCTTGCGTTTCCTTGCGCCAAACTCGCCCTTGGGTTGAACCTGAGGCGGTGTCGCGGATCACGCCTGACCGCTCGGCCGGCGCGCGGTTCCGCTCCGGCAGGGATCGAACGCGCCGGCGAAGGGCCGCGCGGCGCTCGTCGTCAAACATCAAAATTTATCCATGCCATTGATGCGGGCTTCACTACCGCTACGTAAACCTTGGATTTCAGGCATCGGATTAATCTCTCGCGGGCCGAAACGGCGCTAGATTGGCCGTCAGACCGAGTTGCGGTCGGACGCGACAATGAGTGTCGGGATTCATGCGTATCGCTCAAGGCCGTGTGCCCTTCAACGCCGTTGCTGCTTGCGGCGCTCCGCCCGGCTTCGACACGCCCGAGGCGGCCTTCAAAGCCGCGCTCGTGCGCGAGCAATATCGTTCGCTGGTCCGGCTTGGCCCCTATGTCCACGGGATCGTCATTGTTGCGGCTCTGGCGCTCTTCGGCCTGACGCCGACCGGCTCGCTCCTAACCGGCATCCTCCTGCCGACCGCGCTCATTGCCGTGTCGGTGTTCCGGTTGTCTTCGTGGTTCAAGGCGCGCGCCGGCGTCGAGCTTGAGGCGCTCGACCGCGTGCGGCGCAAGGTGCGCGCGGCGAGCGTGCTCGGGCCGACGCTGACGTTTGCGTTCGCGCTGACGACTGCGCTCGCGACCTGGCAGGATGGCGTGGTCGAATTCGCGCTGGCGCTCCTCGCCGTCTGGGTCGTCGCCGCGGTTTGCGCAATGTGTCTCAGCCGGATCGCGGGCGAAGCCAAGGTGATCGTGCTCGCCGCGACCGCTTTCCTCATCATTGCCTTCGTGGCCCGCGGCTCGGGACTGACGCTCGGCCTCACGCCGCTGGTCGCCATCGCCGCGTGTTTCATCATCCGCATGCTCGACGAGCACTTTCGCCTGTTCGCCGAGATCGTGCGGTCACGGTTCGTGATCGCCGAAAAGCAGCGCGTTGCCGAGGAGGCGCGGGAAGCGGCGATGACCATAGCGCTCACCGACGATCTGACAGGGCTGCCCAATCGGCGATGCTTTCAGAGCCTCCTCGCCGACCGGATCACAGCCGCAACGGAAACCGGCGAGCCGTTTGCACTGGGCCTGATCGATCTGGACAGCTTCAAGCCTATCAACGACGTCCATGGCCATCCGACGGGAGACGAGATTCTGAGGCAAGTCGCCGGCCGGCTCGCCAAGGCGATGGAGGAGCGGGGCTCGGCCGTCAGGATGGGCGGCGACGAGTTCGCCATCCTCTGCGATAGAATCGGCGGTCGCGACGAGGCGGTCGCCCTGGGCAAGGAAATCCAGGCGATATTCGCGACGCCGTTCGAAATGTCCCCGCTCGGCATTCGTTTGACCTGCGCGTGCGGTTTCGCGCTCTTTCCTTCGTCCGCCACCGAGCCGGACGAACTGGTGCGACTGGCCGACGCTGCGCTCTACCGCGCCAAGGCCGGAGGACCGGGCAACGCGGGCGTATTCGACGCAGGAGCCGGACGCACAGCCGCCCTCGAGAACGACCTTCGTCGCGCGATCGACGGATCGGAGGGCGCTCGCCGTTTTGTCGACTTCGCGACCGAAGCGGAGGCTTTGACTCGCTTGCGCGCCTAGACGGAGGTAGGGCGCGCTGCTCGGGCCTCAGTTGGCCCACTGCAGGCGAAGGCGTACAGTCGCTGCTCGTAAACGGGGGAACGCATGCCGGGCGGCATCCATCACGTGACGAGCATCGCAAGCTCGGCGCGCCGGAACCTCGATTTCTACACCCGGACGCTTGGCCTGCGCCTGGTCAAGAAAACCGTCAACTTCGACGACCCCGGCTCCTATCACTTGTATTACGGCGATGCGGCCGGGCATCCGGGCACGATCCTGACCTTCTTCGCATGGGAGGGCGCGGCGCCTGGACGTCTCGGGGTCGGCGAGGCGCAGGAGACCGTCTTCAGCATTCCGGAAGGCTCGATCGGCTACTGGACCCAGCGCCTGATCGAGAAGGGCGTCGCCCACGATCCGCCCGCCAAGCGCTTCGGCGCGACAACGATCGCGTTCAAGGATCAAGACGGAACCCGCCTCGCGCTAAGCGGCGTCAAGGGCGTCGAGGCCAAACCGGGGTGGAGCGCAGGCGACGTGCCCGCGGAACATTCCATTCGCGGTTTCCACAGCGTGAGCCTGCTGCTGGCGGAAGCCGGACCGACCGCCGCCATTCTGACCGACGTCTTCGGCTTTGTGGCCACCGGAAGCGAGGGGCCGACGCAACGCTATCAGGCGCCGGGCGTGGAGATCGGCGGCACAATCGATCTCAGGACGGCGGGAGAATTCCTCTCCGCGCGCCAAGGGGCGGGCTCGGTTCACCACCTCGCCTTTCGGGCGACCGACGACCTTGAGCAGGCGGCGATGGTTCGCAAGCTGGCCGAAAATCATCGCCTGCGAACCACCGAGCAGAAGGACCGCAACTACTTTCGCTCGGTCTATTTCCGCGAGCCCGGCCGGGTGCTGTTCGAAATCGCCACCGACCCGCCCGGCTTCGCCGTCGACGAATCGCCCGATTCGCTTGGGGAAGCACTGAAGCTGCCGCCGTTTCTGGAAGGCCGGCGCGCGGCGATCGAAGCCGCGTTGCCAAAGCTCGATTAGCGCATGAGACGAACCTTGCAAGCTCCGACGTCCCTTGGAAGTCGATGATGGCGCCCGAGCTATCGTACATTCATCGCTTCGAGCCCGGCGCCGACCCGACGCTCTCGCCGATTCTCCTTCTCCATGGCACGGGCGGCAACGAGACCGACCTCGTGCCGCTCGGCCGCGAGATCGCGCCGGGGGCGGCGCCGGGCGGGCGAACTTAGCCATTTCGTCATGCAAGCGCGCCGCGCCTACGGACTGGATCAACCTCTGGCGCTTGGCTACTCGAACGGCGCGAACATCGCCGCGGCCGTTCTCTTGCTGCATCCAAAGATTCTCGCGGGCGCAATCCTGTTGCGCGCAATGGCGCCGCTGGCCGAGTTGCCGAGCCCCGTTCTTTCCGGCGTTCCCGTGCTGATCCTGTCCGGATTGAACGACCCCATCGCTCCGCTGTCGAGCGCCGAAAAGCTGGCGGCGGCGCTCACCGCGGCCGGCGCGCGCGTCGAACGCGACGACCTGCCGGCAGGCCATGGGCTGACCCAGGCCGACCTGACAAGGGCCAGAGCGTTCTACGCGCGCGAAGCGGCGGATCCCTTCCGGGCAGGCAGGGGCATGAGAGCTGGTGACGGAGAGCCCGCCCGGCGCTAGAGCTTCCTGGCGACGAACGCGACGATATCAGTCATGACGGTCGAAGCCGCCTGGTCCATCGCCGCCGCCACATGGGCAGGGTCGGTTGACTCGACCGGAATGCGAAGATTGAAAATCTGGTCCGCCATGATCCGCCCGCTGCCAAGCGCGATGATCCACGCCGCCACGTCGACATGAATTTCCTTCGTCTGGGCGTCCAGCTCGAAGGCGCGGATGTCGAGATCGACCTCGTAATTCGCGTTCGCCGCCGGGCCGTCGATCCAACGCGCGAGTCCGGCGTTCTGAAAGCTCTCCGCCAGCCGCGCGCGGAACAGCGCAGGCAGTGGCTCGGGCCACTGCGCGCCGGCAAGTGTGGCTAGGGTTTGCGATTGGCGGACCAGGATGTGATCGCTGTCAAGATCGGCTGTCGCGGTCGCCTGGCCGATACGGAACTGTGCGCGCACGGCATGGGCAGGCGGAGGGGTCGCAGCCGTCAGGTCATACTGTGTCGGCGGAGGCCCGCTCGCGCATGCCGAGACTGCGAGCACGAGAAGGCTCGCAGCGGCAAATTTCAATCGACCTCGCGGTCCACCCCCCCTTCGCCCCATCATTGCCCGCCGTGATACTCGGGCAGCGCGGGCCTTGACCCGAAGATGACCTGACTTGGATTGCGCCCGAGGGATCGCACCACCCCGTCGATGTCCTGGACCGTCCGCCTTGCCTCAACCGCGAGCGCCTCGTATTCGCGCAAGCCCGTGTTGGTGAACCGGCTGAGGCCGCTGGCGATGTCCTTTATCCGCGAGTCGACATCGTCGGCGAGTTTCTTGACCGAAAGCGCGGCCTCGCTGATGCGGTCGACCGCCCCCTTTGTGCCAGGCGAGCCAAGGAAGCTTTGCGCGGCGGTCAGGACGCCGTCGACCTTGTCGGCGGATTCGTTGAGCTTGGCGGACATGCTGGAAAAGTTCTTCAGCGTGGAATCGATGTTTCCCTGATTTTGATGCACAGTCTGCACGACCGAGCTGGCCGAGTCGACGATGCCTGCGATCTTCTGCGAGTCGATCGCCTTCAAAAGCGAATCCGCGTCGATGAGCGCCGTGTCCAGCCGACTCGCGGAATCGTTGAGATGTCCGGCGAGCACGGCTCCGTCCCGCGCCAGAGCCTTCACGTTGTCTGAGCTGTCGGCGAGCGCCTGACTGAAGGTCTGCGCGTTGCTGAGAAGCGCATGGAGCTGATCCGGTTCGACCGCCTTGATCACGCGATCGGCGTTTTCCGCAACACTCTGGATTTGGGCTACGACCGGCTGAACGGTCTTGCTAAGATCAGCCAGATTCTTCAACGTCACGTCGATGTTCGGAGCATTGTCAGCCAGAGTCTTGGCGAAGGCGTCGGCATTTTGAAGCGTCGAATGGAACGTCGCCGAATTGTCGGCGAGGAGCTGGTCGGCGCGATCGACAACTGAATTGCTTTTCGCTGATAGGTTCTGGACGTTGTCCACGATCGCACGAACCTTGTCGGGATCGACCGCTTTCAGAACACGATCGGCATTTTGGGTTACGCTTTGGAGTTGCGCCACGACCGGCTGAACGGTCTTGCTGATCTCGGCCAGGTTCTTCAGGGTTGTGTCGATATTCGGCGCGTTGTCGGCCAAGGCCTTGGAGAAGACATCGGCGTTTTTGAGCGTCGACTGAATGGAATCTTTATTGTCAGAAACAAGCTTGTCGGCCTGATCGAGAACCGAGACGCCTTTAGCCGACATCGCCTGGACGTTTCCAACAATCGCACGCACCTGTTCCGGGTCGACCGCCTGAACGAGTCGATCGGCGTCATCGGAGAGCGTTTGCAGCCGCGCCGCGAGCGGCCCGATCTGCTTGCCGAGTTCACCCACGCTCTTCAGCGCTGCGTCCACTCCGGCCGAGTTATCGGCCAGGGCTTTCGAAAACTGGTCGACGTTCGCAAGCGCCGAATGGATCGTCGGGGAATTCTCCGCGATGATCTTATCCGCGTCATCCAAAACCGTCGTCGCTTTGGTTGATAGCGCCGACACATTATCCAGAATGTCCTGCAGCTGGATCGACTGTCCGGCGCGGATAACAGGCAGCGCGCCATTTTCCCCAACGAGCGGCGGCCCAGCGGTCGGTGCGCCCAGGAGGGCGACGACCGCGCCCCCCGTCAGCCCTTGTGTCTCAAGACGCGCCTTGGTGTTTTTATCGATTGGCGCCTCCGAGTTGACGTCAATGTCAGCGACAACTTGGTGAGGGTCGCTCCTCGAAAAAGTGAGATGCGTGACCTCGCCGATCTTGATGCCGTTGAACGACACATTGGCGCCGGTCGAGAGCCCCGCAACCGACCCGTTGAAAACGACCTGATAGCTCCGGTGAGCGCCCGCGCTTCCGTAGCCCGCAATCCACATTATAAATAGAAACACCCCGACAACCGCCGCCAAGGTGAAGGCGCCGATCAGGACGTAATTGGCGCGCGTCTCCATTCTGCTCAGCGCCTCGCATTCTGGGGCCGGTCCTCCGCGGCGACCGCGGCCGGCTGGTCTGCGCCCGCCGAGAGACGGATCACACCCCTCTTACCGTGGAAATAGGACTTGAGCCAAGGGTCATCGGAAAGCAAGAGCTCGCTAATCGGACCGGCGGCAATGACCTTCCTATGCCCGAGCACCGCAACACGGTCGCAGATCGCAAACAGGCTGTCGAGATCGTGCGTCACCATGAAGACGGTCAGGCCCAGCGTCTTTTGCAGCGTGCCGATGAGATCGTCGAAATCGCCGGCCGAGATCGGATCGAGCCCTGAGGTCGGCTCGTCGAGGAAGACGATCTCCGGATCGAGCGCGAGCGCCCTCGCCAACGAAACGCGCTTTGTCATGCCCCCGGACAGCTCTGAGGGCAATTTGTCGGCGGTTTCCGGAGGTAAGCCCACGAGCGCCAGCTTCTGCAACGCAAGACCGTCGAGCGTTTCCTGGGAAAGGCCAAGATGCTCACGCATCGGCGCCTGAATATTCTGCCGCACCGTCAAGCTGGAGAAGAGCGCGCCCTCCTGAAAGAGTACGCCCCATCGCTCGCCGACCACGAGCCGGTCGTGCGGCGTCATCGTATCGATGTCGTAGCCAAACACTTCGATCGTTCCGGCCTGTTTGTGCAACAGGCCCAGGATCGTGCGGGTCAGAACCGACTTGCCGGCGCCCGAGGCGCCGACGAAGCCGAGAACTTCGCCGCGGTAGAGATCGAGGTCGAGCCCATCCATCACCAGATGGTCGCCGAAGCCCACTCTCAGACCGCGCACGCGAATGACCACTTCGCGCTCAGACGGTTGGGGAGGCGAGACGTCGTTCAATAGTCCACCGTAGCGAAGAACATCGCGAACAAACCGTCTATGACGATCACCATGAAGATCGACTTGACGACCGATGCGGTGACGCACCGGCCCAGCGACTCGGCTGATCCGCGAACTTCCATGCCCTCGGTCGCAGCGATGAGGCCAATCACAATCGCCATAAACGGCGCCTTGATGAGACCGACCAGAAACGTTTGAACCCAAATGGCGGTCTGAAGCCGAGTGATGAAGACTGCCGGCGTTATGCCCGCATAGATCCAACTGACAAGGAGACCGCCCGCCATTTGAGCCAGATCGGCCAAGAAGGTGAGAAGCGGCAGAGCGATGACCAGCGCCACCAGCCGCGGGATGATCAGCACTTCCAAGGGATCGAGCGCCATCACCTTCAAGGCGTCGATCTCTTCGCGCATCTTCATCGAGCCGATTTCGGCGGTGATCGCCGAGCCCGTGCGGCCGGCGATCATGATCGAAGTCATCAAGACGCCGAGCTCGCGCAAACCCAAGACGCCAACCAGACTGACGGCGTAATCCGCAGCGCCGAATTTGGCGAGCTGAAAGATGCCTTGTTGGGTGACGATCGCGCCGACCAGGAAGTTGATCAGCAAGATGATGGGCACGCTGCGCAGCCCATACATCTCGAGGTGATACACCATCGGCGTCCAGCGCCAGCGCCACGGCTGCGGGGCGAGGCGCACGAACATCACGACGACTTCGCCCAGATAGTCGACGATATCGAGGAAATCGATGCCGGCGTCGTAGATGGTCTCGCCGATCGCCGAGAGCAGCGCGACTGTCGGCGCGGGATGAACCAGCGAGGATTTCTCCGGAATGTGGTAGCCCGCCTCCTTGAGCAGGATGTCGTGCTTGGGCTGCTCGCCGCGATAGGAAACACTGGCGCCAGCCGCCGCCAGTTCCACCTCCGCCCGATCGATGAACCACGCGCCGGCCGTGTCCATGCGCTCAAGACCGGCGAGATCGAAGACCACGCGTTTTGCGTCTTTCGCTGAGGAGAGGAGCAAAGCCCCGGCCGCCTCGAGCTGATGTCCGGCGGCGACGATCCATTCCCCCGCCAGCGAGAGCACGACCCCGTCCTGGCTGTCTTGACAAGCTACGGAAGGCGTCGTGGTCACCAAGCGCTCCGGCCGAGCAGAAACGGCGCTCATATCCCGCCGCCCCGCGACTGTCGAGCGATCACGAGCGCGTGACCCATTCTAAAGGGATCAGGGCCAAAACAAATCAAGTACGAATCGGACACCCGCCACCCGGACTCAGATTCGCGAATAAGGCGAGTCGAATCTTTCGCTTCCCCGTGGCGGCCGCAAAGATCATTGCCAAATCGTCGGCCGTCCGGCCTGCCCCATGGCTCGAACCGGGACCGGCGGACCATCCGTCGGACAAACCGGGAAGGAATCGGCGATGCGAAAATCGCCGCGCGCCGCCCTTTAAAGGCAAGCCGCAATCGCCGCTATCGCGCGGCATCCGTAAACATCGTCACCAAATCGTCGGCCCGTCGGGCCTGCCCCGTGGCTCAAACAGGGACTGACGGACCATTCGTCGGACAAACCGGGAAGGAATCAGCCCCGGCCAAATCGCCGCCCGCCCCGCTTCAAAGGCAAGCCGCAATCGCCGTTGTCGCGCTGGACCATCGGGTCTTGGTTAACGCGCGGCTCGATCCGCTCCCGATCATCGGGCGGGCGATGTCCAAAGCTTCGGCGTCAACGCGATATGATGATGACGACGGCGGATATGGAGGCACGCGCAGTTTCCGGCTTTGCCTCAAGCTTGGGGATGGAGATCAAAGCCTTCAGGAGAAGAGTCCGGTGCTCGAAAATCTCACCGCTCAGGACTTTGTTACCGAGGCGCTCGCCGGCGCCCTGCACGCGGCGGCGTTGGAAATGTGCAGGAGGCTGGGACTCTTGAAGTAGATTTTCGAGACCGCCCCCGGCAACCTGCAAAGACTGGGCCTTCAGTCCATCATCGCCGCCTTGAGAATGCACACCATCGTGGCGTGCGCCGGCTTCTCACTCAGATTGCGAATCCGATGAGGCATATCGCAGCGGTACCGCAGCGTCTCGCCGCCGCAGGCGGACGCCGTCGTCTCGCCGACCTCGACCTCGAGCTCGCCGTCCAATACCGACAGGCACTCGACCGAGCCGCGCAGATGAGCGGCCGACTCGAGAACTCCCCCCGGATCGGCCTGAAAGTCGTACCATTGCAGCCAATCGACGGTTTTCAGCCAGCCGATGACCGCAAGACGGCAGAGACCGTCGTCGGAGACAAAGATCGGCGTGGTCCCCCGGCCCAGATGCTCGATGAACGGGCCCTCATCAGCGCCCCGCAGCATCGATTCGATCGACACGTCGAGCGCGTGGGCCAGCCGCCAGATCGTGGTCAGCGTTGGATTGGTCTCATTGCGCTCAATCTGCGAGATGATCGACTTGGCGACGCCCGAATGCTGCGACAGGTCGGCCAGCGACAGACCGTAGCCCTTGCGCAACTTGAGCACCGCTTGCCCGAGCTGGTTGGACAGCGAGGCTGCTCCCGCTTCGAGAACCTTCGCCCTATCCTTACCTTCAACACCCATCGCGCGCCTCGAGATTTGCGGCTATCATAGACGAATTCGTCCGCATTATCGTACAGTTTTGTTCGTTTTGTCGGACTCGCTCGGATCTGCGAAAACCCCGGCGCCTGACGCCCCATCTTATGACAGCCTGGATCGGAGCATGACTTGAAAGCGCCAGGCAAGGCCCGTCCGCCGAGGCGCCGGCGCGGATCTGAAGACAAGGAATCGCTCGCAGGCGCGGGGACGCGGTCCGACCATGTCCAGTCTCTGGTGCGGGCGCTAGGCATCATCAACCAGCTCGCCTCGGCCGACGAGGGCATGACGCTCACTCATATCGCCGAATGCATGGGACTGCCGCCATCGACCGCTCACCGGCTGCTCACCACCCTGGAGCAGGAGCGCTATGTGCATTTCGATCACGAGCGTCGGCTCTGGTCCGTGGGAGTGCAGGCGTTCATGACCGGCGCCGCCTTCCTGAGGACGCGCAATCTGGTCGGCATCGCCCGCCCCTATATGCGGGCTCTGATGAACGAGAGTACGGAAACCGTGAATCTCGCGATCGAGGACGAAAACGAAGCGATCTATCTCGCGCAAGTCGAGTGCCGGCAGATGATGCGCGCACTCGCCCGCCCTGGGGCGCGCGTGCCTCTCTATTGCTCGAGCGTCGGCAAGGCGCTCCTCTGCGCGACGCCGGAGGGCGACCTCGCCGAGGCGCTTCAGCGCCAGGCCATGCGGCGGGTGACGGAAAACACCATTGTCAACAGGACGGCGCTGTGCGACGAACTCGCGCTGACGCGCGAGCGCGGATTCGCCGTCGACGACGAAGAGCACGCCTTTGGGCTTCGCTGCGTCGCCGCGCTGGTGTTCGACGAGTTCGGCGAGGCAATGGCCGCGATATCAATATCCGGGCCGACCGCACGCATCTCGAGCGAACGTATTGTCCATCTTGGCGAAGTGGTGCGACGAAAGGCCGACGAGATCACCGCGCAGCTCGGCGGCGCATTGCCCGAGTGGCGCAAGCCCAAGTAGGCGCGCCGCCGCGAATCCTACTCCCGCCAGCATGCCTGTTTCCTCCGGCGGGGCGCACCTATTTCTCCCGACGGGCGCACCTGTTTGTCTCGCCAAGCGGGCCTATTTCCACGATGCGGAAAATGTTGTCGAAGCTCTTTGGCGCGCACTTTGTTCGGGTATCGTGATTTTGGTCGCAACCCTTCGGCTCAAAATTTGGGGCCATTTGCCCCGAGGCATAGGAGCGGAGGCCGCGTCGGTCGCGAAAGGCGACTTGCGCCAAGGCGACTTCTGCTCGCGGCTTTGCGAGACGCGCGTGATCACGGGGGGAACAGCACTGGCATAACCGAAAACGGTGTCGACGGGCCGAATTGACGCTGGGAATTCCAGCGCCAACGACGGCAAAACAGGCGGCGCTCCGGCAGGTGCTCGGCGTCGCGACGTAAAAAAGAACTCTTATCACCAGAGGAACCAAGGAGAGTCGAATGAAACTTTGGGTTGCTTCCGCCGCCGCAATCGCCGCGGCGCTTATCGGGTCCGGCGTCGCCCGAGCCGATAACGCTCTCCAGACTCTGGAGGGCATGCATATGACGGCGCCGATGGATTGGCCAACGATCCCGCAGGATGGGCCAAAGGCGGACGCCGTCAGACAGATTCTGAAGGACAAGATCAAACTGCCGGCCGGATTCCACATTGAGCTCTACGCGCTCGTCCCCGACGCGCGCCATATGGCGGTCGGCCCGCAGGGTGTTGTGACCTTCGTCGGCACCCGTAAGAGCAAGATCTGGGCGGTGACCGATCGGTCGCGCACGGGCGCCGAGGGGGGCGTTGAGGTCAAGGAATTCGCACCGAGTCTGCCAAAGAGGCTGCCGAACGGCCCCTGCTTCTCGAAAGATGGATTCCTGTATGTCGTCGAGCAGAACCGCGTCCTGCAATATGCCGCTGCCGAGTTCTTCTATGAGGGCCAGGACGTCGCGGTCGGCGTCGTGGTTCCGGAGGGCGAATTGATCCCCAAGTCCGAAGAGAGCTTCAACCACACTGCGCGCGAATGCCGCATCGGGCCTGACAACAAGCTCTACATCCAGATCGGCCAGCCCTACAACGTGCCGTCGAAGGAGAAGGCCGAACTCGACCGGAAGGTCGGCATGGGCGCCATCATCCGCATGGATCAGGACGGCAAGAACCGCGAGATCTACGCTCTCGGCCTGCGCAATCCAGAAGGCCTGGACTTCAACCCGAAGGACAAGGTGCTTTGGAGCAACGACAATCAGGTTGACGGCATGGGCGACGATATTCCCCCCGGCGAGATGAACCGTGTCGAAAAGCAGGGCTTGAACTTCGGCTTCCCGTGGTACGGCGGCGGGCATGTCCGCACCAACGAGTTCAAGACCGAGACGCCTCCGGCCGACGTGGTCTTCCCGGAAGTCGACCAAGTCGCGCATGCGGCCGACCTCGGCCTTTCGTTCTATACGGGCGACATGTTCCCGGCGAAATATAAGAATGCGATCTTCTCGACCCAGCACGGCTCGTGGAACCGCACGGTCCCGGTCGGCGCGCGCCTCATGGTGACCTTCCTGAAGGAAGATGGCCATGTCGCCGGACCTTCGATCCCGTTCGCGGACGGCTGGAACGACAACGGCCACTATCTCGGCCGCCCGGTCGACGTGCAGCAATATTGGGACGGATCGCTGCTGGTGTCCGACGATCTCGTCGGCGCGGTCTATCGCATCTGGTACGACGGCAAGTAAGAATCGTTAGCTTTAACAGGAGGACAGTTCCCCCGCCGGGAGCTGTCCTTTTTCTTTTCAATTTCGTGAGGAGGACCAATGCGGTTTTGTCTTCGGCCGTCGGCGACAGCGATGGTGCTCGGCGCCGGCTTGGCCATTGTCTTCGCAGCCCAGGCCGAGGCAGGCGACGCAAAGGCAGGGCGGCAAAAAGCGGAATCGGTTTGCGCCGTCTGCCATGGCGCCGATGGGCTCGCGAAAATACCAGAGGCGCCGAATCTGGCAGGCCAGACGGAGAACTACCTGATCGAGCAGATCAACGCGTTCAAATCCGGAGACCGGAAGAACGAAATGATGTCGGTCGTGGTGCAGGATCTTTCGCCGGACGACATCGAGAATCTGGCGGCCTATTATTCGGCGATCGAGATTTCGGTCAAAGCGCCGGCTCAGTAGTCCGATTCGTCGGCGGATCAAAAAAATAGCGCCGCTTGGCGCAAAGGTATCGCGTTAACGGTCTAGCCCAATCTCAACGGCGGAGATGGGGCGCCAATCGGCCTAAGGCTGGAAGACGCCGCCCGGTTTGAGACGGGCGGCGTTCGATATCACATTTCCGCCGACAGGTAGCTCGTTACTTCCATGCCAACGCAAACTTCGCAAACAACGGGGGTCGACCATGCCATGGCGTCGTTTCCTTCTTTGGGTCTTGCGGGCTCCGTTCCGCTGGGAGCCCAGAACCAAATATAAGTTACCACGGCGCCTAAACAACCGTCAAACCTTCGTCTTTGATTTGATCGCGGATTTTTGATGCGCGCGGCCCGAGCCCCGGCGATCAGCCGGCTCGGCCGCCCCTCGAAGCAGATCAACCTACCGGTGGGAGCCGTCGTTTGGACTTCTCGCACGCTCGCTTCGGATATTTGACAAATCAGGAGCGGCGAGCGGAAGATTAAAGGAGCCTCGCACGCCGGCCGCACTTCGGCGGCTAGCGAGGTGCGGCCACGGCGCAGGTTCCGCGGAGCAGGCTCGCTGAAACTGCGGCGAACAGAGTGAACGGGCGGTGCGCTCCCTGGGAGCCTTGCTCGATCGTAAGCGCGAGCACGTCGCCGTCGCTCATGATCGCCTCGCCGGTCAGCGCCCCGTCGGCGCCGGACATTCGCGTCCAAACGACCGTCGTCTCTTCGCCGTCACCAAACTTAAGATGTCCGCTGGTCGATTCTGCATCATACAGCGGCTTAAGGATCGCATTCGTCTCCGGATCGACCAAAGCGACAATTGCGCCTTCGCCGAAGGTCGCGGAGACCTCGAACTTCACCTCAGCGCCACGCACGAAGTGAAGAGGGGTTTTCTCATCGGGCGCGTGACCGGCGCAATCGAAGGTGATGCTGGAGTTTTCCTTGGCGCCAGCGACAGCTGAGTTATCCGACCAGGAGAGCGAAGGAGACAGGAAGGCGCATAATCCGAGCAGGACGCAGAAAACCCGCATCCGAACGTCGGCCATGCGTCTCGGCGCGGTTCGCCGCGTCAGAAGGCGCCGGCGAATGCGCCGCCGTCGATGAGAATATTCTGGCCCGTGATGAAGCCTGCATGAGCGCTGGCGAGAAAGGCGCACAGCGCGCCGAATTCGTCCGGATCGCCGAATCGCCCGACCGGGATTCGCGCCTTCGAATCAGCCCGCGCCGTATCGACGCTGATGTTTCGCTGCGCCGCCGCGCGCGCAAGACCTGCTTTCTGACGGTCGGTCTCAAACGATCCAGGCTGGATCGAATTGATCATCACGTTGTCGCGCGCGAACATACGCGCCGCGGAGGCCAGAAATGCTGTCAATCCCGCGCGCGCGCCCGACGAGACGTCGAGGCCGGCGACGGGCGTCCGGACCGAACTCGAAGTGATGTTGATGATTCGTCCGAATTTGCGCTCGACCATCCCCGGCGCCAGCGCCTGGACCAAAGCAATCGGGGTCAGCATGTTGGACTCGACGCCTTTGAGGACATCCTCGCGGCTAATCTCCGCGAAACTCTTGTACGGCGGGCCGCCGTTGTTATTGACGAGAATATCCGCGTCCGGGCAGGCGGCGATCAGTTCCGCCCGTGTCGCCGGATTGTCAAGATCGCCAGCAATTTCGCGGACTTCAACGCCCGTTGCCTGACGCAGTTCGGTTGCTGTGCGACCCAGGACGTCCTTGTCCCGTCCGTTGAGCACGACCGCGCATCCAGCTTCCGCCAGCGCCCGCGCGCAGGCTCGGCCTAAACCTTTGCTCGACGCGCAAACAATCGCCTTCCGGCCTGCGATTCCTAAGTCCACTGTGGCCCCCTGCTCTCGACACTCTTCAGGGTGAGAATTATAAACGTTCGAGTGCGTCGCGTCATCGAAGCGACATG
Source organism: Roseiarcus sp. (assembly GCA_036521435.1). Classification (GTDB taxonomy): domain Bacteria; phylum Pseudomonadota; class Alphaproteobacteria; order Rhizobiales; family Beijerinckiaceae; genus Roseiarcus. Next base: position 15,000 of record DATDHT010000051.1, read on the forward strand.
AGAATCTGCGCTGTCATTTCTCGTTGTTCGCCCCCTCGCGAGGAGGCCCCTGGTGCCCAAGTCCCAAGAGACCCATCGATACAGGACCCTGTTCCTGTCAGATTTGCACCTGGGCACGCGTGGGTGCCAAGCGCATCTTATCCTGGATATGCTGCGCCATGTCGAGGCGGACACGATCTACCTGGTCGGCGACATCATCGACGGCTGGCGGCTCCGCTCCGGCTGGTACTGGCCACAGGCGCATAACGACGTCATCCAAAAATTGCTGCGAAAGGTGAGGCGCGGGGCGCGGATGGTGTTCGTCCCCGGCAACCACGATGAATTCGCCCGTCAGTTCTTCGGCCTGACCTTCGGCGGGATCGAGATCAGGCGGCAGGCGATCCATACCGCAGCCGACGGTAAACGTTATCTCATCATTCATGGCGACGAATTCGACGTCGTCGTCCGCCATTCGAAGTGGCTCGCCTTCTTTGGCGACTGGGCCTACGATTTCGCGCTCTTCGTCAACACCCATTTCAACGCGGCGCGGCGCGCGTTGGGCTTGCCCTATTGGTCGTTCTCGGCCTGGGCGAAACTCAAGGTCAAGAACGCGGTCAATTTCATCGGTTCATTCGAGCGAGAGCTGGCCGCAGAAGCCAGAAAGCGCGGCGTCGACGGCGTGGTCTGCGGCCACATCCACCATCCGGTCATCCGCGACATGGAGGGCGTGATCTACGTCAACACCGGCGACTTCGTCGAATCTTGCTCGCTGGTCGTCGAGCACTACGACGGGCAGATGGAAGTGTTGCGTTGGAAGAATCCGCTGCAGCTCGCCGCCTGGGCCGATGACAAACGACCGTTCGAGGAGGATGCGACCGAGGTGGGGGCTGACGAGGCGCAAGCGGAATTGGCTTGATGCGTATCCTGATCGCTACCGACGCCTGGCGCCCGCAAGTCAATGGCGTGGTGTCGACTCTGGAGCGAATGACCCAGGCGGCCGCCGAATTGGGCGCGGCGTTTGAATTCATCACGCCGCAAGGCATGTGGAGCGCTCCCCTGCCCTCCTACCCGGAAATTCGCCTCGCGATCCCGTCCTGGCGACACATCGGCCGGCGCATCGAGGAAGCCAGGCCAGACCACATCCACATCGCCACCGAAGGCCCGATCGGCTGGCTGACGCGTCGCTATTGCCTCACCCACAAGCGGATCTTCACCACCAGTTACCACACCCGCTTTCCCGAGTATGTGTCCGCGCGGATCCGCGTTCCGGAATGGCTGACCTACGCCGGCTTGCGCTACTTTCATGCGCCGTCGGCTGCAGTGATGGCGCCGACGCCGACGATCGGCGCTGATCTCACTCGCCGCGGCTTCGCCCGGGTCAGGCTCTGGACCCGTGGCGTCAACCACGCCGTCTACCGTCCGCGGTCCAGCCGCACGCTCGACCTCCCGCGGCCGATCTTCCTGTCAGTCGGACGGGTGTCTGTGGAAAAGAACCTCGAAGCGCTGCTTGGCCTCGATTTGCCTGGCTCGACCGTCATCGTCGGCGACGGACCGGTTCGCCGGCATCTCGAGCGCCGCTACCGCCATGCTTATTTTCTAGGTTCCAAACAGGGCGAAGAATTGGCCGACATCTATGCGAGCGCGGACGTGTTCGTGTTTCCATCGCGCACCGACACGTTCGGGATCGTTATGATCGAGGCGATGGCCAGCGGCCTGCCGGTCGCCGCTTATCCCGTGCCCGGGCCGATCGATGTCGTAGGGGCCGGCGCCGGCGTGCTTGACGGGGATCTACGCGCGGCCTGCCTCAAGGCGTTGACCCTGTCGCGCGAGCAGGCGCGCGAACATTCGATGCGTTTCACCTGGAAAGAGAGCGCGCGCCAGTTCCTTGAGAACATCGAAGGGAGCCGGTCGGAGGTTAAACTGCCGACCGTATCGTCTCCGAAGACCGTCGGGGTCGTGCGGCCGGTCGAGAATCGCTAACGCCGCGGGGAGCTTCTTCCCGCCATTCGACCCGTCAATGGCTCAAGCTAGCGCTCAGACCGCGGACAAGCGGTCTCCCCTCGAGCGCTTGCGGCGTCGCAGCCCGTTTCGCGTTCAGCCTGCGAACCTTAAGGCCACTGCCGCGGCGGCGGTTGCAACGACGACGAGCAGCGGGGAGGCGCGCCAGACGGTCAAGGCGACAAAGCCCGCCGCCGCACCTGCGAAATCGGTCCGCCCGCGAACCGCGCTCGTCCATACCGGATTATAGAGCGCGGAAGCGAGCAGGCCGACCACGGCTGCATTGACGCCTGCCATCGCGGCGCGCGCGTTGGTGCGCTCTCGCAAGTCTTGCCAGAAGACTAAGGCGGCCATCAGCAGCAGAAGTCCGGGCATGAAGATTGCGACCAACGCCAGCGCCGCCCCGATGACGCCGCCGGGCGGAGCGCTGGCGACTGCGCCGAGATAGGCCGCGAAGGTGAATAACGGCCCCGGCACGGCTTGGGCGGCGCCGTAGCCAGCGAGGAAGGCGCTGTCGGAGACCCAACCCGGATCGACCACCGCGGCGCGGAGCAGCGGCAGGACAACATGGCCACCGCCGAACACCAGCGCCCCTGAACGGTAGAAAGCGGCGGCGGCGGCCGCGATGCTCGCGCCCACTGGCGCGAACGACAGCGCGAGGAGGGCGACATAGAGCGCGGCGAACACGATCCCCATACGGCGGCTGACCCTCGTCTCGGCGGCGTCGACCGTGACGTCCGCCGGCTGCCGGCAGCCAAGGACTCCAGCAAGGGCGCCGAGAAGGATGACAGCGATCTGCGCCCATGCCACCGGCGCAAACGCAGTGAGGACCAGCGACAGGACGGCAATAGTCGCGCGCGGCCGGTCCGGACACAGGGCCCGAGCCATTCCCATCACAGCCTGAGCGACGATCGCGACCGCGACCAACTTAAGGCCGTGCAGCAGCCCATCGCCGACAGGACCCTTAAGCGCGCCCTCGCCATAGGCGAATAGCGTCATCGCCGCCGCCGAGGGCAGGGTGAAGCCCGCCCATGCAGCAAGCCCGCCCAGGTATCCAGCGCGCATCAGCCCGACGGCGAAGCCCGTCTGGCTGCTGGCTGGCCCGGGTAAAAACTGGCAAAGCGCAACCAGATCGGCATAGGCGCGTTCGTCGAGCCATGCGCGTCGGACGACGAACTCGCGCCGGAAATAGCCGAGATGCGCGACAGGCCCGCCGAAACTGGTCAGGCCGAGCTTGAGAAAAACACCCAGAACCTCAAGCGGAGAGCCCGGATCACTCCGCCCCAGGCCGGCTTCCCCGACCGCCGAGGTCATCGGCCGAGATCGACGCAACCCTGAGCGTCGAGGGCGTGCGGCACAAACCTCGCCGCTTCAGTTCCTCGTCACGCCGCTTTCGCCAGCCGCTGCTGCACCATCGTCTTCAGCTTGTTCAGATCGGCGGCGAACAGGCGGATGCCGTCGGACAGCTTCTCCGTCGCCATCTGGTCCTCGTTCATCATCCAGCGGAAGGTCTTTTCGTCCATCGCGATCTTGGCCGGCGCCGGGCCAGGCTTGGCCGGGTCGAGCTGCCGCTTTAGCTCGCCCTCCTCCTTCGACAGCGCCTCGAGCAGCTGAGGCGAGATGGTGAGCCGATCGCAACCCGCGAGCGCTTCGATCTCGCCGGTGTTGCGGAACGAGGCGCCCATCACGACCGTCTTGATGCCGTAAGTCTTGTAATAGGCGTAGATCGTGCGGACCGAATGCACGCCCGGATCGGTCTCGGCAGTGTACGGGCCACCGCCCGCCTTCACGTGCCAATCGAAAATGCGTCCAACGAAGGGCGACAGAAGGAACGCTTTTGACTCCCCCGCCGCGATCGCCTGGGCGATCGAGAAGGCGAGCGTCATATTGCAGTCGATGCCGTCGGCTTGGAGGCGCTTGGCCGCTTGCAGGCCTTCCCACGTCGAAGCGAGCTTGATCAGGATATGCTTCTGATCAATGCCCCGCTCTTTGTACAGGGCGATGAACGACTTTGCCTTGGCGATCATGCCCTCGGTGTCAAAGGAGAGATCGGCGTCCACCTCGGTCGACACACGGCCAGGAACGATCTTCGTCAGTTCAGCGCCGAAGTTCACCGCGATCCGATCCGTGACCTCGCCAACTGAAGCCTTCTGTTTGCCCCCCCAGGCAATCGCCTCGTCGACGAGACGCGCGTAACCCGACATCTCCGAAGCCTTCAGGATCAGCGATGGATTTGTGGTGGCGTCGGTCGGCTTGTAGACGCGGATCGCCTCCATGTCGCCGGTGTCCGAGACGACCGTGGTCATGGAGCGCAATTGTTCGAGCTTATTGGTCATGGACGAGCCTCCTACGGCGACTTCCCTTTATCCTTGCAACGATTGTCGCGCCTCGGCGCGTCATAAGCAAGCGCGAAGCCGAACCGCCGCCGGAACCTAACGCCCCTAAGCTCGTTCTGGTTCACAGTCACGTTATCATCACGGAGCGCCACATGCCGACTCGTAAGAACAACACCCTGGAAGACCTGTTTTCCGAGACCCTCAAGGATATCTACTTCGCTGAGAAGCAGATCTT
>DATDHT010000052.1:0-5169 GCA_036521435.1 Roseiarcus sp.
AACCCGGGCGCCGTCGAGCTCGTCGATCGACGCCAGGCGGTCGAGCACGAACAGCCTTGATCGCTCGACATGATAGGGCGCGAGCGCAGCGTCGGAGCAGCCGCGCGGCAAGGTGACCTTGTGGCCAGCCGCGTCGATGACGTAGCCGTCCGGCCCGTCTCCCTTGAGGACGCCGCGCACGTAGCCGATGTCATGGGTGAGGCAGGCGACGATAAAGTGCGAGTAGTCGTCCGGAGTCGAGTCGGTCAGGAGCGCGCGGCCCTTGAAGATATCGTGGCCCGCCAGGGTGACGAGCATGGTGTGCTCGACATTGTGGTAGAGGGCGTCGCTGTTGCCGATACATTCGAGCGCGAGCCGCGCCGCAAACGGAAGGATCTCGGCGAGCCGCGCGTGCGAGACTCCGAACCGGTCTCTGATGTCCTCCGCCAGATAGGAGCCAAGCGCTTCGGCGGCCAGCCCGGGGATCGTGATCATCATGGCTCGCTCCGAGGCTCGCAGCGGCGAACCTTGGCGATCGACGCTGCCGGACGTGTTCGCGCGCGCCTCGGGTCGAGCATGCCCGGCAGTCCCTGAATTCCCACAAGACACGGTCTCTTTCATGCGCTTAGTGACGGCCGGAGCGCAAGGCCCATCGCCCTCGATTGACAGGGGGAGGAGCAGGGGGGAAGGTCGCTCTCGAGGGGGGCCGTGAGAATCGTCAAGACCTTTGTCCTCGCCTCTATGGTCGTCGATCGAAGGAGCTGACGGTGAAGACAACGGTTCGGGGTGTTCTGGCGACTCTCGCAGCGTCGGCGGCTTTGGCCGGCTGCATGGCCATGGGCGCGCAGGAGAAGGAAGGGCAGCTGGCGGCGGCGGGCTTCGTGAGGCAGCAGGCGGATACGCCGCAGAAGATGGCCAAGCTTCAGGCGCTGCCGCAAAACACGATCGTCTTTTCGCAGCGCAAGAAAGGCAACGTCTACATCTATGCGGACGCGGCAGGCTGCAACTGCGCCTTCATCGGCAACGACGCCGCCTATCAGCAATATCAGCAGATTCGCACAGCGAACAACATCGCGCAGATGCAAGAGACGACCGCGATGCTGAACCAGGACGCCGCGATGGATTGGGGTGGCGTATGGGGCCCTTACGCCCCGGGCTGGTATTGACGTCGGCGGCTCCGTCCGATTGCGGCTCTCATATTGGGCGTAGGCTGTCCCGATTTTTCCTCCTCGTCGTGAGTCCGAGGTGGCGCGGTGGCGTTTGATTACGCCGCCGCCGAGGCCTGGTCGAATAATTGGGCCTGGGGTCTCCCGCTCATCGTGCTCACGGTGCTCGTCCACGCCTTCAGCCTGGTTGTGATCCGCGACCGGGTGGTGCTCGAACTGCCGTTGCTTTTGCGGGCGCGCCGGTCCGAGTCCGTGCTTGCCGTTCTCATGATCGTCACCGTGCTGCTGTTGACGGTCTTGCATGCAGCGGAAGCCAGCGCGTGGGCGGCAGCCTATGTCATCCTTGGCGCGCGAGCCGATTTTGCATCCGCCATGCTCTACTCGCTCAGCGCAATGACGACCTACGGTCATGCCGGCGTGTTCCTGGCGAAGCACTGGCAGCTGATGGGCGCCATAGAGGCGCTGAACGGCATGATGCTGTTCGGTCTGTCGACGGCGTTCCTGTTCGCCGTACTTCGAGAGCATTGGCCGACGCGAGGGCACCGATAGCGGGTCGCGCACAAGTTTACGCGCGCCAATGATTTCATGAGCTTAGCTGCGCTTTTGCGCAACTTTTTCGGTTCTTCGCGCTGTCATTGCGACCAGCGGAGCGAAGCCCTCCAGTGATCGCGGCGCGCAAAGACTCCCGGATCGCCGCGTCAAGTTGCCCGCTGCACGCGATGACGGCTCAGAGGGAGCCCGCTCATTTCGTGTCGTTTCGCGAGGCGAAAGGAATCGTTTCGCGACGAGCGGAGCAAGCCCTTGAAATCATTGAGTGCGTCGAATCAGCCATTTCGCGGAATCGTTTGTTTTCAATGCGTTGACGCTCATTTCATTTCGCACTTTTCTCGCCTCGGTCCTATCGCGTGGCCCTTCTCGCCCGTCGCGTGGGCATTGCTTCAGGCCAAGGCTTCTCGACACGACCTCCCTACGCAACGATCCGCAAGTGTAGCAGTGGATTCTGGAAATAGGAAATTATTTCATAGATTTTAATTTTAGCGAATCTATACCAAATTAAGCCAACACCTCGGCAGTATTCGCCTGACTGCAACGACGATCAATGAGAGACTAGGCCCAAGTCGGCAGGCAATAGGCGCGTGATCGACTTCACTCCAATCGAGGAAATTTCACGCGATCGCCGGCTGATGACCAAAAGGTCATCTTCGCTGCAGGACAGGGCCTCTTAAAACGCCTTGTTGATCGTGAGACTGACCCGTTGCGTCTCCGCCCTCCAGGCGGAGTTGCCAACCAATGTTCCTACGCTCGTCGAACTGTGATCGACGAATGGGCTCGCAAAGTTCGCGGTGTGGCCTGCTGTCGCGGCGTAGGTGTAATTCAAATCGAGAAACCAGGTTGGGGTCAGAAAGTAGGTGACGCCGACCATAGCCGCCCCGCCAATGAGCCAGCTCGAGCTCGAGAAGTCCTGCGGCGCGCCGGATTGATCGACAATGCCGCCATCGACAAGCGCAAAACCAATCAGGCCGTTCAACCTGGTGCGGGTTTGCGAAAGGGTCGGACCACCTCCGGCGTAGACGTAGCTTGGACCGAAAGCGTGACCAAGGAATGGGATCAGGTCGATTTCCTGCAGGAGACTCGTCTGAGCCGCGCGTACATAGGCGGGGCCGCTAAAGGGCACAGGCGTAGGGTTCAAGATCGTGGTGTATGTGCCGAATTGCGGGATAATCGAGTTCGTGTTGGTCGACGTTGATCCCAGATAATTGTACGAGAGTTTCGCTCCCCATAGCCAATCGCTGGCCCCGAAGCGCTGGAAGTAGCCGCCCTGGAACGACGGCGCGAACGCGAACCTGTCTTCCATGTGGATGTTGGTCGGCCCTTGAGCGCTTCCGGAGGCCGACAGCACGCCATCCGTGAAGACGTTCGAAGTTCCGATCGCATAGACATGCTGATGACCGAAATTCATCCAGTTGGTGCTGGCGCCGAGGCCAAGGAAGAAGGCGCTGTTCGGCACACTGGCCCCGGTTGGCGTTGCGGGCCTGGGCAATGGCGCGGGTAGGGTGGGCTGTGACAGGTCTGCTGCTTTGGCTGACGCAGTCGCGAGCGCGAGGATCGCGGTGAGCGCAAGGCATGGGTTTTTCATCTGAGCTCCTGGGCCACCGGCGAACTTTGTGCCCCCAAAGAAGCAGCTGTCGTATCGTTTCCTTGCGCCAGACTGGCCAACACGAGCGGAAGCGAAGCGCTTCGTTCCGCTGAACGAAACGAACGGCTTCGCAACTCCCAAGGTGGGAGCTTCGAAACGGCTGCGCCCCACGGCCCTCATCGCTCAAGGAGCCGCGCGGAAGCGCGACGTCTCGAAGCATCTTCCAGTACTCGGCGACGTCGGCGCGCATGGGAGCGTCCTTCGAGGCCGCTTCGCGGCGCCTCAGGACGAGGGGGTTGGAGTCACACGGCTCCCCAACGAGGGTCGCAACGGATTGAGATTATTGAGGGCGCCAAATCGGTGATGTGGCCGATTCAGGCTGGGCCCAATCGCAGGCCGCTCTACACCCCGTGCCCATGAAACGGGATGACGCGGCATGCCTCTCCGGCCTTCGCCGCCAAAGCGTGCGGCGGGCGGACGATGAGGCCGTCGGCGCCCGCCATCGTCTTCACCAGCGACGAATCCTGCGCCGGCGCCGGGGTCGCGACGAGAATTCCGTCCGCGCCGGGGCTGAGGGAAGCGCGCATGTAGTCCTGGCGGACACCATTGGCGGGTAAGTCGACCGCGAGCCGCGCGGTTTGGCCGGGATCGGCGCCCGGGTCGGACTCGCCGTGCAAGGCGCGCAGCAACGGACGCAGGAACAGGATCGAGCAAACCATCGACGAGGTCGGATTGCCGGGCAGGCCCAGGATGCGCATGGGCCCGAGCCGCCCGTGCATCAGCGGCTTCCCGGGACGCATGGCTATGCGCCAGAAGCCGAGCTCCATTCCCGACGAAACAAGCGCCTGCTGCACGAGGTCGTAGTCGCCGACCGAAGCGCCTCCCAGCGTCACCAGCACGTCGGCTTTGGCGTCGTGGGCGCGGCTCACCGCCGCTTTCATCGCGCCAACTTCATCCACCGCGATGCCAAGATCGACCGCGATTCCCCCGTACGCCTCGACAATTCCGGCAACGGCGAAATTGTTGGACGCGACGATTTGCGCAGGCCCCAGCGACCCGCCAGGCGCGACCAGTTCGTCGCCTGTCGCAAGAATGGCGACCCGTGCGCGGCGGCGGACCACGAGCGCCGTATGGTTTGCCGCGGCCGCCAGCGCCACATCCCGGGGGCTGAGGCGTTGGCCGGCGGAGATGAGGGATTCGCCTTCCCGGAAATCCATGCCGGCCTGACGCAGATTGTCGCCGGGCGGCGACGCGCTCGACAGCCGGATGCGCTTATCCTCGCGCTCAACGTCCTCCTGAATGACGACGGAATCGGCGCCGGCGGGCATCGGCGCGCCAGTAAAGATGCGCACCGCTTCCCCAGGGCCGACAGATCCTTCAAAAGCACGCCCAGCGGCGGATTCGCCGATTAATGTCAACGTCGTCGGCGCCGGAATCGTATCGGCCGCGCGTAACGCGTAACCGTCCATGGCGGAATTGGGAAACGGCGGCTGGGTGCGCAGGGCCTTGAGCTCGCGGACCAGGACGCGTCCATAAGCCTGCTCGAGGGTGACCTCTTCCTCATCGAGTGGCGGAGCGCCGGAAGCGATCACCCGCGCCAGCGCCTCCTCGACCGTGATCATGGCGTTCATCGGCGCTCGTCCTTCGGCTGATGCGCGGCCCGCCAGTCGCCCGATTTGCCGCCCCGTTTCTCGACCAGCCGGATGGCCTCGATGCTCATGCCACGGTCGATCGCCTTGGCCATGTCGTAGATTGTCAGGCAGGCGACGGAGACGGCGGTGAGCGCCTCCATTTCAACGCCGGTTGGGCCAACGCATCGCGCCTCCCCCTTTACGAGGAGGCCGGGCAGCGCCTCGTCAGGCGAAATGTCGACCGAAACCTTGCTCA
>DATDHT010000053.1:0-7739 GCA_036521435.1 Roseiarcus sp.
GAAGGGCGCTGGGAGCTGCGCGAGGGCCAGCCGGTTTTGATGTCCCCGGAGCGCGCGCCGCGCACGCGCTGACCAAATTCGCCGCGCAGTCAGGGCTGAACGCCGCCATCCGGCGCGCGCTTGCCGTGCCGTGTTTTCCCGGACGGCATGACAGTCCGGATCGCGTCCCGCACCGCGTTCGAGCCCGACGCGCCTGGCGTCTGCCCAGCCCCGACCGACCTCAACACGATGGAGATCCAGAACCCGGTCATCGTGGCTGAAGTTCTGTCGCCAAGCGCGACGGCGGACGATCATGGACCGAAGCTAGACGGCTATTTTGCGCTGCCGAGCGTAGCGCATTATCTCATTCTTGATGCCGACCGTCGCGTTATGATCTGGCGCCGCGGCAAGACGGGCGCAATCGAGACTCGTGTCGTGCGCAACGGCGCCATCCGGCTCGATCCACCGGGGCTCGAAGCCGAGGTGGCGGAGTTTTTCGCAGAATAGCCGATAGCCCGTCCCTTGCCGGACAGGGTTGGCTTCACAGGAAAGCGCGGCGGAAACGCCCGCCGCGCGCATTCTGGCAGCGCCGGCCGAGGGGCGCCGGCATCCGGTTAGTGAGGCAGTTTGTCTGCGAGGACTTCAACCCGCTGCATTTCCGGCGTCTTGGCGAACAGTTCCGGCGCTTTCGATGTGATCTGCTTCGCAAGCTTGCCCCGGAGATGGGCGTCGCGGCCTTGCTCGTTGGCGAAGGCGTCGAATATGCCGAACATTCTCGGGCCCATCCGGATCGCGAACCAAGCCGTCGTCTCGGGCTCGTCGCTGACCATAGTCCTGGCGCTTGACAGGAAGTTCGCCACCTCCTGCTCCTTGCCGGGTTTGGCTTCGAGTTGAACGTATAACGCATGCTGAGTCATTTTGCTCTCCTCATGGTTCGCCCGCGCGCTAAACAATAAAGGAAAAGCTTGCCCATATGATGACGTGGGGTCAGGCCCCGGAACAATCGTCAACGTGAGCGTTGTTGGTCACGTAAAGCTCCGTTGCTAGAACAACCCGCCATATCGGCGCCAAGCCTAAGTCGATACGATGGCTTCAGGATGGTTTCCCTGCAAAAAGCAGCGTTGTGGCCAAAGGACAATCGGGCTTTTCTTACACGCGCGCCGCGAGGGCGCAGCCGCGGATCCTTTCGCCGGTCGCGTCCCGAATGGTAGGATCGCGCCCGCCGAGCTCGGCGGAAAACGAAGACTTGCGGCGGCCCTCAGAGATCCAATCAGTTGGACCGGTTTCGGACCTGTGGCTGCCCTTCAAGATTGGCCCGGAACGGTCGGAAGGGTGAAAAAGCGGTCTTCGGCAGGTTGCGCCATAACCGGACCCATGCACCGTAGCAAAGATCAGACAGGGCCTTCCGCAGAGTCTGTTTCGGGCGGTTGTGTGTCGAGCGCTCGCTTAACACATTCTACGGAATCGATTGCCGCCCCAAGCTGGGCGCAAAACTGCTCGATGTCTTCTTTCAATGGCGACGGCAGGGGTCCCCACAAATCGAGAACGCGACTCATCGCCTCTTCGACGGTCTGGAGCATTTCCTCTATCGCAATTTCGCGGTAGGTCCTCGCCATAGCGGTGTCGCCTCTTCTTGCAGCCGGATGAGCCGGTTGACCATGGCCGGGCCATCCCATTGCCGGACCCCTGCATCGCAGCAACAGCGTCGTTACGATCCGCTGACGGCTCCATCGATGACTACAATCTTCATGACATCACCTCTCGCTTTAGAGGCCATTCGTCGTCACTTTACCGGCACGAGCACCGGAGCGCCCTTGTCCTTGATCATGAAGACCACGAATTTCGCTGGGTTGGTCCTGCTTGCGTTGCGGCCAACCACATGAATATCGTCTGGGCCTTCATAGAAGGTCTGTCCCGGCGTCAGCGTCACCTCTTTTCCACCCTTCACCTGCATCACAATCGAGCCTTCGAGGACGTAAACAAACGCCTGCGCATTGTGCCGGTGGATCGGGTCCGACGAACCGGGCGGATACTCCACCATGATCATCAGCACTTCCTTGCCGGGATTCTCCGTAAGTTCTTTCGACATGAGCGACGTGACTTTAGCCTCTTGAGCCATCGCCGCGCTGGTCATGACGCACAGCAGAACCAGCGCAAAGAGTTTGCTCATAGTCGCCTCCTTCGTTCGTCGCCCGGCCCCGGCGTAACGCCCGCTCGGGCATTTCGTGATTATGCGCTGCGCCGATCGTGAAAGCGCCGGACCGGCGGCAGGATGCAGAATCAGGCTGCCGCCTGTGAGCGGCGGAGCCATTCGTCGAGACCAATGGCGCCGAGGCGCGCTTCGCCCAACGGCACGAGCGAGCGCTCCTCGACCCGGCCGCCCCAATATCCGGCCGCAGGGTCGCTCACCACCTGTCGCGGGTCGCCGATCGCCTTGAGGTACCGGGCGACGATTTCGGTAAATGACGCGCGTTCCGGGCCGGCGATCTCGATGACGCCGTTTCGTGGGCTGGCGAGCGCCGCCTCGGCGACGTTGGCGGCGACGTCGTCCGCCGCGATGGGCTGGAACAGGACGGGAGGAAGCCTGACTGTGTTTCCAGTCGCGCTCGAATCGGCGATGCCGCCGAGAAATTCCATGAACTGGGTCGAGCGGACGATGGTGTACGGGACGCCCGAGGCCGCGATCAGTTGCTCTTGGGCGAGTTTGGCGCGGAAATAGCCATTGTCGGTCCGGTCGATTGCGACGATGGACAGCGCGACATGATGCCCGACGCCCGCCGCGGCCTCCGCCGGGAGAAGGTTGCCCTCGGAAGTCTTGAAAAAATCCAGCACCGCCTTGTCTTCGAATGAAGGCGAATTGGCGAGATCGATAACCACCTGCGCGCCGGCCAGGGCCTCTTTGAGCCCCTCCCCGGTGATGGTGTTGACGCCGCTTTGGGGCGAGGCGGCGGCGACGTCGTGGCCGCGCTGGCGCAAAATGACCACGGTCTTCGAGCCGATCAGGCCAGTGCCGCCGATGACGACGATCTTCATGCTCACCCTCCCTTGTTTAGGGCTGGAAACCCTTCGCCAGGTTAGAATGCAAGTGAGGAAAATATCTGGCGAGTATAAAGCAACTGCCGAGAAGACGAAACACCGAGATATCTCTGCTGAACACGCTGCGGCCGGCGCCGCTCACGACGTCGAGCACCGCGCGAGAAAGTCCGCTACCTGCGCATTCCGTCCGTATCGTTGACTGATCGGTAAGTCACTAAAGAGTCGAACGCGGTCCGGCTGAAACCTAGAGCGCCTCGTCGCGGGCTCAGTTCCGCTTCGACCCTGTCCAGCGCGTCGCGCAAAGCCTGCGCCTTGACGACGGTTCCGGAATTGTCGGTCGCCGGCGTTGCGCCGCGATGACGACCGCTGTTCGACCCAATGCAATCAGTCTAGTTCGTTCCGAAGCCAAGCTCCACCGCCTCGCGCGACATTGTCCGCGGGCCGAGATATAGGTTCGCGCGCTTACCGGGGATATGAACCGGGATTCCATACTCCCAAAGGTTCCTCTCCCCATGATTCCCGCCGCCCGCGCCGCCGCCGCGATCGAAGTTCTTGCCGACATCGAGACCCGTCATCGACCGGCGACGGACGCGATGAAGGACTGGGGCCTCGCGCACCGCTTCGCGGGCTCGGGCGACCGGGCGGCCATATCGGGCCTCGTCTATGACACGCTGCGCAAGAAAAGCTCGTCCGCCTGGATCATGGGCGAAGCCAATCCTCGCGCCGAGATCCTGGGGGCGCTCAGGCAGACGCACGGCCTCGACGTCGAGGCGATCGCCGCGCTGTTCTCTGGCGAGGGCCACGCGCCTGATAAGCTGACCGAGGCCGAACGCGAGCGGCTCACAGCAGCGGACCTTTCGGGCGCGCCCGCGCATGTGATCGGAGATTTCCCCGAATGGCTTGCGCCGCAGCTCGAGGCGAGCTTCGGCGCGTCGGCTGCGGAGGAGGGCAGGGCGCTCGCCGAACGCGCGCCCGTCGATCTGCGCGTGAACAGTCTCAAGACCAATCGCGACAAGGCGCTCCGCGCGCTCGCCCATCTCAAGCCCGAGCCGACGCCGTTCTCTCCCGTGGGGCTGCGCATCGCCGTGCGCCCGGACGGTCGCGCGCCGCCGCTCGCCTCCGACCCGGCCTACGTCAAAGGCCTTGTCGAATTGCAGGACGAGGGCTCACAGCTCGCCGCGCTCCTCGCCGAAGCCAAGCCCGGCATGCAGGTCCTCGACCTTTGCGCAGGCGCGGGCGGCAAGACTCTGGCGCTCGCCGCCGCGATGGAGAACCAGGGGCAGATCTACGCCGCCGACCCCGACTCGCACCGCCTTGCGCCGATCTTCGCAAGGCTCTCCCGCTCCGGCGCGCGCAATGTCCAGGTCCGGGCGCCGAGGGGTAAAACGGACGTGCTGGGCGACCTCGAGGGGCGGTGCGATCTGGTGCTGATCGACGCGCCCTGCACCGGCTCCGGCGCCTGGCGGCGCAACCCCGACGCCAAATGGCGCATCCGCCCTGGCGCGCTCGAGCAGCGCATCAAGGATCAGGACGAAACGCTGGAGAGCGCGTTGCGTTTCGCCAAGCAGGGCGGGCGCATCGTCTATATCACCTGCTCAATCCTCAAGGCCGAGAACGAGGACCGTATCGCCGCGTTCATGGCCCGCCACGACGACCTCCTGCCGATCGACGCGAATGCGCAGGCGAATTCGGCCGGCTTGCCTGCGCTCGCCGAGCATCGCTCGAATTTGGGTCCCGGCTTCCGTCTCAGCCCGAGAACGACTGGCACTGACGGGTTCTATATCGCGACCTTGGCGCGGACGTGAGGACGCGGGGTCGCGATCATCCGGCTCATGCGCGGGCGTGCGCTCGCGTGGGGGACCGGAGATGGGGCTTCGCCGCCCAATGTTTGACCGCCCCGCAGGCCGATCCTACATAAGCCTGCATGACCCGGCTCATTGATATCGCCGAACGGCGCGCGGGCCCCGATGTGCGCCATCCCGAGAAGGCGCACCGGCCGGACCAGCCGGTCGCCCGCAAGCCGCCCTGGATCCGGGTGCGCGCCCCTGGCTCGCCGGTGTTTGCCGAGACGATGAGCCTGGTGCGCGAGTTCAAGCTCACGACCGTCTGCGAGGAGGCGCGTTGTCCCAACATCGGCGAATGCTGGGACAAGCGCCACGCCACCTTCATGATCATGGGCGACACCTGCACCCGCGCCTGCGCCTTCTGCAATGTGCGCACCGGCTTGCCGGGCGCACTCGACGAGGACGAGCCCCAGCGCGTCGGTGATGCGGTCGCAAAGCTGGGCCTCGCGCATGTCGTTGTGACCTCGGTCGATCGTGACGATCTTGCTGACGGGGGGGCGCGGCATTTCGCCCGCACCATCGCCGCCATCCGCCGCGCCGCCCCACAGACGACGGTCGAAGTGCTGACGCCGGATTTCCTGCGCAAGGAGGGCGCGCTCGAGGCGGTCGTCGCGGCGAAGCCGGACGTGTTCAACCATAATCTCGAAACCGTGCCGTCGAAATATCTGACCGTCAGACCGGGCGCGCGCTATTTCGCTTCGCTGAGGCTGCTCGAGCGCGCCAAGGAGCTGAACCCGTCGCTGTTCACCAAGTCGGGCATGATGGTGGGCTTGGGCGAAGCGCGCAACGAAGTGCTGCAGGTGATGGACGACATGCGCGCGGCCAAGGTCGATTTCCTCACCATCGGCCAATATCTGCAGCCGACGCCAAAGCACCACGCGGTCGAGCAGTTTGTCACGCCGGAGGAATTCGCAGGCTACGCGACAATCGGGGCGGCCAAGGGTTTTCTGCTCGTGTCGTCGTCGCCCCTCACCCGCTCCTCGCACCATGCCGGCGACGACTTCGCCCGACTGAAAGAGGGCCGAACGGCGCGGCTCACGGCGGACAACGGCGTTGACCCATCGCGGTCGAGGCTGTAGGGACGGGCGCGGCTTCAGGCCTCGAGGCGAGCGCGTAGCTCAATAGGTAGAGCATCTGACTTTTAATCAGAGGGTCGTGGGTTCGATTCCCACCGCGCTCACCAAATAAATCAAGTAGTTGTCTAAACAAGTAAGGTAGCATCTTAGAATAAATTGATGTCTGGGCAACGGTTCGGGCAACATTTGCGACGTATCGCTTTTCAAGCGGACCACAGATGTCTGTAGTGCTTGTAGATGCTGGGCACGGACTCGACATCGACCGCCTGTATCGCGCCTGGCAGAGAGTGCTTCAGCCTACTGGGCCACTCCTCCACCAGTTGCCGTCCACTGGAACGGCCCCAGACGGCCGTCTCCTATATCCCGATATGCCAACGACCTTCCTCGCAATTCTGACGCAACACTCGGTTGCGTATGAGGAGGTAGATCACTCGTGATCAGGTCGCTGAAGCTCCAGCCGTGCCGATTCGCCATGCGTCCCTTGGGCAGCTCTCCCTATTGAGAGGCCGCGCCAGCATCTCGTGGGGTCTCGCGCGGCGGCCCGCAATCGGGAGCCTTTAACCAAGTTGCACGTTATCCCCTAATGATGCATCGGAGGCGCAAATGTTCAAAGCAATCACCCTTATGGCTCTCAGTGCAATTCTCGCACTTCCCCCAGTCGCCGCCGTCGCTCAGACAGGCTACGGCACGAGGCCTAATTCTCATCCACATTCGTCCTTCGAGCGCGGCTGGAATAGGTACAACGAGAGCAAGGATCGCGCGCGTCAGAGCGCGGAATGGGTGCGCCATCATCACCACTCCCCGTTCTAAAGGCCGTTTCAGAGCCGCCCAGAGAGCTACAGCCCCGCAGACTCATCGGAGCGCACTCGATAGGTGTGCAGACCCGTCAAGTTGTGGACTAGATTGGCGTCTTGACTATCAAGATAATTCGACTCGATATGCAGTCTTACAATCAATATTGCCGATGCGAGTATTGCGTCTTTGCCATGATATTCCTCATAAAACTCATTAAGGCGAGCAACCGTTGACTTGAGTTTCAAGAAATGATCCCTTCGGAGTCGGGCCTCCGATATGTCGAAATACCCGCAAAGCATGCGAATTGCCTTAACGAACTTCACATGTTGTTCTTCATTTAAGAGTTTGAAGTCTGGAAGAGAATCCTCAAACTCTTGAAGTAAGTTAGTCCCTCTGGATTTCTCCGGGTGCTCCGCTGGGCTTCTAGGCATGTTCTCACTTTCGTAAGTCGGTGCGGCCCCCTTACGTCACTCATTAAGCCTGCATGCCTAGAAAACCGTTAAGACTAGTCTCGCGGCTGCTAGGCCGTGAGCCCTTCGACTCGATAGAGCCCAGGCTGACCCACGCGCCTCAGTCGCCGTAGTTCGCCGCGCGGTCTTTTCCCGCCGCATCCCCTCATTGACCTGTGCGCCGACAGCCGAATGGGCCGTCTCAAACGGAGACTCTGGACCGGAAGCCGAGCATCCGCTGACGCCAAGAGCGCGAGCAGGGCCAGCAAACATAGCAACCGAACAATTCGCCGGGCCTCGGCCATCGCAACTCCTTTCTGCAATTCCGGCGCGAAGACTGCGACTATGCACCATTTGGAGAGGATCAAGGCATCGGCTATTTACCGAATTGATTAGTTGACAATATAACTACAAATTATCACTGTGCTCGAACGCGAATTTGGGCTGGGGAACATCATGATTTTTCCGGACGATAGAGAGGCACTCCTCAACAATCTTGGCGAGCAGCACGCGGCAGCATGGGTACGCGAGGAGCGGACGGCAGCCTGGGCGCGATTCTA
>DATDHT010000054.1:0-3126 GCA_036521435.1 Roseiarcus sp.
TTCGACGCGATGCGGATCGACGCGTCGCTGGTCAGGCCCAACGCCTTTGGCGCCCGGTCGCCCATCCTGCGCTCGATCGTGGCCATGGCGCAGGAGATCGGCATGGACGTCATCTCCGAGGGGGCGGAGACGGAATCCGACGCCGTCGAGCTTGCCCAGCTCGGCTGCCAGTTCGCGCAAGGGTCGGCTTTCGGCCAGCCGATGAGCGCCGCCGCGGCGCGGAAGCTGATGGGGGCGGCGGTCGCCTGAGGCGACGTCAGGGAAAAAGCGGCGCGGCGAATACGGTTCCTGCGGCCGCCGAAAGCGCCTTGGACCGGCTCGCGCGCACTTGTACGCGCGCCAATGATTTCAGGGGCTTGAGTGTATTTTTTTGTCACTCGATCCGTTGCCGCTGTGCGCGCGGGACCCCCCTTGAAGCTGGCTCTCGAACGACGTTCCGAGGCCCGAGCTGCAGCTACCTTCATACCTGTCGCCGTCATTGTCGCGGCCTGGCGGAGCATGGCTCAAGACTATCTCACTTTTCTGAAATAGTCAATAAATATCTTACTAATTTCAATTTACATAAATCGCTGCATCGGTTGGCGCA
Organism: Roseiarcus sp.; assembly: GCA_036521435.1. Lineage (GTDB taxonomy): Bacteria > Pseudomonadota > Alphaproteobacteria > Rhizobiales > Beijerinckiaceae > Roseiarcus. The sequence continues at coordinate 587 of DATDHT010000054.1, forward strand.
GCTCTATCGGGAGGCTTGCTTGAGCTCCCGCCGGTAGCGGGCGAGCACCTGCGCCCGGTAGATCGGGCGCATCGCTTCGTGGCGAAGCCGGTCGAGAATGCCCATCGACTTGCGCTGGACGGTGCTGCCGCCGGTCTCGCGAGACACGTCGCGGATCGGCGACGGCGAGGCGACCAGCAATGGCTGGCCGGTCACCCAAGTCATCTGCAACGTCGTGTCGATGGGGCGGTCGAAGGGCAGGGTGCGATCGAGCAGGCGCTCGGCCGCCGTGCGCGAGACGATCTGGGCGATCGCCCTTAACGGCGGCGCGTCGGGGCGCACAAGTGTTAGGCCGCCTCGGCTCCTGACGGCCACGCCGTTTCGTATCGGCTGAGCCGGCATGAGCACATAGTCCCAGGCCGGTCGTTCGAGGGTCACGAACTCGACCAGCGCGGCGAACTCGGAGGCGTCGATCTCAGCGTCATCCTCGAAGATGAAGGCGAAGTCGAGCGCGGCCTCGACTATGTGCCGCCAGGCCAAGCGGTGGCTGAGGAACACGCCGACCTCCGTCCTCGTCAGCGGGAAGGGATAGGTGGGCCGGAAGCGCCGCCGAGCGCAAACCTGGTCGACCTCTTGTGGCGTCAGGCGGGCTCCATCGACGGCGCCCACGACCTCGCTCTCGATGGCCATACTGGCGCGGAGCGCCTGAACGGTGGCTGCGCGAGACGTCGCGCGCTCCAGATGGAGAATGAAGGCTTTGGGACCGCTCAAGACTGGCTCAATATCCAAAGACCTGCGATAGTCCCGACTTGGAAAAGCGCGAGAGGCCTTCCATACGCGCCGCGCCGCGCCAAGTCAGCCCGCTTGAGCCTTGGAGAGCCGCGCCGATGAAGATCACCGTCGATGTCGACTGCACTCCCCTCGAGGCGCGCCAGTTCATGGGCCTGCCGGACGTCGAGCCGATGCAGAAGGCGGCCATGGCGGAGATCGAAAAGCGCATGATGGCCGAGCTCGAGCGATATTCTCCGGAAACCCTGTTCAAGGCCTGGCTGCCGATCGCCGGCATGAACGCCGACTGGCTGCAAGAGTTTTTCAAGCGCGCGTCCCCGAAGCCCTGACGGGCGGCGTCCTGGGGGTGCCGAAATCGTCAGTTTTCATGCCCCGCGTTCGCGTTTTGCCCTTCCCGACTCCGCAGGCGGCTCCTACATTAGCGTCGAGCCGCGAAATCGCGGCAATCCTGTTGTATGGGCTGGCTCACGTCGCTTCGGGGCGCGGGCCAGCGCCGAAGGGGTTTACGCATGAACTTAGAGAAATACACCGAGCGGGCGCGCGGCTTCGTGCAATCCGCGCAATCGCTGGCGCTTCGTGAGGGCCATCAGCAATTCACGCCCGAGCACGTCCTTAAGGTGCTTCTGGACGACGAAGAGGGGCTGGCCGCAGGGCTGATCGACCGGGCCGGCGGGAATTCCCGCCAGGCGCTGACAGAGGTCGAAGCCGCTCTCGCCAAATTGCCCAAGGTCGAAGGGTCGGGAGCAGGGCAGCTCTATATGGCGCCGATGACGGCGCGCCTGTTCGACAACGCGGAGAAGATCGCCCAGAAGGCCGGCGATTCCTTCGTCACCGTCGAGCGCCTTCTGTTGGCGCTGGCGATGGAGAAGGGGTCGCAAGCCGCCAAGATTCTGGCCAATGCCGGCGTCTCCGCGCAGACCCTGAACGCGGCGATCAACGACATCCGCAAGGGCCGCACCGCCGACTCGGCGAGCGCCGAGAATCAGTACGACGCGCTGAAGAAATACACCCGTGACCTGACGGAGGCGGCGCGGAACGGCAAGCTCGATCCGGTCATTGGTCGCGACGAAGAAATCCGCCGCACCGTCCAGGTGCTGTCGAGGCGCACCAAGAACAACCCCGTGCTGATCGGCGAGCCCGGCGTCGGCAAGACGGCGATCGTCGAAGGCTTGGCGCTGCGCATCGTCAATGGCGACGTGCCGGAATCGATCCGCGACAAGAAGCTGCTCGCGCTCGACATGGGATCGCTGATCGCCGGCGCCAAATATCGGGGCGAGTTCGAGGAGCGCCTGAAGGGCGTGCTCAACGAGGTCACCGCTGCCGCGGGCGGCATCATCCTGTTCATTGACGAAATGCACACCCTCGTCGGGGCCGGCAAGGCCGATGGCGCGATGGACGCTTCGAACCTCCTGAAGCCCGCATTGGCGCGTGGCGAACTGCACTGCGTCGGCGCAACGACGCTCGACGAATACCGCAAGCACGTCGAGAAGGACGCGGCGCTGGCGCGACGGTTTCAGCCGGTGTTCGTCGCCCAGCCCACGGTCGAGGATACGATTTCGATCCTGCGCGGCCTCAAGGATAGATACGAGGCCCATCACGGCGTGCGCATCACCGATCCGGCGATTATCGCCGCGGCGACGCTGTCCGACCGCTACATTGCCGATCGCTTCCTGCCGGACAAGGCGATCGACCTTATCGACGAGGCGGCGGCCCGCCAGCGGATGCAGGTCGATTCGAAGCCCGAGGAACTGGACGAGTTCGACCGGCGCATC
>DATDHT010000055.1:0-13480 GCA_036521435.1 Roseiarcus sp.
TGCGCGCTCGACGATATAGAGCGGCCGGCCCTTCGCCTCGGCGTAAATGCGCCCGACATAGAGCCCGATCACGCCGGTCATCAGCATGTTGGCGCCGCCAAGCGCGGCGATGATGACGATCGTCGAACTCCAGCCGCGCTCAAGGGTCGAGTCACTGAGCGCCCACCGCCCGATGACGCTCAATCCATAGATGAACGCGAGCGCGGAGACCGCGCCGCCGGCCCATAGCGATAGGCGAAGCGGCGCGTCCGAGAACGAGATGATTCCGTTCGCCGCCAGTCCGATCATCTTGCGGAGGGGATACTTGCTCTCGCCCGCGGCGCGGGACGGGCGATCGAAGGTCACCGTTCCCTGGCGGAACCCGATCCAGGCGAACATGCCGCGCACGAACCGGTCGCGCTCGGGCATCGCGAGAAAGCAGTCGAGCGCCTTGCGGTCGACCAGCCGGAAATCGCCGGCATTGCGGGCCATCGAAACGTCGCCGAGCTTCCCCATGAGGCGATAGAAAAGATCCGCCGTCGCCCGCTTGAACCGGCTTTCGCCTTGACGCGAGGCGCGCTCGGCCGAGACGATTTCGTAGCCGTCTTTCCATTTGGCGATCATCTCCAGCACGATTTCGGGCGGGTCCTGCAGATCCGCGTCCATCACGATGACCGCGCGGCCAGCGGAATGATCCAGCCCGACGGTGATCGCGATCTGGTGGCCGAAATTGCGCGACAGTTTTATCAGCCGATAGCGCTGGTCGACGCGCGTCTTGGCCTCGATCACGATCGCGCTTGTATCCTTCGATCCGTCGTCGACGAATATCACCTCGCTTGGCGCGTCGAGCGTATCGAGCAGGCCGTCGAGGCGTTTGAGCAGGACCGGGATGACGGCCTCCTCGTTGAAGATCGGCACGACGAGGGAATAGGTGGGCGGCATGGGTTTCGCGGCCTTTGCGAGCCAAAGTCCAGACATTGTCTGGCAAAGGCCTAAACAAAGGCTTTGCGCCCGCGGGGAGCGTCGAGCCGCTACTCCGTCAGCGCTTTGTCTGATAGGATGGTTAAAATGCGTTAACCGGCTTTGCGGAGTTGGCAATGGAATACGACAACATGCCGTCCTCCTCGAATATCGAGGATCGGCGCGGACAGCGCGGCGGGGCGGTCGGCGCCGGCGGCCTCGGCCTCGGCGCCATCGTCGTCATTTTCGCCATCAGCTATTTCACCGGCATTTCGCCTCAGGTGCTCATCAGCGGCGCCGAAATGATGGGGGTGGGGCAACAGAGCGCCCCGCCGCCGACAAGCGCGCCGACTGACCCGAACGACCCCATGCGCGCTTTTCTCTCCAAGGTCGTCGGCGGCACGGAGGCCGTCTGGGCGGAAGTGCTGCCGGCGCAGGCGCATGTCCAATACCACCCGGCGCCGCTCGTCATCTACGACGGCGCGACGCGTTCCGGATGCGGCGGCGCGCAGGCGGCAATGGGACCGTTCTACTGCCCGATCGACAAGAAAGTGTACCTCGACACGTCCTTCTTTAACGACATGAAAACCAAGTTGGGCGGCGGCGGCGAATTCGCCTATTCCTATGTGGTGGCGCATGAGATCGGCCATCACGTTCAGGATCTGCTCGGCATCCTCGACAAGGTCGACAACCTGAAGCAGAGAGGAAGCCAGACCCAGGCCAACGCGCTCTCCGTCAGGGTCGAATTGCAGGCTGACTGCCTGGCTGGCGTCTGGGCCAACCATGCGAACGAGAAATGGAAGATCCTTCAACCGGGCGACGTCGAACGGGCGCTGGCGACCGCGCAGGCGATCGGCGACGACCGGCTGCAGACCGCCGCCCGCGGCTACGCCGTGCCCGACAGCTTCACCCACGGCTCCTCGGCGCAGCGTCAGAAGTGGCTCACCGCCGGCCTGAAGAGCGGCGATATCAACGACTGCGACACGTTCTCGAACTGAGCCCGCTGCAGGCTGCAAAACGCGAGTGCGCCAAGACCAGTTGGCCAGAGGACGAAACCTAGCCCCATGTCGTGGCCAGGTCCGGTCATCGGCGGGGGGTTCCGGCCTTCGAGCTAAGCCCAAAAAGCTCTCGGCCGCACTCGCCGCTCGGATCGAAGTCAATATCTCAAAGCCTTGAGCCTCTCCAATACGATGCTTGGCGTACGCGAGAAGGCGGAACCTAGTCATCGCCTCTGCGTTCGTGACGCGAGTGTTTGGAGGCGGACTCATGCCGAGCAACCAGGTCGTCGAGGATCGCGCGGTGGCGAATCCGGAGCCGGCGCAAACTGAAGTCAAGCATTATGACGGCCCGGCTGGAGGGTGGGGGTCGCTGCGAGGCATCGCCAGCATATTCGGCGAGGAGTGGCCGACTCCCGGAGCGCTTGAGACGCTGGCGCGGCAGAATAAGCCGCATGGCTTCATGTGCGTCTCCTGCTCCTGGGCAAAACCCGCCGATCATCATCCCTTCGAGTTTTGCGAGAACGGCGCCAAGGCGACGTTGTGGGAACTGACCACCCGCCGCTGCAGGCCGGAATTCTTCGCCCGCCACACGGTTTCTGAGCTTTTATCGTGGAAGGACCATGATCTCGAGCAGGAGGGGCGCCTCACCCACCCGATGCGCTACAATCGCACGAGCGACCGCTACGAGCCCTGCCAATGGGAGGAGGCGTTTGCGGCGATCGGGACCGAGCTCAAGGCGCTCGATCCCAAATCGGTCGTCTTCTATGCATCAGGCCGCGCAAGTTTGGAGACGTCCTATCTCTATGCGCTGATGGCGCGGATGTACGGCAACAACAATCTGCCCGACAGCTCGAACATGTGCCACGAAACGACATCGGTGGCGTTGAAGAAACTGATCGGGGTCGGGGTCGGCACGATCGTTTACGACGATCTTCAGAAATGCGACGCCATGTTCTTTTTTGGCCAGAATACGGGGTCGAACAGCCCGCGGTTTCTCCATCCGCTTCAGGACATCGCCAAACGGGGCGTGCCGATCGTCACTTTCAATCCGGTGCGGGAGAAGGGCCTCGAATATTTCACCAACCCCCAGAACGTCGGCGAGATGCTGACCGGCCGTGAGACCCGCATCAGCACGCAGTACCATCAAATTCGCCCCGGCGGCGACATCGCCGCGATCCTCGGTATCTGCAAGCGCGTGTTTGCGGCAGATGACGACGCAAAGCGGACTGGCCGGCGCGTGCTCGACAATGACTTCATCCAAAGTCACACGACCGGATTCGAAACGTTTGAAGCGAAGGTCCGCGAGACGTCCTGGGAAGCCATAGAGGCGGAGTCCGGGCTTTCGCGCGCAGCGATCGAAGGCGCCGCGGACGTCTACGTCAAGGCGGAACGCGTCATCGGCATCTACGGAATGGGCCTTACCCAACACGAGCACGGGTTCGAGAACATCGGGATGCTCCTGAACTTGCTCCTGCTCAAGGGCAACATAGGGCGTGAGGGCGCAGGCATATCCCCGGTCCGCGGCCACTCCAACGTGCAGGGTCAGCGGACCGTCGGCATCGCGTCGAAGCCCAAACTCGTACCGCTCGACAAATACGCCGCGCAGTTCGACTTCGAGCCTCCTCGCGACGAGGGGCTCGACACCGTGAAGACTTGCGAAGGCATTCTCGCCGGCGAGGTCCGTGCGTTCATCGGACTCGGCGGCAATTTTATCCGCGCCATCCCCGAAAGGGCGAAGATGGAGGAGGCTTGGCCGCGCATGCGCCTCACCGTCCAGGTGGCGACGAAACTCAACCGCAGTCACCTGATCAACGGCGAGGTCGCCTATCTGCTTCCCTGTCTCGGACGAACGGAGGAGGACAACCAGAAGACCGGGCCGCAGTCGGTGTCGATGGAAGACACCTTCAGCTGCATCTATGGCTCGGTGGGTCGGCGCAAGCCGGCGAGCGAGCTTCTCCGATCCGAGGTCGCGATCGTGTCGGAAATAGCCAAAGCGACATTGGCGCCAAATGCGAAGGCGAAATGGGACGATTGGGTCGACGACTATTCTCTTATCCGCGATTGCATCGCCAAAACGTATTCGGACGAGTTCGATCGCTTCAATGACAGGATGTGGACTGCCGGGGGCTTCTATCGCGGCAATTCGGCGCGCGAGCGCATTTGGAAAACCGAGAGCGGCAAGGCGGTCTTCATGACGCCGACGACACTCTCGGCAACCGGCTTCGGTGATGCGCCCGGGCGCTACCGACTGATCACCATGCGCAGCAACGATCAGTTCAACACCACGATCTACGGCTACAGTGACCGGCTGCGGGGGATCGAGGGCACGCGCGACGTGCTTCTGATCAACCCGAAGGAAATGGCGGCCGCTTCCCTCGCTGAGGGCCAGATCGTGTCGCTGGTCAGCGACGCCGAGGATGGGGTGGAGCGAGAAGTTGGAGGCCTAAAGGTGACGCCCTTCTCGCTGCCCGATGGCTGCCTTGGCGGATACTACCCGGAGATGAATCCGCTTATTCCGCTTTGGCATCACGACCATCACTCGTATACGCCCGCAGCCAAGTCGGTCGCGGTGCGCATCGTGACGGGTGAAGCTTGGGTCGGCGGCGGCAGCTGATCCGCGCCCAACTCCCGATCATGGTCCCGCCGTTCGCTCAACGCTAGCGGGGCCTCGAACTAATCTGGCGCCCGACTGACTTGTTTAAGGATATGGGTCGATAAACCATGGATTAGGATCGTTGCTGAACATGCCCGTCTTGTTGTCTCGGAGAGTCCAGAGCTGGCTGTTGTCTGATGAATCGCAATTCTCTTGCGTAAGCCGGCCGGCACGCTCGCTCAGGCACAGGTTCGCTGCAAAGTTTGCGAAAGAATAGAAACTTTTGTTGCCGACTGATTGCACAAGATGGCTTTCCCATAGCAGCTTCTGCTGGGCAGGTGTCGGGTTTATGTTCGCGCCAATCGTCGGATCGCAATAGGACGCCGGCGGCGCACTGTGCGGTGGCAGGGTGTCGTCTGAGGCGATGCACCGGCAATCGGGGGCGCCGCCCCACTTGATCTGTCCCGAGTGATTGGTGGCTGAGTTTGGAAGCGCATCCGCTAACCACCAACGGGTGCTGCCGTCGGTAGCATCTGGCCCCAACGACACTCCATTCGTTCCGTTGACCCAGGTGTTGCTGCTCGCGAAGGCGAAGGGCGTCACCGTTTTAATCGCTTGGCGAGGCTGCGAGGCGCAGAACTGTTTGGAGTCGGTCCCGTTATACGGTGTCAAGATTTTTGGCTCCACAATCGCGGTCGCCGCTACCGTGTGAGGCCCGGGGGTAACATTGACCTGCCCCACGCCGTCGGTTGTATTGGTCAATATTTTGTTCGTTATGTTTGTTTGATCCAAGCTAACAGACAGTTGATTCATTTGGGGATACGCGGTCACGTGAACCGTTGTCGGGTTCCCGGTGATCGCATCTTGGGCTGGGGAGACTATCTGGAAGGAAGCACACCCCGACAGCGAGGGCATTAATGTTGGCGGAAGCCAAAACAACTCGAGCGCCGAGATTGCCATATCCCCTCTCCCAGCCATTGATCTTCAAAGAACAATTTCAGATCGCCGATAGACGAGCGGGATTATCTCCCCCCAGAGCGAAATCACCCGGCCGGAGCCGATCACTAATGGCTTCGCGCTAAAATTCTAACAGTCAGAACAATCTGATCGGATCGCCACTAATGCAGGATGTTACGCCGTCAGCCTGACGCATCAATGGGTAGAAATACCTACGCAGGTTCGGCTGTGAAACCCGAGCTTGACGCGGCGTCGGGGCGAGTTTATCTAATGTTCATGATCTGTTCCCGCTCTTCCGTTACGGAACATGGCCCATGAACCCGACCCTGAGCCGAATCTCCACCGTCGATCCGCGCCATCGCCCCGAGGCGATCGCCGAGCGCGTCTTGCCGGCAGACCGCAGGCGCGGACGCGGCGCCGCGACCAACGCGACCGGCCGTTTCGAGCTTCAGAAGCGCGAGGCTTTCGATGACGGCTGGACGGCGGAGGAAGCGCCAGAGCCGTTGGCGACGGAGGTCACGTGGGAAAAGCCCAAGGCCATCATCACGCGCAACGAGTCGCCGGACATTGGATTCGACCGCTCGATCAATCCCTATCGCGGCTGCGAGCACGGCTGCTTTTATTGCTACGCCCGGCCGACCCATACCTATCTGGGGCTCTCGGCCGGGCTCGACTTCGAGACCAAGCTGTTCGCCAAGGAGGGCGCGGCTGAGCTTTTGGAGCGCGAACTGGCCTCGCCCAAGTACCGGCCGGCGCCGATCGCCTTCGGCGCCAACACCGACCCCTATCAGCCGATCGAGCGGCAATATCGCATCACCCGATCGCTGATCGAGACGCTTTCACGAGCCCGCCATCCGCTCACCATCGTCACCAAATCGAACCTCATTCTGCGCGACCTCGACCTCCTCAAGCCGATGGCGCGCGACGGTCTGGTCAAGGTCTTTGTCTCGGTGACCACGCTCGATCGCGGGCTCGCCCGCCAGATGGAGCCGCGCGCGCCGACGCCGCAGAAGAGGCTCGAGGCGATCGAGGCGCTCAACGAAGCCGGCGTGCCGGCGGGGGTGATGGCGGCGCCGGTCATTCCCGCGATCAACGACGAGGAATTGGAGACGATTCTGACCCGCGCCTATTCGGCGGGGGCCCGTGAGGGAAGCTATGTCGTGCTCAGGCTGCCAAACGAATTGCGCGACATGTTCCGCGAATGGCTGCAGGTCCACTATCCCGACCGGCTCAAGCGCGCCGTGTCGCTCATGCAATCGATGCGCGAGGGCAAGGATTACGAAGCCCAGTGGGGCCGGCGCATGGCGGGCTCGGGCCCCTACGCCTGGATGATCGGGCGTAGGTTCGAGATGGCCGCGCGCCGGCTCGGCTTCCGCGAAACATCGCGGGCGCTCCGCACGGACCTGTTCCGCAAGCCGGCCGTCGCGCCAAGCGCGGCCAGCGGGCAACTCAGCCTGTTCTGACGAGGGCTTAGGCTTTGAACCGGACGGCTGCCGACCTACTCGGCCGCGAGCGCAAAATCCTTTCGGTGACACTTTCGTAGCGAGGTCGATCATGAAAGCTCGGATCAACATCCTCACCATCGGCGTCGACGACCTCAAACGCTCGTTGCGCTTCTATCGTGACGGGCTCGGGCTCCCGACGGAGGGCATTGTCGGCAAGGAGTTCGAGCATGGCGCGGTTGCGTTCTTTGACTTGCAGGGCGGGCTCAAGCTCGCGGCCTGGGCCCGTGACGACCTCTCCCATGACTCCGGCCTGCCCAAGTCACCGCGGAGCCCGACGGAGTTCTCGATCGGCCACCTCGTGGCGAGCGAGGAGGAAGTCAACGCCGTCATGGCCGAGGCCGCCAAGGGCGGCGCGAACATCGTGAAGACAGCGCAGAAGACCTTCTGGGGCGGATACGCGGGCTACCTCCAGGATCCCGACGGTCACCTATGGGAAATAGCTTTCAACCCAGCCTTCGTGCCCCAGGACTGAATTCTTCGTTCGCGAGCCGGCGGCTTTTTCTCGCCGATCGGGCCTTAAGAGGGGCGACTTGCTTCAGGGCGCATCGTCAATCCCCAGGATGCCGCCATCGGCGGCGCTGTGAACGCGTTTGTTTGGCGCTCGCGGACCCGCCGCGCCAGGAGCGCTGTCGGATCGCGGTCGAGCGGAAGCGCGGATATGTCGCGCAAATCGCATGGGGTCAGGCCGATGTCGGCGAGCTCGCGGCGGTCCATTTGCCCGAGCGCCCGGAGCGTCGCGCGAGCAGCGGCGACACGGAACGGCCAGGCCGCCGCTCGGCTCGCGCCAGCCCAAAGGGATCGCAACACACGGTTTTCGGGAATCATAGGCGCACGTCCTTTCTTCGCTTAAGATCGGGCTCGGGGGCTTGTGGCGCTAGAGACAGTTCAGTACAGTGTCGCCAAACTGTACCTATCCACTGCCCGTACAGTTTACGGAGCGTGCATGGACGATCGGCCCGCCTCTCGCGTCGAGACGACTGCGGGGTTCATTCGCAGCCGGATAGCGAGCCGCACCCTCGCGCGCGGCGCCCGGCTCCCGTCGGTGCGTGAGCTTGCCGTCAAGCTCGAAGTGTCGAAATCGACGGTCGTCGAAGCTTACGATCGGCTCGCGGCCGAAGGCGCAGTTGTCGCGCGGCGCGGCTCGGGATTTTTCGTCGCGGGCGCCGCTCGCCCGCTTACGGTCTCAGCCGCCGATCCGCCGCCGGAACCCGCCGTCGACCCGTCGTGGATCAATCGGCACGCCATGGTCGGCTCGCCCGACTTCCTCTGTCCCGGCGCCGGCTGGCTGCCCGATTCCTGGGTGCTCGATCTCGGCGTCCAGCGGGCGTTGCGCCTCGCCGCGCGCGAGGATCCTGAACGCCGGCGCCAGTACGACGAGCCGCTCGGCTATGCGCCGTTGCGGCGGCTGTTCTCCGTGCGCCTCGCCGAGCGCGCTGTGCTTGCGGATCCCGATCAGATTATCGTCACGGATTCCTGCTCGCAGGCGCTCGATCTTGCCTGCCGCTTTCTGCTCAGTCCAAACGACACAGTGGTCATCGACGACCCCTGCTATTTCAATTTCCATTCGCTCCTGCGCGCCAATCGCGCTGAGAGCATCACCGTCCCGATGACCCCCGAGGGCCCCGACGTCGCCGAGCTCGAGCGTGTGTTCGTGGAGCATCGTCCGCGTCTCTATCTCACCGGCGGAGGCCTGCAGAATCCGACCGGGGTGACGCCCTCGGCGGCGACCGTCCATCGGGTGCTGAGACTGGCCGAGGAGCACGACGTTCTCCTCCTCGAGGACGACACGTTCGCGGACTTCGAGGCCGAGCCTTCGACGCGGCTTGCCGCGCTCGACGGTTTGCGCCGGGTGGTGCAGGTCGGCAGCGCGACCAAGGCCGTCGGCGCTGCGATGCGCTGCGGCTATATCGCCGCGCGGGAGGACTGGATTCCGCAGCTGGTCGATCTCAAGCTGGCCACGACCATGGGCAACAGCGCGACTGGGGCGCACATTCTGCATCGGGTGCTAACGGAAAGCGGATATCGGCGACACCTCGATGGGCTTCGGCGAAAGCTCGCCGACTCGATGGGGCGCACTGTCGAGAACCTCCGGCGCCATGGCCTCGTCCCCTGGATCGAGCCGCGCGCCGGCATCTACGTGTGGGCTCGCCTGCCCGATGGAATCAACGCTGCCGACGTCGCCCGCCACGGGCTGACGAGGAAGGTGATGTTCGCGCCCGGCCCCGCCTTCAGCGCCTCTGACGAGGCGCGCGGCTGCCTGCGCTTCAATGTCGCCCGCTGCGGCGAGCCTCGCGTCTACGAGGTCCTCGACGAAGCCATCGCCGCCGCTCCCCGCGGCGATGCGGACAAAGCGGCGCATGCCGCGCTTTAAGCTCCTCCTAGAATATGACGGGACGCCGTTCGTCGGCTGGCAACGGCAGGACAACGGCCTGTCGGTTCAGGAAGTTCTGGAGGGCGCGCTCAATGCGATGACCGGTGCGCGCGTGACCGCTCATGGCGCGGGGCGCACGGACGCGGGCGTCCATGCGCTGGGTCAGGTCTCGCATGTCGACATCGAGCGCGACTGGGCCCCGTTCCGGCTGAGCGAGGGGCTTAACGCGCTGCTTCGCCCCCATCCTGTGGCGGTTGTCGGCGCCGAGCGCATGGGCGCCGATTTCGACGCGCGTCACAGCGCGACCGCCCGCCATTATCTCTATCGCATCGTCAATCGCCGCGCGCCCCTCACCTTCGAGCGCGTCTCAGCCTGGCGGGTGAAGCCGCGCCTCGACGCCGAGGCGATGCGCGCGGCGGCGCGCGTGCTCACGGGCAGCCACGATTTCTCCACCTTTCGCGATTCGCAATGCCAGGCGAATTCGCCCATCCGCACCCTCGACCGGCTCGACGTCAGGCGTGAGGGCGACGACATTCTCTTCGAGTCGAGCGCGCGCTCATTCCTGCATCGGCAGGTGCGCTCGATGGTGGGCACGCTGGTCGAGGTCGGGGCCGGGCGCTGGAGCGCCGGCGACTTCAAGGCGGCGTTCGAGGCCGCCGACCGCAGCCGCTGCGGCCCGGTCGCCCCGCCTCACGGCCTCTATCTCGTCCGCGTCGACTATGCCGGCGTTTGAGCGAAATAAAGCTCGAGCGCGCGCTCATAGATGCGCGACAGCGCCTCGAGATCGTCGACCGCGACCCGCTCGTTGACGGCATGGATGGTCGCGTTGACGAGGCCAAGCTCGACCACCGGGCAGGCGTTCTTGATGAAGCGCGCGTCCGAAGTCCCCCCGCCGGTCGAGAGCGAAGGTTTTCGGCCGGTCACGTCGCTGACAGCCCTAACGACGAGCTCGGTGAACGGCCCGGGCTTGGTGAGGAAGGCGCTCGCGTTGCTGGGCTCGAAGGTCAGCGTCGCGCGCGCGCCTCCGTCCGCCGCCGTCACCCTGCGCCTGATCTCCGCGGCAAGTGAATCATGCGTCCAGAGGTCGTTGAAGCGGACATTGAACTTGAGGCGAACTTCACCCGGAATGAGGTTGAACGCCGGGTTGCCGACGTCGACCGAAACCACTTCGAGGTTCGTGGGCTCGAAGTCGGCGTTTCCAGAATCGAGCGGCGGCGAGAGCAGCGCCGTCAATATGGGCGCAAGCGAAGGAATCGGATTGTCGGCGATATGCGGGTAAGCCGCATGGCCCTGCCGGCCGCTGATGGTGATCCGTCCGTTGAGCGAGCCGCGCCGGCCGTGCTTGATCGTGTCGCCGACGGCCTCGACTGAGGTCGATTCGCCGAGGATGCAATGGTCGAACGTTTCGCCCTTGGCGAGCGCCCAGTCGACGAGCTTGACCGTGCCGTTGATCGCGGATCCTTCTTCATCCCCGGTGATGAGGAAGCTAATCGAGCCGGGGAACGCCCCCCTGGCGATGAAACGCAAGGCGGCGGCGACAGAGGCGGCGACGCCTCCCTTCATGTCGCAGGCGCCCCGGCCCCAGAGTTCGCCGTCGGCGATTTCGCCGGAGAACGGGTCGAACCGCCAGCCGCTTAAGTCGCCGGGGGGCACCACATCGGTGTGGCCGGCGAAGGCGAGATTGGGCCGCGCAGCGCCGATTCGCGCATAAAGGTTGAGGACCGCGGTCGTTCCCGGCGTCTCGAACCTAACGAGCTCGGTGGCGAAACCGGCCTCGCCCAGAAGGTCGCGCAGATAGGGCAGCGCGCCGGCATCGGTCGGGGTGACCGAGGGAAAACGGATGAGCGCGCGCGCGATCTCGAGCGCGGAAGGCGGCGCGGGCATGCCAACGCCCATGCGGGAACACTACCTCGGCCGCATTTCGCGCACCGGCGCGGCCCAATCGAGGCCGGCGTCGTAGATCGGCGGCTCGGTGTTGGACAAGAGATTCCACAAGCCGGTGTGAGGGCTGCGCTTCACGGACTTGATCAGGACCCGCCCATCGCTGAGGCCGCAGACGCACATGCGTCCGACCAGACTGTCGTCCGGCGGATTGCGAATGTCGTCGTAGAAGACGAGCCAGTTGTCGAACCAAACGCCCAGCGAATGGCCGCGGACCTGCACCGCGACCGTCATCGGCTTCGAGTCGAGAGGCGCGTCGACGTCGTCGAATGGACCTTGGCCATCGGCGTAGAAATGGGCGACCGCGCCCGCGCCGACATAGCCGACCAGCGGTGCGCTCGGCGGCCGCGGCGGCCCGCCGCCGATGAGGCGCGGCGGCTCGATGCCGAGATAGTCGGACACGGTCGCGATCTCGTCGGCGCGCAGACGCCGGTGGCCGTTGAGAAGGTCGGTGACGGCGGAGGGCGAGCGACCAAGCGCCTTGGCAAGGCCGCTTCGCGTTTTGCCGGTCCTTTTGAGTCCGGCGCGAATCCATTCGACGGTCAAAGCGGAAGCTCCTGCAACTTGCTTTCTCCAAGTGAAAGGCGTGGGTCGCTCTGGCGCGTCCCGGCCATCGATGACCTGCCGACTCACGACATTAACCTCGTTTCCGAAAAACCGCAATTCAAAAAAACAGAACCTTGACAAAAGCTTCTGTTTTCCCCGATACTGAACAAAGCAAGAACATAACACGGCAAAACAGAAAGGGCAAGATCCATGATCGTCTCCCCGCCTCGCCGGCGCCGTCCTCCAAAAGTCGACACCGAGCGAGCGGAGGCCATACGCTCTTCCGCCCGGCATCTCAAGGACTTGCAGCGCGCGCACAAGGGGCCTCCGGCGGACGTTCAGGTCAACACCCGCGGGTTGCCGAAATTCGTAGCCCCCATCATCGAGCAGTCCTATTGCACCTCCCCCGCGGCTCTGTGCGCGGAACTCGCGGAGCCGATCAAAGCTGCGGCGCCGCCGGCTGAACTGGCGGAGCTCGCCCGATGAGCAGCCCCCGGAAGCCGACCAAGCCGACCAAGCGCAGATCGCCAAAGGATATGCTCAACGCCGTCCAGGAGCGGCTCGACGCCACCCCCGAGCGCCTCGCCCGCGCCAAGGAAACGGGCGAAACACCGAGCCTCGACGCCGATCGAACGCGCCGCTTTCTCGATCCGTTCGACACGATGCGCGCCAACCGGGTGCTGGCGCCCAGCAATCCGAAGCTCAACGACACCCGCTGGCTGGTCGGCGAATCACTGCGGCGAACCCATCATCGCGCCCGGCTCGACCAATTGCGCGCCGTCGCCCCCGACCGGATGGGATCGACCGGCTTCGGACCTCGCCCCGGCCTGCCACAGGCCGACGCCGCCCTTCACGCCCGCGACAGGTTGCGGGAGGCCGAGGATCGGGTCGGCCCGCATGCCTGGCCGATCGTGACCCGGATCGTCATCGAAGGGGCGGGCGTGCGCGACTGCCGCGGCTTCGTCCCCGAACTCGCCACTCCCTGGCGCGCCGACGCGGTGGTCTCGGACCGCCTGCGCGTGGCGCTGGACATGATCGGGGGCCTGATGGGGGTCACGGCGAGGCGTGAAAAGCGACGGGAATGACGGGTCTCGGTCTCCTTGAATCGCGAAAACACCCCCCAGAAGGAACAACCTGCCCATGACTTTCAACATTGTGGCGATGATTTGCGTGGCCGGCATGAGCCCTGCTGATTGCGGACCGCAGCCGGGTTTTTCTCGAGACAAAGTGATTATCGGCAGAGTCTCCAATGAAATCGAATGCCTTCGACAGTCCGAACAGGTCTTGGGAAGCGTCAGCACGTTCCAAAACCTCGCCGAGGGCGAATTCATCAAGATCATGTGCGTCAGAAACGGCTGATCGCCCTTCGGCCGCTTTGGCTCACCGGGCAAGAGCGGCCGAAGCAACTGAGCCACGCCCTCCCCGCGACCACTTGCGCGCAAGGCCCACAACTCCTGTTGAAATAGGTTGAGATATGACGTCGACCGGTCGCCAATGTGGATTGGTCTTGCCAATCTTCTCCTCTGCATGCTTTCCGTCGTCATTGTCGCGGTCGCGCCGACCAAGGCCAAGGTCGATGGCCTCAAGCCGAAGGCGGAATTTCTGATCACCGCCGACTGGCCTGTCGCCC
>DATDHT010000056.1:0-62509 GCA_036521435.1 Roseiarcus sp.
CGGCGTCGCCACCAAGAACCTGCCCAATTATCTCGGTTGGCGGCGCGCTCTCGAAGCCTGGGGCGACAAACTCGAACCGCCAAGCTGGATCAAAGGCGCTATCGGAAACGGGCCATACCAACAGATAACGCTATAAGAGCCAAAATGTCGCCCAATGTCTTTTGCGACACGCCCCGTCATTCCTTGCCGTGGGTCGTCGCGACCCTCAGGGTCGATGGCGACCATAGACGCGCCGCTGCTTCGTCTACTCAGCCGCGTGACGGCGTGGCAGCGCCCCTTTGTCGAGCGCCTGGCTCAGGTCCTCGAGCAGGTCCTCCACGTCCTCGAGGCCGACGGACAGTCTGAGGAGGCCAGGCGAGATCCCGAGCGCCGCCCGTTGCTCCGGCTTGAGCCGCTGGTGGGTGGTCGTCGCCGGATGGGTGATGAGGCTCTTGGCGTCGCCGAGATTGTTGGAGATGGCGATGATGGTAAGCGCGTTGGCGAACCGGAACGCCCCCGCCTTGCCGCCGGCGACCTCGAAGGCGACCATCGTGCCGCCGCCTTCCATCTGCTGCTGGGCAAGCGCCGCCTGCGGGTGGTCGGGGTGACCCGGATAAAGCGTGCGCACGACCGCGGGGTGCTGGGTGAGGAAGTCCGCGATTCTGCCCGCGCTGCGCGTTTGCGCCGTAACGCGCACTGTCAGGGTCTCCAGCGACTTGAGAAGCGTCCAGGCGTTGAACGGCGAGAGACAAGGACCCGTCTGGCGGAGGAAATTGTGGATGTGGTCGGCGATGAACTTCTCGCTTGCCAGGATGATTCCGCCGAGCACCCGCCCCTGGCCGTCGATGTGTTTGGTGGCCGAGTAGACCACGCAATCGGCGCCGAGCTTCATCGGATGTTGCAGCAGCGGCGTGGCGAAGACATTGTCGACCACCAAGGTCGCGCCGCCCTCATGCATGATCTCGGCGACGCCGGCGATGTCGACGAGTTCGAGCGTTGGATTGGTCGGCGATTCGAGGAACGCCGTCTTCGTGTTCGGACGCAGAGCCGCCCGCCAGGCGTTAAGGTCTGCCCCGTCAACGAGGGTCGAAGCGACGCCGAAACGCGGCAGCAACTCCTCGACCACATAGAGACACGAGCCGAATAAAGCCCGCGCGGCGACGATGTGGTCGCCCGCTCTAAGTTGGCCCATGAGCGCGGCGGTGACAGCGGCCATGCCGCTTGCCGTCGCCCGCGCCGCCTCGGCGCCTTCGAGCAGCGCCATCCGCCGCTCGAACATCGAGACCGTCGGATTGGCGAAGCGCGAGTAGATGAAGCCCGGGTCCTCGCCCTTGAAGCGCGCCTCCGAGAGCTCCATCGTGTCATAGAGATAGCCCTGGGTGAGAAAGAGGGCCTCCGACGTCTCCTCGAAGGCCGAGCGCAGCGACCCGCCGTGGATCAATTGCGTCGCGGGCCTCAGCGTCTTCGGATCGCGGGATTTGCGCGGGCTCGTCATCGTTCAAGTCCTCTCACGCCAACGGCGCCTGATGGGCTCGATACGAGGCGACGGTTTGATTGCGCCCCGATCTTTTAGCCCGTTGTTTAACGTGGCGGCAAGCCGATCGGCTCAAATGACCACGAGAGCGATTTTGATAGCGCCAGCCATGCCATGTCGTCAAGACCATGTCTTGGCTTAAAGCTTAGGGGGCGCTAACAACGCGAATCCGCCTCTGAGGCTTAAGCCGTTGACGCCGCGCCGAACGCCGCTTCCCCACATCCTCGACAGTGACGAACCCGGCGTGGCGGACGCCTTGTTCTCCGCTCCGTTCGGCCTGTTCGGACGGCAGAAGATCCGCGCCATGATCGGCCGAAAACTGATCTGGGCAGAGACAGAGATCGAGCCCTCGCAACTCCAGCCCGCGAGCCTTGACCTCAGGCTCAGCAAGGAAGCCTACCGTGTTCGCTCGAGCTTCCTGCCCGGGCGCGAGCACTCTGTTCGCGACCGGCTCAAGAGCCTGAACGCCGAGCCCGTGTCGCTCGCCGGCAAGGGCGCGGTGCTGGAAAAGGGCATCGTCTATGTCGCCCGGCTGATGGAGCGGCTGGAGCTGAGGCCCAATCTGTCCGGCGCTGCCAACCCCAAGAGCTCGACGGGTCGGATCGACATTTTTACTCGCCTCATCGTCGACGGAGGAGAGGCGTTCGACGAGGCGCCGCTCGGCTACCAGGGCGAGCTTTGGCTTGAGATTTCGCCCCGCAGCTTCAGCGTCCGCGTCAAGGCAGGGACGAAGCTGAACCAGATCCGGTTTCGTAGCCGCAATTCGAAGCAGCAGGGAAGACACACCTTCACGCTCGACGATGCCGAGATCCGCAAGCGGCACCTCGCCTGGCCGCTGGTCGACGGCCCGCTCGACTTGCGCGAGGGCGTGGTGTTGCGAGTCGATCTTGGCGGTCTGGGCGAGTCTGTCGTCGGCTACCAGGCGATCAAGAACAGCGACGTCATCGACGTCAACCGCTTGCGCGGCTACGACGTTGAGGATTTCTGGGAGCCAATTCGGGCTCGCGAGGATCGGCGGCTGATCCTCGATCCCGACCAGTTCTATATTCTGGCTTCGCGGGAGCGCGTGCAAATTCCCTCAGACCTCGCGGCGGAAATGGCCCCGATCGATCCGGCTATCGGCGAGTTTCGCGTTCATTATGCCGGCTTTTTCGACCCTGGCTTCGGGCAGGGCAATGACGGTCGCGCTTCCGCTCGGGCGGTCCTGGAAGTGCGCAGCCGCGATGTGCCGTTCCTGTTGGAGGATGGCCAACCGGTCGGGAGACTGGTGTACGAAAAACTCGCTGGGCCGCCGGACACGCTCTACGGCGCAGACGCGACCTCCAGCTATCAGCACCAGGGCCTCAAGCTGTCGAAGCATTTCCGCGGCTAGCGGCCGGGAGGCGCACACGCCTGGACCATTTGTGACCGTTTTATCTCAGCCCGTCACATTTCGCTTGGCGAGGCGGAGCTTTTTCCTATATGAGGTCGGAGTGGCGCGGCGCCGGGAGGTTCCGCGCCGCGAGTTTTTCTGGCTGGGCGTCGTCCGCCCGCCGCGTCGAATTTAAAACCCACGTTGAGGCAATGGCCAATCCGTTCGAGTTCATTCAGCAGGTTCGCGCCGAGGGCGCCAAGGTCATTTGGCCGACGCGGCGCGAGACCCTCATCACCACGGGGCTGGTGCTGATGCTGGTCGTGTTCACGAGCCTGTTCTTCCTCCTCGTCGACGAGGTGTTGCGCACAATCGTGTCTTTAGCCCTTGGCTTCGGGCGCGGCGGCTAACCTCGGCTATGATCCGGATCGCCCAAAAATGACTATGCGCTGGTACATCGTTCACGCTTATTCCAACTTCGAGAAGAAGGTGGCGGAATCCATTCGCGAGCAGGCGAGCCAGCGTAGCCTCTCGGAGAAATTCGAGGAGATTCTTGTACCGACCGAGCAGGTCGTCGAGATGCGCCGCGGGCGCAAGATCAACTCCGAGCGGAAGTTCTTCCCTGGCTACGTCCTGGTCAAATGCGACCTTACCGACGAAGTCTACCATTTGATCAAGAACACGCCCAAGGTGACCGGCTTCTTGGGCGCGGACAAGAAACCGATGCCGATTCCCGATATCGAAGCCGACCGGATCAAAGGCCAGGTGGCCGACGGGGTCGAGCGGCCGAAAGCGGCGATCCGATTCGAGATTGGCGAAAACGTGCGGGTGGCGGACGGGCCTTTTGCCTCCTTCAATGGCGTGGTCGAGGAAGTCGACGAATCCCGATCGCGCGTCAAAGTCGCTGTGTCCATCTTCGGCCGCGCCACCCCAGTCGACCTCGAATTCGGCCAGGTCGAAAAGCAATAACCCTAACCCCCGACGCCGAATTGCCGTTCAGCCCTGTGTCAGTTACGACTGATAGTGGCTGCAAAAGGCTAACAGCGATCGATCCGCGCCCGGCGGCGCAGGCGCGTGAGCGCCCGGATGCTAGCCGATTCGGGGATTGCCATCGCCGCGCTCGAACGATATAGAATGTTGTTACATAATAGCGGCGCCAAGAAAAGACCATTTGGTTTTCTCGTGAGCGCCGCTTCCTTCGTTTTAAGGCTAAGATTTCATGCAGTATAACAACGTACCGAAGCCAATCCGGGCCACTGCACGGGCGCTCAAGTATGCTCGAAAGTCTGGCCTGAGGTTGTTCGGCGCTCAATATCCCAGAAATTGTACGATTTGTGACCGCACCGGCCGTTTCTTTTCTTACGGATACCCGCTAGCTGCAGACACGATCTGCCCGGGGTGCCTTTCTCTCGAACGTCACCGGGCGCTCGCCATCTGCGCAGCTCAGGAGCCGTTGTTCGAGGGCAAGGATCTGCTTCATTTCGCGCCCGAGCCGAGCCTGACCCCGTTCATCCGCAGTAAAGGGGTCAAGAGCTATAAGACGTGCGATCTGTTCAAGACGGACGTTGATCTTCGCATCGACATCTGCGACATCGCTCTTCCAGATCAGTCATTCGATCTCGTCTTATGCCTACACGTTTTGGAGCACGTACCGGACGATCGCAAGGCCATGTCGGAACTGCACCGGATTTTGCGCCCGGGCGGTATGGCGATCATCATGGTTCCGTTGGAAGAAGGGCTCGACGAAACATACGAGAACCCGTCGATTACGTCCGCGGCCGACCGATTGATCCATTTCGGACAGGAGGATCACGCCCGCTATTATGGCCGCGACCTTCGCGATCGACTACGTGGCGCGGGATTCTCGCTCCGCGAGTGGGTTTCGAAAGAGCCTTACGTGCTCAAGCATGGGTTGAAGCGCGGGGAACGGGTTTTCCTTTGCACGCGAGTCGATTGAGTGGCATTCCCGGGATTGATCCCGGAAGTAAATGCGTGGGTTCCCGGCTAAAAACCTTACGATTGCGGAGACGGGTTAATGACAGTAAGGGACCGGGTATTTAGCGCATTCAAAGAGAGCTTCGACCTTGACGATGACACCGATACGTCCAAACTCGTCTATCAGGACTATCCGGCTTGGACCTCGATTGGCCATATGATCCTCGTCGCCGCGCTGGAATCGGAATTCGATACGATGCTGGAGACGGACGACATTTTAGAAATGAGCAATTTCGAAAAAGCCGTATCAATCATGAGCAAATACGCCAAATGAGGCTCAAAGGCAGGCCATGACGGTCGGTGAGACCGAACAAGCCGCGCCGCTTGCGGCGACGGGCGCCCCGCCTGGCGTCGGTCTCGTCTCCGTGATCGTGCCGCACCTCGACGATTACGACAATTTGGATGCCTGTTTGGTTTTGCTGCAAGCGCAGACCTTTCCAGGCGATCGGACGGAAATCATCGTGGTCGACAACGGCAGCTGGCGCGGTTTTGACGCGGTCTGCCGCATCGTCGGGTCGCGCGGCCAGGTCATTGAAGCCGCAGAGCGGGGCGCCGGGCCTGCCCGCAATGCCGGAGTGCGCGCTTCACGGGGCGAGGCGCTCGCCTTCATCGACAGCGACTGTCGGCCGGATGAGCGGTGGCTTGAGGAGGGTCTCGCCGAACTGCGTCACGCGGATATCGCCGGGGGCCACGTCGACGTCTTGGTTGAGGATCCCGGGCGGATGACGGCGGCCGAGGCGTTTGAAAGCGTGTTCGCCTTCCGCAACGAGCGCTACGTCAAAGAGCTCAAGTTTACAGTCACCGCATCGATGTTCGTCTGGCGCTCGGTGTTCGACGCGGTCGGCGACTTCATAGACAGCGTCCCGGAAGACAAGGATTGGTGTGAAAGGGCGTGGCGACAAGGCTATCGCATTCGGTTTGCTCCAAAGTCCATCGTCGGCCACCCAGCTCGCCGGACAATGGAGGAATTGAAGCGCAAATGGCGGCGGCTGACGCTCGAATCCTCCGAAGGCGCTCGGCGGGAGGGCAGGGGACCGATCCTCGTCTTGTTGCGCCAATCGGCAGCCCTGCTTGCGGTCGCGCCCCATGCCTTCCTGCCGCTGGCCTCTAAACGTTTGAATGGGACTCGAAACCGCCTCATGGCGATCGTCGGGCTTGCCCAGATTCGCGCGTACCGCTTTTCGGTGGCCTACCGAGCGCTCACGCGGCGGGATGAAAAGTGAATTGCGCCGGGCTTGTCTTCCCGTTGGACCCAGAGCGCTACGGCCTCCCGATTGACACTGCTTTATGGGTTCGATACCTCTCAATCTTCCCGTGGCGTCTTCAATTCCGGGCAAGGCGCCGGATCCAAGCGCACACGTTCGGCCCTCAGAGCGGCCGCAAAGGTCGCTTAAAGTCGTCGCGGCCATTTCAACCAAAAAAACCAGGGCGGGCTTTGCAAGGAGCAGCATTCTAGCCGCGCGTCGTGGCCCCGACGCGAGAGCCCGTTAGCATTTTGCGAATATCGTTTCGCCAGCCATGCGAGATTGACCAATCGGTAGGGGTGTCGAGTGTCGGAAGCCGCGAGCGCAGTGAGCATCGTCCCCCGCGTCGTCATTGCGATTGTCGCGACAGACGAGGCCAAGAACCTTGTGGGCTGCCTCGGGTCGCTCAACGGCTCGATCTACCGCGAGTTCAGCGTCGTCATCTGTGAGAACGGTGGCCATGAGGCCTTCGAGCGCGACGTCCGCGAACTGTCCAAAGTCCCGGGGATGGTCGTGGCTGATGCTGAGGCGGCGGATCGGCTGGGCGCTACGGAGGGCCAGCGTTTCCATCTCGGCGCAGACCATCGCGTGATGAGGGTCCTCAGATCGCGCGAGAATCGCGGATATAGCGGCGGCGTCAATTTCTGCATCGCCGCCGCCGATACCGACTGGGATTTCATCTGGGTCCTCAATCCTGATACGTTTCCGGAGCCGGATGCGCTCGGGGCATTGGTCCGCCGTCAGGCGGAAGGCGGCTACGGAATCGTCGGGAGTAAAATCGTCTACGTGGTCAACGGGCGGGTTCAGCTGTGGGGCGGGCTCAAATTCTCGCCTTTACTTGGGCGGGCCCGGTCACTGGGGCATGGACAGCGAGTCGAAATGACTCCCGACTTGAAGGAAGTCGAAGCGGACCTGGACATTGTCGCGGGCACGGCGATGTTCGTGTCGAAGGATTACATCAAGACGATCGGCGTGATGGATGAGGACTTTTTCGTCTATCACGAGGACAGCGAATGGTCGCTGCGTCGCGGAACGTTCCGACTGGGCTACGCGCACGACTCAGTCGTCCACCATATCGCCGGCTCGACCTCAGGTTCTGGAGGAACGCGTCAAAAGCGGTCGCGGTTCAGCATTTACCTTTCCGAGAGGAATCGGGTGATCCTCGCCAAAAAGCGATATCCCGAATCTTGGCCTTTGTTCGCGGGCGTCGCGCTATTGGAAACCCTGGAGCTTCTGCTTCGCTTCCACTCGTGGCGCTCGTTCACGATTGGCCTCAACGGATGGTGGGCCGGGGTGAGCGGGGAGACGGGAATGCCCGGGTTCATGCGAGCCACTCAGGGACCGGCTACGAAGGTCTTTTTGCAACGCGCCGATTAGGAAGCACGGCTTCCCCGCGCAGCCCAGCGCTGTCGGAGCGCCGGGAAGGTGGACCCTTTTGGGCGTTAGTACGAAAATGAAGGATTTCTCCGGCAAAAGCCACGCTTTCGGATTGAGCATGAATTGACGTGTGAAGCAGTGCGGAAACGAGAAAAGGGTCAATGATGAAGGTGTTCGTTACGGGGGTCGCGGGCTTTCTCGGCAGCCATTTGGCTGACGCGATGATTGCCGAAGGACATCAAGTTGTGGGGGTCGATAACCTCATCGGCGGGGAACTCGACAATGTCCCGTCGAAAGTTAATTTTCACCAGTTCGACTGCAACGACTTCAATCACATCCAAAAGGTGTCGGAAGGCTGCGACATCTACTACCATTGCGCCGCGACCGCCTACGAGGGCCTATCGGTTTTCTCGCCCCACTTCGTGACGCAGAACATAGTCGGCGCTTCGGTGGCGATTTTCTCCGCCGCGGTGGCCAATCGCGCGAAGCGAGTCGTCTTCTGCTCGTCGATGGCGCGCTACGGCGCCCTCAAGCCGCCCTTCAGGGAGGACCAGACGCCGAAGCCGCAGGACCCTTATGGAATCGGCAAGCTCGCCGCTGAGGACATTCTGCGCAATCTCTGCACCGTCCATGGCGTCGAATATGTGATCGCGGTGCCTCACAACATTATCGGCCCCCGGCAGAAATGGGACGATCCGTTCCGCAACGTGGCGTCGATCATGATCAATCTGATGCTGCAGGGTCGCCAGCCGATCATTTATGGGAACGGCAAGCAGAAGCGGTGCTTCTCCTTCATCGACGACTGTCTCTACTGCCTGAAGGAGATGGCGTTCCGCGACAACGTCGTTGGCGAGATCATCAATATCGGTCCGGACGAGGAGACGATCACGATCATCGAACTCGCCGAGCGGATCGCCAATCAGCTACAGTTCAATCTCGACCCCATCTTCATGACCGGGCGACCGCAGGAAGTTGAGCACGCGTCGTGCTCTTCCGACAAGGCGAGAAAGTTGCTGCAGTACAAGACGTCGGTCGATCTCGACACGGGCTTGGCGAGCATGGTCGAGGCGATCAGGAGGCGCGGCACTCGCGACTTCAAATATCACATCGATCTTGAGATCATAAACGAGAAGACGCCGAAGACCTGGAAGGATCGGCTATTCTAAGACGGATCGCCCGAACCCGCCGTCCCCCGCTGGGTCTCAGTAGCGCCAGCGCTGCGCGCTGCTGATCAGAAAGTCGCGGAAGGCATGAACCCGCGCGACGTTCTTGAGCTCCTCGGTGTAGACCAGGAAGCAGTCCATCTCCGGCATGTCCGCCTGCGGCAGCAGACGGACAAGCCCCGATTCTGGCTGCACGCAATAATCGGGTAAGACGGCGATGCCCACGCCGTGTTCGACCGCATGAGTCATCGCAGCCAGATTGTTGACCGTGATTTGCGGTGCCCGCGGAGACTTTGGGTCGCGGCCCAACCTCAGAAGCGAGTTGAGATCGTACAAGAGATGCGTCGCCGTCGGCGCGCCGAAAGCGACCAGATGGTGTTGATCGAGATCCTCGACCTTGCGCGGTTGCGGGCGCCGTCGCAGATAGTCGGCCGAGGCGTAAGCATGGAAATGCACGGTGAATAGCCGCCGCCGAATTAAGTCCGGCTGAATCGGTTCGCGCAGCCTGAGCGCGACGTCCGCTTCGCGCATCCCCAGGTCGAGGTCATCGTCCGACAACAGCAACTGGAGCTTGATCTCCGGATAGAGATCCACGAACTCGCCGAGGCGCGGGGCTAGCCAGTTGGCGCCGAGGCCCAATGTCGTCGTGACCCGCAATTCGCCGTGCGGCTTCTCCCGGCTGTCGATGAGTCGGCTGCGCACGGCGTCGAGTTTAAGAACCACGTCGCGCACGGCGCCGAGCAGCATTTCGCCCTGTTCGGTCAGAATGAGGCCGCGGGCGTGGCGGTGAAACAGCGGCGCGCCAAGGTCGGCCTCCAGCGCACCGACCTGACGACTTATCGCCGACTGGCTGAGACCCAGCGTCTCGCCGGCATGGGTGAACGACCCGGCGTCGGCGGCCGCCTGGAAGACGCGCAACTTATCCCAGTCCATGAACGTTTCCCCGGCCCCACGGGGCCATTAAGATTTCGCTTACTTATTTGCCGGACGCCGTCGCCGGCACATCTTTATTCGGCCGCTGCCCGCTTGGGTTCTTCGGCGGCGAGCCAGCGCTCGGCCTCAAGCGCCGCCATGCAGCCGAGACCGGCGGCCGTGACCGCCTGACGGAACACGTCGTCCGCAACGTCGCCGGCAGCGAACACGCCCTCGACGCTGGTCGCGGTCGACCCGGGCGCGGTCTGAACATAACCATTCGATTTCAGCGCCACTTGGCCGCGCACCAGCTCGGAGGCGGGCTCATGGCCGATCGCTACGAAGACGCCATCGACCGTAAGATCGTCGAGCGCGCCGTTCACCACGTTCCGCAACCGGATGGCGGTTACGCCTCGTGGCGGCGGTTCCCCCAGAATGGACTCGACGGCGGTATTCCAGCGGATCGAGACGTTGTGGCGGGAGGCCAGACGTTCGCTCAGGATTTTCTCCGCCCGGAACGAGTCGCGGCGATGGACCACGGTGACGTGGGCGGCGAGGTTCGAGAGGTGCAGCGCCTCCTCGACCGCGGTATTGCCGCCCCCGATCACCGCCACCGTCTTGCCGCGGAAAAAGAAGCCGTCGCAGGTCGCGCAGGCCGAGACGCCAAAGCCCTTGAACGCCTCTTCGCTCGCGAGCCCCAGATATTTGGCCTTCGCGCCGGTCGCAAGAACAATCGCCTCAGCGGCGAAGGTGCGACCGCTGTCGCACCGGATGATGAACGGCCGGTGTCCGAGTTCGAGCGCGACCACATATTCACTCTCGATCCGTGCGCCTACGTGATCGGCTTGCGCCCGCATTTGCTCCATCAGCCAGGGGCCCTGGATCGGGTCGGCGAATCCAGGATAATTCTCCACGTCCGTGGTGGTCATCAACTGGCCGCCCTGCTCGAAGCCGGCCAGAACGAGGGGCTTCAACAAAGCGCGCGCGGCGTAAATCGCCGCCGTATAGGCGGCCGGCCCCGAGCCGATGATAACAAGGCGCTCATGCTC
Source organism: Roseiarcus sp. (assembly GCA_036521435.1). Lineage (GTDB taxonomy): Bacteria > Pseudomonadota > Alphaproteobacteria > Rhizobiales > Beijerinckiaceae > Roseiarcus. Next base: position 10,605 of record DATDHT010000056.1, read on the forward strand.
AATTCTGGACGAGGACAACTCGACCCCCCAGTGGTGTCGCCGCTCAACGCGCCCATTTCCTGGGTTACGGCAGCCTCGCTCTTATATGGGGGCGAAGGTTCAGCTACAACGGCGGCTCAAGCTAAAAAGCCTGCCTTCGGTGGTGCTAGACGAATACCAACAAGGCGACTCCGCTCAATCGGCGGACGGCAACCGGCGGATGACAAACTCGATCTGGTCGCCGGCGACCTCGCGCCAGGATTCGATCTCCGTCATGTAGGCCGCTTTGGGGAAGCGCTCGAACCATTCGCGCGCCTTGGCGCGCGCTTCGTCGCGCGGCAGGCAAAAGGTCTCGTGCCGCCAGGCGTCCTCTGCGGCGGCCGCGTGGGAACGCCTCCTGCGCCGACTGGCGGCGCGCTCGGCGAGATCGATCGGCTTTCTGGTCCCACTCGCCATCAAGAGCCCTCTTCCGGGCTGCAGGTTAGCGCGATTTCTGCCCAGTGGGGAACCGGGAATTGTGTGGAGTTAGTTTAGGGTTAGCGCCAGGCAGGGCACGGGGCAGGCGCCCGTCAATGAAGGCAAGCCCGATCGCGATCAGCCCGAAGCCGAGAAACTGCCGCTCGAGCAGCCGTTCATGTAGAAACAGCGCGCCGAGGACCACCGAGGTCGCGGGCGCAAGAAGGGTCACCAGCAGCACATTGGTCGCGCCCGCGCCGGATAGAATGCGGAAATAGATGACATAGGCCAGCGCCGTGCAAAATGCGGCGATCGCAAATACCGACGCGACCACTGCCACGCTCGGGACCGGGAGTGACCAGGGCTGGTCCACGAAGAGCGCGAGGGGGAAAAGATAGATCGCGCCCGCCGTCGCCTGTCCGGTGGCGACGTCGATGGGTTCAAGCCCGAGAGCGCGGACGCGCCTTGCGAATACGGCCGACACGGCATAACTCAGCGCCGCCAAGAGCACCGCGCCTTCCGCCCACGCGTTGACCCCCGCTTTGCCCCAGAGCAGGTCCGGTCCGATAACCCAGGCGACGCCGACCATTCCGGCGGCGGTCCCGACGATCTTGAAACGGCTCAGCTTTTCCTCGGCCGTAAAGACATGGGCGACGAGCACAGCGAAGAGCGGCGTCGCCGCGTTGAGGATCGAAGCGAGGCCAGCTGCCAGATGGGTCTGCCCCCAGGCGATCAAGGCAAAGGGCAGGGCGTTGTTGCCCAGTCCGAGCAGCGCGAGAGCGGCCAGAGCCTTGCGGCTCTTCGGTAGCCTGGCGCCGGTCAGCGGAGCGCTCGCCCACAGGATGAGAGCTGCGAGGCCAACCCTTAAGCCCGCCAGGGTCAAGGGCGGCAGCTCCTTCACGGCAACGCCAATGAAGAAGAACGACCCGCCCCACAACAGGGACAGAAGAGCCAGAAGGCCCCATTCCCGCGCCGTCATCGCGCGCTGCGCGACCGCCATTGCAGCCTCTCAAACGCCTGCCTCGGCTGCGGCTTAGCAGCGGACCCGTGGCCCGTCCGCCCGATTCCTGCTGTCCAATTCTCAGCCGCGCGCGACCGGCGGAAAGCGGGCGCTTCGTTCGAGGTCGTCAAGGTCCATCGAATTGCGGACGTATTGACGAGACGCCTTCTGGAACGGCTGGAAATCCCACGCCTGCACTTCGCCCCTGTTGAGCGCGGCGCCGACGAGACGGCGCCGGCTCTGGCTATCGCGAATCCGCGCATCCAACTCGGCCATGTCCCAGCGCTTTCCAACCTCCGCGCGAAAATCAGCGACGACTCCAGCGCATGACGGACCCTCCGCCAGATTGCCGCGCTCGTGCGGGTCGCGGGTGAGGTCGAACAGCTGGTCCGGGTCGACAGGCGAGTGGATGAACTTGTACGCGCCGCGGCGGATCATCACGAGCGGCGCGATTGCGCCTTCGGCAAGATATTCGCCGATCGCTTCATCATGTCCTCCGGCGCCGCGGAGATGAGGCGCGAGGCTCTGCCCGTCGACGCCGATTCCGAGCGATTGTGTACTCCCCCCGGCGAGGTCGATGAGCGTCGGCATGAGATCGACGAGCGAGACGCTGGAGGCGACGCGGCGCGGCGCGAAGCGGCCGGGACTGGCGACAACGAGGGGCACGCGGGCCGCGCCCTCGAGGAAGCTCATCTTGTACCAGAGGCCCCGCTCGCCCAGCATCTCGCCGTGATCACTCGTAAGAATGACGATCGTATCCTCGGCCAAGGCGGCCGAACGCAGCGCCGCCATCAGCCGGCCGAGCAGGTCGTCGACATAGGCAATCGCGCCGTAATAGGCGCGTCGCGCCGCGCGCACCTGAGGCTCTGTCACCGGTTCGGCGTCCATCGCGCAAACGTGGCGCAGGCGCTGCGAATGTGCGTCGAGCGCGTTCCCGGGCGCCGGCATGTCGATGTCCTCGTCGCGGTAGAGATCCCAGTAGCGCTGCGGCACGGCGAACGGATCATGCGGATGCGAGAACGAAGCGACCAGCAGGAACGGTCGTTGATCTTTCGATCGGGCGAGATCGAAGATCGCCCGCTCCGCCATGAACGCCGTCTCATCGTCGAAATCGAGCTGATTCGAGCGCACGCACAAACCCGCGTCTCGAACCGAACTCATGTTGTGATACCAGCTCGGACGGTAGTCGGGGCGATCCCAGTCCGGCGTCCAGTTGAAGTCGGCGGGATAGATGTCGGTTGTCAGCCGCTGCTCGAACCCGTGCAACTGATCGGGTCCGCAGAAGTGCATCTTGCCCGAGAGAATGGTTCGATAGTCGCGAAGCCTGAGAGCGTGAGCGAAGGTTGGAATGTCGGCCGCGAACTCAGACGCATTGTCGTAGACTCGTGTGCGTGCCGGCAAAAGGCCGGACATGAACGAGGCGCGCGACGGCGCACACAAGGGACTCGCGCAATAGGCGCTGTCGAACACGATTCCGTCTCGCGCGAGCGTTTGCATGTTCGGCGCGCGGACGAGGGAATGACCGTAGATGGGCAGAGCCGCCGGCGCCATCTGGTCGGCCATGACGATGAGAATGTTGGGCGCTTTGGCGGTCATTCAGGGATCCTCGTTCGCCCGTCTCTAGCGCGACGTGGCCGCAGGCGCCCTACCTTTTTTGGCTCCCGCCCCGGGCAAGCCGTCTTGGCTTGTCGACAAGGTTGTGGCAGAAACAAACCATGAACATTCAGATCGAGGCAAGCCTTCAGCGGAAGCTGGCTATCCTTGCGGACGCCGCGAAATACGACGCGTCCTGCGCGTCCTCCGGCGCGGGCGGTCGAAACTCGCGTGATGGCAAAGGGCTCGGATCCACCACGGGCTCAGGCATCTGCCACGCCTACACTCCCGACGGGCGGTGTGTTTCGCTCCTCAAGGTGCTTCTCACCAATTTCTGCGTCTACGACTGCGCTTTTTGCGTCAATCGCCTCTCGAGCAACACGCCGCGCGCGCGCTTCAAGGTCGAGGAGGTCGTCGCGCTCACGCTGGGCTTTTATCGCCGCAACATGATCGAGGGATTGTTTCTCTCGTCGGGCATAGCGAAATCGGAAGACCATACGATGGAGGCGATGGTTCGCGTCGCCGAGACGCTGCGGCGCGACCACGATTTCCGCGGCTACATCCATCTCAAGGCGATCGCCGGAGCGTCGCAGGACCTGATGGAGCGCGCCGGCCGGGCGGCGGATCGACTGTCGGTGAATGTCGAACTGCCCGTCGACGAGGCGCTCGTCCGTCTGGCCCCGCAGAAAGACGCCCTCGTCATCCGCAAGGCGATGGGCGGCCTTCGGTTGCGGCTCGACGAAGCGAAAGAAGAGAAACGGAAAACACCGCGCGCTCCGCGCTTCGCTCCGGCCGGCCAAAGCACGCAGATGATCATCGGCGCCGACGAGGCGCGCGATCGGGACATCATCGCCCGCTCGGCCTCGCTCTACGCGTCATACGGCCTCCGGCGCGTCTACTATTCCGCCTTCAGTCCTATTCCTCACGCCTCGCAGAACCTGCCGTTGCAGCGTCCGCCGCTGATGCGCGAGCATCGTCTTTATCAAGCCGACTGGCTGATGCGCTATTACGGCTTCGCGCCGGAGGAAATCCTCGATGGCGCGAGCGATGGCATGCTCGACCTCGAGCGCGACCCGAAGCTCGCCTGGGCTTTGCGCAACCGGGCTCTGTTTCCGATCGACGTCAACCGCGCTCCGCGCGAGACGCTCCTGCGCGTGCCTGGCTTGGGAGCCCGCGTTGTCAAGCGCATCCTGACTGCGCGCCGCCATGTCACGCTGCGGATCGACGATCTCGGCCGTCTCGTCCACTCGCTGGACGCCGTGCGCCCCTTTGTCTTCACGCCAGACTGGCGGCCAACCGGCCTCATCGACTCTGGTTCGCTTGCGGCTAAGCTTGCGAGTGGCGTCCCACGCCAGCTCGATCTTTTCGCGTGAACGGGGCAGGGCGCCCGTGAAGATCGTTCGCCTGGAAGGCGAGATCGATTTCGAAGGCTTTCGCCGGGTCGCGCGCGCTGCCGCGGCGAGCAGAGTGGGGACCGAGGCAATTCGTTTCGTGACGGGGAGCGCGGACAACGAGAACGACCTGTTCTCGGAGCACGAGGCGCCCGAGGTCTCGACGACGGGCGCGCCGCTGCGCGTGCCGCCCCGGTTCCTCGATCTGGCCGATCTGGTTTGCCGACATCGTGAGCCGACCCGCTACGATCTGCTTTATGCGGCGCTCCTCCGGCTTCGGGAAACGCCGCGCTTGCTGGAGATCGCCAGCGATCCGCTGGTGCGCCGGCTTGAGGATATGGAGCGCGCGGTGCGGCGCGATCGGCACAAGATGACCGCCTTCGTCCGCTTTCGCGAAATCGATGCGCCGGACGGGGCGCGCTTCGTCGCCTGGTTTGAGCCCTCGCATTACATCGAAGAACTCACAGCGCCATTTTTCGTCGACCGCTTCGCTTCAATGCGGTTCGCGATCCTGACCCCCCGGACCTCGATCCTCTGGGATGGAGCTTTGCGCTTCGGCGCCGGCGCACGGCGCGAGGACGCGCCGCCGCTCGACGACTTCGCCGGCGCGTGGGACGTCTATTATCGCTCGATTTTCAATCCCGCGCGGCTGATGAAGCGGGCGATGCTCAAGGAGATGCCGAAGAAATATTGGGCCAATCTCCCTGAAACGCGACAAATCGCCGCCATGTCGTCAGTTGCTCGGCTGCGCGAGGATAAGATGGTCGCCGCGCCGGCGGCAAGAGCCGAGCACGGCGTCGCAAGAGTCGCCGCGCGCTTCGCCGAGGCCCGCACGCCGCGCGAACCTGCTGACGCCTACGAAGCGCTTCTGCGCGAGGCGAAAGCCTGTCGTCTCTGTTCCCTTGCCGATTGCGCGACGCAAACGGTGTTCGGTGAAGGTCCGATGCAGGCGCGCGCGATCTTCGTTGGCGAGCAGCCCGGGGATCAGGAGGATCTTCAAGGTCGTCCCTTTGTCGGGCCTGCGGGCGTACTGCTGCGCTCGGCTTTACGCGACGCGGGCTTCTCGGAAGGTGAGTGCTACCTCACGAATGCGGTGAAGCACTTCAAGTTCATCCCGCGCGGAAAACGACGCATCCACAAAACCCCTGGCGCGCGCGAGATCGATCACTGCCTCTGGTGGCTGGACCGTGAACTCGCCCTGGTGGAATCGCCGCTCGTCGTCACGCTGGGCGCGAGCGCGCTTCGCGCTGTCGCGGGACCGTCGGCGCGGCTGGCCGACATGCGCGGACGGCCAATCGCGCTGGGCGCGCGGACCTTGCTGCCGACGATCCATCCCGCCTATCTCCTGCGGCTGCCGGACCGGACCGTAAAAGACGCTGAGACCCGCGCCTTCGCCAATGACCTCAAGCAAGCCGCTTTCCTTAGCCGGAGAGGCTTGCAGGAGAATGACGACCGGCCGCGTATTTCGGAACCCATGACTCCCTTGAGCAGGTCAATGATCAGCGCCGCTCTTGACCGCGCAAAAGACTACTGCAAGATGTAATATATGCTTATCCTACGTATTGCTGCATTGTTGAGAGTTGCAAAAAAATGAGCCTAAGCCTTTGAAAACAGGGAGTCTCGCGCAGAATTGCACGCCGTTCCTCAGAGCGTTGGCGGACTTCACCTAGGGCTCCGATTGCGCCATGCCGGCGTCCTCGGTAGAGCAGGCGTGAATGCTGTTCCTCCCGCACAGGAAAACTCCGGCCAGAGATCGATGACCCAGTTTTTCCGATTCCCGCGCGCCTACCGGTTGAAGCCCGTCGGTGAAAGGGAGGAGGACGCGCTTTCCCTGGTCACGATCGGAGCCAGCAACCAAAGCGTTCTGGCGCCGTATTCGCCGAAACTCGAATACATCGTTGTCTCACGCGAGGCGAAGGCGCTTCCAATCGAGAGCCGCGACTTTCGCGCTGAAGCGCTGGGGCCGCTGGCGTCCCTCTGGGCGCGGCTGCGTCTGGTGTTCTTCTTCAGAAAGAAGAAGGTCCTGAAATACGATGAGTTCTCCCTCTTCTCCGTCGGGCCAAAAGCTGAACGCAAGCGCTTCACCCGATACAACCAGGATTGGATAAACATCGGCGTTACTGTCGATAGCGACCTTGCCGCCAAGCATCCGGAACTTCTCTATGGGTGGCCGGCCGAAGTGGGTCCGGCCCAAGTCACGGATCGGCCTGCGGTCGTACCGGTCGCGATCATTGCCCACATCTACTACGAAGACACTTGGTCCGACATTGCGGGTGCGCTTCGAGCCCTGACAATTCCTTTCGATCTCATCGTCACGACCGTTGCAGGTCGCGAACATTTGATCGAAACGATCCGACGCAGCTATCCTGCCGCCAAGATCGAGATCATGGAGAACCGTGGCCGCGATATCGGCCCGTTCCTGACCCTGCTTGAACGGGGCCGGCTCGATGGCTACCGCTACATCTGCAAGATCCACGGCAAGAAATCGATCGACGGCGGCCGCAAGTTATATACCGGCGAGATGTGGCGGCGACGGCTGCTGTTTGATCTCATAGGCGCGCCGGGCGCCGCAAACGCCGCCATCGACATGTTCGAGCGCGACCTGTCGGTTGGGATGATCGGCGCGAAAGTGTTCCGATTGCCGAAAGCTGGTTATTCCGAGGATCTCTCCTGGGCGGCCAATCGGCCCATGACGTTGAAGATCGCCGAGCGGATGGGGATGCCGGCCGACAAGTTCCAGCTCGATTTTTTTGGCGGGACAATGTTCTGGGTTCGCCCGGAGGCGTTGAAGCCGCTGAGGGACCTGCATCTTGCCGCCGACATGCCTTACGAGGGCGGGCTGATCGATGGCGACCTGCCGCACGCGCTTGAACGCGTCTTGCCGACTTCGGTTTTGGTGGCGGGCTATAAGCTTGCCGACAGCGAGAGTTACGAGGCGCTTCAAGACCGCGGGGGAGCGACCGGGATTGCATGCGACCCGCTAGGCGCATCAGTTCGCGCCTGAACGGCCTCGTACGAGGCTCGGACCATTTCTCTGCCGCCTCTCAACGTCCTTGTGTATGACCACCACTCAGTGCAGCCGGAATTCCGCGCCGACCGCCTTGAATTCCGTCGGCTTGATGAGTCGCGAATGCGCCACCGTCACCGAGTGGAGCAGACCGTCGAGCTCACGGGTCCAGAAGTCGAGAAACTTCTTGAGCTCGGGGAAGTGCGGGTGCAGGTCGTGATGCTGCCAGATGAAATTCTGCAGAATACCGGGGTGATCGGGCATGTGGTAAAGGATGTTGGCGGTCGTCAGCCCGAACCCCTCGAGCTGACGGCGGAATTCGGCGGTGGCCATGCGGGCGCTCCTGATTCCCAGAGTGCGATGGTGTCACTTCCAACGCAGTCCGGCAATCATCAGTTCCGCAAAAATCGTGCCATTTCAGGCTGTTAGCAGCAAGGCTGCTGAGTGCTAGCGCAGGAAGAGGAACGCTGAACCCGCGAGCTTCTTTACGTTGAAGCGTCCGCGGCAGGTTACGCCGCCTTTCTCTTCTCACTGTAGGAGCCATAGAAGGTCTCGCCGCGCTCGGCCATCCCGATGAGCTTCTCGCCCGGCTCAAATTGCGGACCATATTTCGCTGCGAGCTCCTTGGCGCGCCCGACGAAGGCCTTGAGCCCCATGCCGTCGATGAAGGACACGGCGCCGCCCGAATATGGCGCATAGCCAAAGCCGAGGATCGAACCGACATCGGCCTCGCGCGGATCGGTGACGATGCCCTCTTCCATGCAACGGGCGGCCTCGAGCGCCACAGTGAACAGGAAGCGATCCTTGAGGTCCTTGACGCTGATCGCGTCGGGATCGAGCCGCTTGCCGACGATCTTCGCCAGTCCAGGCCACAGGCTCTTCGGCCCATTCGCCGGATAGTCGTAGAACCCCTTGCCGTTCTTGCGGCCGAAGCGGCCTTCCTTGGCCGCCATCGCTTCGATGAGCTTCTCTTGGCCAGGATTGACGGCGTTCGCACCGAGGTCGGCCTTGGCCGCCCGAAGGATTCTCAAGCTCAGATCGATGCCGACTTCATCGTTGAGGGCGAGCGGCCCGACTGGCATGCCGGCCATCTTGGCGGCGTTCTCGATCATCGCCGGCGGCACGCCCTCCATCACCATCGCGTGCGCTTCAACCATGTAATTGCCGACGCAGCGGTTGACGTAGAAACCGCGGCAGTCGTTGACCACGATCGGCGTCTTCTTGATCGCGCGGACGAAATCCATCGCCGTCGCCAGCGCCTTCGCGTCGGTCTTCTCGCCCATGATGATCTCGGTCAGCAACATCTTCTCGACGGGCGAGAAGAAATGCACACCTATGAATTGCTCCGGCTTGAGCGATGTCCCCGCAAGCGACGTGATCGGCAGCGTCGATGTGTTGCTGGCGAATACGACGTCGGGTCCGACGACGGCTTGCGCCTTTTTCGTCGCCTCCTCTTTGGTCGCGCGATCCTCGAACACGGCCTCGATGATGAGATCGCAGCCCTTGAGCTGAGCATAGTCCGCGGTCGACGTGATGCGCGCGAGAAGCGCGTCTTTGTCTGCGGTCTTGGCGCGGCCCTTGGCGATTTGAGAACTGACGAGCTTGTCCGAATAAGCCTTGCCCTTGTCGGCCGATTCCTGGTCGCGGTCAATCAGCACGACATCGAGCCCGGCGTTCGCCGAAACGTAGGCGATGCCGGCGCCCATCAGGCCCGCGCCGAGCACCCCGACCTTGCGCAGGTTCGTCGCCGGCACGCTGGCTGGGCGGCGCGCGCCCTTGTTGAGTTCGCCCATCGACAGAAAGAGCGAACGGATCATCGCCGCCGCTTCCTTCGACAACAGGATATTGACGAAATGCTTCGCCTCGACGGCGAGCGCCAGGTCCATTGGCAGTTGTAGCCCTTCGAACACGCTCGTCAGAACCGCCTTGGCCGCCGGATAGTTGTCGTAAGTTTCGCGGCGATAGATGGCGTTGGCCGGCGGCCAGATCATCATGCCTTGAGGCGAAAAAACCTTGCCGGAAGGGAGCTTGAATTTCGGGTCGTCCCAGGGCGCCTTGGCGTTCGGATTCGCCTTCACCCACGCCTTAGCAAGCGCGACGATCTCACCGGCGGGCGCGACTTCGTGCACGAGGCTCATCTTCTTCGCGGCAGCAGGACGAAGCTGATCGCCCTTGAGCAGCATCTGTAGAGCATCCGGCGTTGGCATGAGCCGCGCGACGCGCTGCGTGCCGCCTGCGCCTGGAAAGAGGCCGACCTTGATCTCCGGCAGCCCGACGCGCACCTTGTCCGAATCCGCGACGACGCGGTAGTGGCACGCCAGCGCCAGCTCGAAACCGCCGCCCATGCACACGCCGTTGATCGCGGCGGCCACAGGTTTACCACACGTCTCGAGGCGGCGATAGACGAGCGACAATTCCTTCGTCCCGTCGACGAGCGCGCGCATTGCGGCGTCTTTCCCTTCGGCTTTGGCGCGGCGCGCATATTCCTTGCCTGCGGTCTCCAACATGGTCAGGTCCGCCCCCGCCGCGAAGCCATCCTTGCCCGAGGTGAAGACGGCGCCCTTGATCGCTGGATCGCTTGCGATTGTGTCGGTGATCTGGCCGAACTCGCTCACGACCTCGGCGTTGATCACGTTCATCGACCGGCCCGGCATGTCCCAGGTCACAAGCGCAATGCCGTCCACGTCAGTCTCGAAACGAAAATTGGTCAGGTTCATTTTGAGAAACCCTTGTCTCGTAATCAGACACGCTCGATGATCGTGGCGGTGCCCATGCCGCCGCCTATGCACAGCGTGATGAGCGCCGTGCTCTTGCCGGTCCGCTCGAGCTCGTCGAGCGCGGTGCCGAGGATCATCGCGCCGGTCGCGCCGAGCGGATGGCCCATCGCAATCGCACCGCCGTTGACGTTGACCTTGCTGTCGTCGAGGTCGAACGCCTGGCGGAAGCGCAGCACGACCGAAGCGAACGCCTCGTTGATTTCGAAGAGATCGATGTCGTCGATCGTCATGCCCGAGCGTGCGAGCACCTTCCTGGTCACATCGACCGGTCCCGTGAGCATGATCGCGGGCTCGGAGCCGATGTTGGCGAAAGCGCGAATTTTCGCGCGCGGCTTGAGGCCCGCTTTCGCGCCCGCCTCACGTGAGCCCAGCAACACGGCGGCGGCGCCGTCGACGATGCCCGACGAATTACCCGCGTGATGCACATGGATGATGCGCTCGACATCCGGATGCGCCTGGACGGCGACCGCGTCGAAGCCGCCTTGCTCGCCGGGGATGACGAACGAAGGCTTGAGGGAGGCTAGCGACTGCATGTTCGTGTCAGGGCGCATATGCTCATCGCGCTCCAGCATCGGCAGGCCATTGACGTCGAGGACCGGGGCGATCGAGTTCTTGAACCGGCCTTCCTTCCAGGCCGCAGCGGCGCGCTTCTGGGACTCGACCGCGTAAGCGTCGACGTCATCGCGCGAGAAGCCGTATTTCGTCGCCATCAAATCCGCCGAGACGCCCTGAGGCATGAAATAGGCGGGGATTGCGAGCGAGGGATCAGCCGGCCAAGCGCCGCCGGACGCGCCGATGCCGACGCGGCTCATCGACTCGACGCCCCCTCCAATCGTGAGGTCGTGCTGGCCGCTCATCACTTGAGCAGCGGCGAAATTCACCGAATCGAGGCCCGACGCGCAGAACCGGTTGATCTGCACGCCCGGCACCGTGTCGCCGAAGCCCGCGGCAAGCGCGCCCATGCGCGCGATATCGCCGCCGGCTTCCCCGACCGGATCGACGCAACCCATCACGACGTCGTCGACATCGACGGGGTCAAGATGGTTGCGATCCTTGATGGCCTTCAACGCTGTCGCGGCCAGATGGAGCGTCGAAGCGGTGTGCAGCGAGCCATCGGGCTTGCCGCGTCCGCGCGGCGTTCGCACGTGGTCGTAGATGATGGCTTCGGTCATCGTGTCTCTCCATGCGGCTCGCGAGCCGCGCAGTGCTTAGGTTTCGTGATCCGGATGCTGGTGCGAATGTATGCCGCGGCCGTTAATTGCGGCCGTGAACTCTCGAACGGGCAGGCTTGATATGGCGTCGGCCCACGGCAATTTCGACTCCGAGCCGAACTGCTTCTCGGGCGGCGCGTCGCCGGCCTGGTCGAGGCTGCCGATCGTCACGGCGATGCGGTCATGGCTCCTGGCGCGGTAGGTCAGCGGCGTCCCGCAATCGGAGCAGAAACCGCGTTCCGCGAAGTCCGAGCTGGCGAAGACTTTCGGCGCGCCGCGCGTCCACACGAGTTCGGCGAGCTTCACTCCGGCGAAAGCCATGAACGGGCCGCCGCCGGCCTTCTGGCACATGCGGCAATGACAAACGTTCGAGCCCACCGGTTCGGCGTCGAGACGGTAGCGTACAGCCCCGCACTGGCATCCGCCGGTCCAGTTCATGGCCGCCGCCTCCCGCTTCAGAACGCCTCCGCCGGGAGCGCCATGAGGGCCTCCGCGCCGGCGCTGAGCCGCGCCAGATGCGCCGCCGTTTCCGGCAGCATACGCTCGTTGAAGAACTTGGCGAGGATCAATTTCGCGTCGAGGGCAGGGGTGCTCTCGCCGCTTGCCTGTCGCGCCAACACCGCCTTGACGATCCGCGCCCACATGTAGCCGAGCGCGGTCAGGCCCATGAGATGCATATAATCATACGAGCCAGCCCCGGCGTTATCTGGATTCTTGAGTCCGTTGGCCTGAAGCCACATCGTCGCCTGCTGCAGATGGCCGAGCGAGGACTTGAGCCCGCCGAGATAAGGCGCAAGGGCGGCGTCATCCTTGTTGGCGGCGAGGAAACCATTGATTTCGCCGAAGAACGCCATCACTGCGCGGCCGCCGTCCTTCGCCAGCTTTCGGCCGACGAGATCCAGCGCCTGCACGCCATTCGCGCCTTCGTAAATCATCGCAATGCGCGCATCGCGCACGAATTGTTCCATGCCCCATTCGGCGATATAGCCGTGGCCGCCAAGCACCTGCTGCGCCTTGACCGCGTTGGCGAATCCAAAGTCGGTGAACACGCCCTTGAGCACGGGCGTGATCAAGCCGAGCCGATCTTCCGCCGCTTGCTTTGTCTTCGCATCCGGGGCGTGGCGCGCCTCGTCTTCGGCGAGCGCGGTCCAGACCAGAAGCGCGCGCGCCGCTTCGTTGAAAGCGCGGATTTCAAGCAGCATGCGCCGCACGTCTGGGTGGACCAGGAGGAGATCCGCAGGCTTGTCCGGCGCGGCTGCGCCTTTCAGCGAGCGTCCCTGCCGGCGCTCTTTCGCGTAAGCCGCTGCGTTCTGATAGGCGACCTCGGAAATTCCGAGACCCTGGACGGCGACGCCGAGTCTCGCGCCATTCATCATCACGAACATCGCGGGTAAGCCGCGATGCTCTTCCCCGACCAGCCAGCCTTTGGCGCCGTCATAGTTGAGGACCGCGGTCGAATTGCCGTGAATGCCCATCTTGTGCTCGATCGAGCCGCAGACGACGGCGTTGCGTTCGCCTGCGCCGCCTTCGGAATTCGGCAGGAACTTCGGCACGAGGAAGAGCGAGATGCCCTTTGTGCCGGCCGGCGCTCCCTCGATGCGCGCGAGCACGAGATGCACGATGTTGTCCGTCAGATCATGCTCACCGGCCGAGATGAAAATCTTCTGGCCGGTGATCGCATAGGAGCCGTCTGCTTGCGGGACGGCCTTCGTCTTGATGAGGCCGAGATCGGTGCCGCACTGCGGTTCGGTCAGGTTCATCGTGCCGGCCCACTCGCCGACGGTCAGCTTGGGCAGATAGCGCGCTTTCAGGGCATCGTCGCCGTGCGCCATCAGCGCCGCGACGGCGCCGCGGGTGAGGCCCGGATACATCGAGAAGGCGAGATTGGCGGAGCACTCATATTCGCCGAAGAGGGCGCCGACGAACATGGGAAGACCCTGACCGCCGTATGCGGGATCGCCAGCAAGTCCGACCCAGCCGCCTTCGACCAGGGCCTTATAAGCCTGCTTGAAACCCTTAGGGGTGACGACGCTGCCATCGCCCTGCCGCTTGCAGCCTTCAATGTCGCCAGTTCGGTTGAGGGGCTGAATGACCTCCTCAACGAACTTCGCGCCTTCGCTGAGCACCGCCTCGACAACGTCAATCGGCGCCTCGGAAAAGCCTGGGCTGTTCGCATATTTGGCGTAGTCGAACACGTCGCTCAGTAAAAATACGGTGTCGCTCACCGGCGCTTTGTAAGTCGGCATTCCGCTACCTCATACGCGCGCGAGCCAGTTTGCGCGGCTCGATTGATCAATTAAGTTCATATGTGAACTATATTGGGAAGCAGCGCAAGGAGAATTGTGTCGCTCGTCGGCGTGCGCCGCCGCACGTCAAGGACTCCCTGCTTTGCCAGTCGCCGGCGCCGTTGGGTCTGCCGAACTTGGCGCGCCGTCGAGCGATCGCAGTCCGGCGTTCGCCCCGAGCCACTCCGCGAAATCTTTTGGACATTCGGACGCCGCGAGGCGGAAGAGGCGGCCCGCATCCGCCTTGCCGCCGTTGAGCAAAGCCAGTTCGCCGCCATAGAAACGCGCCTGGCACAACTGGCCCCTGGCCTTGACGGGATCAGGGTCGGATGCGCTTGCCAGCAGAGCGGCGAGGTCCATCTCCCCCATGAAGTGGCGGACCACAGGGGCGGGCCATGCCGTCATGTCGAGCTTTGCACTCAAAGCCAGAAGCCGGCTGGGGAGCCTGTTGCGGCGCTCGGCGATATCCAGCCAAATCGCCGCATAGGCGTTTTTTGGATCGAGTTCGTTCGCCTGAACGAGGTCGGCCTCAGCGTCTGCAACAGGCCCTTTCTCGAGCAGCGTCATTCCGCGGTTGAAGAAAGCGTGCGCGTCCTTCGGATTGAGCCTGATTGCCTCGTCAAAGTCGCCGATCGCCAGGTCGTAGTCGCCCTTGCCGTTGCGGGATAAGCCGCGATACTTGAAGTCGGCGGAGTTTTTCGGATCGAGCTTGATCGCTTCATCAAAGTCGGCGATCGCTCGGTCGTACTCGCGCTTCAAAAACCACGCCCTGCCGCGATTGAAGAAGGCTGCGGCGAATTTCGGATCGAGCGCGACGGCCTCCCCAAAGTCGGCGATCGCCCCATCGTTGTCGCGCTTCGCAAGCCGGGCATTGCCTCGATTGTTGAAAGCAGCAGCACCTTTCGGATCGAGCCGGATAGCCTCGTCCTCGTCCACGATCGCCTGGTCGTAGTCGCCCTGATTATACCGGCTCAGGCCGCGATTGTTGAAGGCGCCGGCGTTTCTCGGATTGAGCTTGATCGCCTCGTCGTAATCGGCGATCGCCCCATCGTTGTCGCCCTTGTTGGAGCGGCTCAGACCGCGATTGTTAAAAGTATCTGCGTCTTTCGGATCGAGCTTGATGGCTTCGTCGTAGTCGCTAATTGCTCGATCATTATCGCCTTTGTGGCGCTCGGCATTGCCACGAATGACGAAGGCTGAGGCGACTTTTGGATTGAGCCTTATAGCCTCGCTGAGATCGGCGATGGCCCGATCGTTGTCGCCCTTGTTCTGCCAAGCCTGGCCACGAGTCATAAAGGCCAAGGCGTCTTTCGGATCGAGCTTGATGGCTTCGTCGTAGTCGCTGATTGCTCGATCACTGTCGCCTTTGTCGCGCTCGGCGTTGCCACGAATGACGAAGGCGGCGGCAACTTTCGGATTGAGCCTTATGCTCTCGCTAAAATCGGCGATCGCGCGGTCGTTGTCGCCCTTCGCGCGCCAGGCGCGACCGCGATTATAAAATGCAACGGCGTATCTCGGATTGAGTTTGATGGCCTCGTCAAAGTCCGCGATCGCGCGGTCGCTCTCGCCCTTATCATTCCAGCCATTACCGCGATTGTTGAACGCGTACGAGAGCGCGACGCCGCGCAACCTGCCCGATTGGATCACGCCGGCGCAGGCGGCGATGAGATCATCCGCAGCCACAGGCTTCGTGTTGTTGAGGCAAAGGGTGGCGTCGTCCGATCGTTGCATATTCGCGCCCATGGCGGCGATCGTCCCGAGCACCCATGCGGCGCCGGCAATCAGCGCCCATAGCCCTCGGATGCTCGTCCCACGCCGTGAGCGGAAAGCCCGCGCTTCGCTCATCTGGAAATTCCCTCTTCATATGAAACGCCGAATTGAAATGTGCCTAGCGTCAGCAAATCCTGATTTGGGTGTCAAGGGACCGACGGCCGTCCCATGCGCGCTTTCCAGGAGGACCCTTGACTAAGTTCAGAGGGAGCCTTTGTCGTGCTCAGGTGACGGTTTTCTCGCGGTTGCCGGTTCGCTAATATCATACAGCGCCATGGGGGAGCGTCCGAATGGATCGACCGCGCAGATTTGACGGGCTGGGACGCGCGACCCTGCGATGGGTCATTGCAGCGTATGTCTTGGCGATGGCCGGCCTCGCCCATTCGGCCGGGTCATCGCCGACTTTGACGGCGGTCAAAGCGCGCGGAGCGCTTGTCTGCGGGGTGAATGAGGGGCTGCCAGGGTTCTCCAACGTCGACGAACGCGGAATATGGACGGGATTTGACGTCGACTTCTGCCGTGCGATCGCGGCTGCAATCTTTGGCGATCCGAGGAAGGTCAAGCTCGTGCCGCTGTCAGCGGACGCCCGGTTTCAGGCGCTTCGGGACGGCAAAATTGACGTTCTTGCGCGCAACTCGACCTGGACCATGGGGCGCGAAACCGAGTTTGGCCTCACCTTCGTTGGCGCGACCTATTATGACGGGCAAGGATTCATGGTCCCGCGGGCGCTCCGGGTGAATTCCGCGCTCCAACTCGACGGCGCCAAGGTCTGCGTGCAGAGCGGCACCACGACAATCGACAATCTTGCCGACTTCTTCACGAGCAACGGCATGACGCTCCAGGAGGTCGTCTCCGCGTCCACCGACGAATCGATCAAGAACTACGCCGCCGGTCTTTGTTCTGTCCTGACCAGCGATCTCTCGCAGCTCTACGCCTTACGACTTCGTCTCGCCAAACCCAGGGATCAGCTGATCCTGCCGGACGTGATCTCCAAGGAGCCCCTCGGCCCGGTGGTGCGCAACAATGACCTGCAATGGATCAGCGTCGTAAGGTGGGTCTATTTCGCCATGCTGAACGCCGAGGAGCTTGGCGTAAGTTCGCGGACTATCGACCAGGCCTTGAGATCGCAGAAGCCCGAGGTCAAGCGCCTGGTCGGAACAACGGGAAATTTCGGGGAAGAGATAGGGTTAACCAACGCCTGGGCGGCCAACGTCATTCGATATGTCGGCAATTACGGCGAAGTTTTTGAGCGCAATCTGGGCGCCGCAACCCCGCTCGCCATTCCGCGGGGTCTCAATCAGCTGTGGAGCGCCGGCGGCATTCAATATGCCCCGCCGATTCGATGACGGATAGCCAAGGCAGCGGCTTAAGGCGACGGCTCCCGTAAGCGCGGTTTTTCGCACTCCCGCTTCATCGACGCCAGAGGGCTGGCGTAAGCCTCTTGGCGATCCACGCTCCAGTAGCGTAGCTCGTCCAGGGGGATCGGCTCGCCGGTCACGGCGCAGCGCACGTAAGCGCCCGGCCGGAGGATACGAAAATCGCCGTCAAGGAATTCAACCTTCGCTTCGCCGGTGTCGACTGGTCGACGCTCGAATCTGTTCATCTGAAGGATCCTGACTTGGCTGTTCTATGCCATGACGCACTCGACAAGGGAACCGCGACGTTGCCATGGATTCGCAAGCGCTCTGGACAAGAAATAACCTCTCTGCTAAACGCCCCGCAACTTGCGCACCGCGGTGTCAGCGAATGCGCGCGCCAATTTTCGGATCTCTCGAGGCTCGGGCCTCAGAATACAGGATAGTCCGTGCAGGTACTCGTTCGCGACAACAATGTGGATCAGGCCCTCAAGGCTCTCAAGAAGAAAATGCAGCGCGAGGGCATCTTCCGCGAGATGAAGCTTCGCGGACATTATGAGAAGCCCTCGGAGAAGCGAGCGCGCGAAAAGGCCGAGGCGGTCCGGCGCGCGCGCAAGCTCGCGCGCAAGAAGTTGCAGCGCGAGGGCCTGCTTCCGATGAAGCCGAAGCCTGTTCCCGGGGCGCCGCGGTCGGCCGGCTGATCAGCGACGGTTCGATGTCTCTCGGCAAGATTTGCCGCGCAAACTTGAGCGTCTAGCGCGCCCGTGGCCCTTGGCGGCCGATTGAGCGGCGGGGTTTTTGGTTTGGCCTTGCGTATCATCGATCAAGGCGCACATTTCCTCTGGCCTTCGGTCTTGCCGCGATGAGGGGACGACCGACTTCCAGGAGCATTTTGGCGCGAACCGCATTAGCGGCGACGGCGCTCGTGCTTGCGGCGTGCAGCGAGACGCTTGGCGGATTGAACACGCATGTGGCGGAACTCGACGCCGAACCTGGTGCTCAAGCTTCCAACGCCGGCAATATTGCTTCGCTTACTGACGTCATTCAGCGCAATCCGAGTGACGCTACTGCTTACAACACGCGCGGCGTCGTCTACGCCAAGCTCGGCAAGTATTCGAACGCCGTCGAGGATTTCAGCCACACGATCGAACTCGATCCCCATTTCTCTGGCGCCTACACTAACCGGGCGCTCGCCTATCGCCAGACCAAGAAGGACGATCTGGCGATGCAGGACTTCAATCAGGCGATCTCCGTCAACGCAAACGACGCGGCAGCCTATCTCGGCCGCGGCAACCTCGAACGTGCGCACGGCGACTATTCCGGCGCGCTCAACGACCTGAATCAGGCGATCCGGCTGAACCCCGAGGGCGCGCAGGCGTATCATGCGCGCGGCCTCATCTATCAGCGCCAGGGCAACAATGTTCAGGCGATCACCGATTTCAACAACGCGATTGATCGCGACCCGTTCGCGGGCGAACCCTATCAGGCCCGCGGCCAGAGCTTAATGGCGACCGGCAAGTATGAGGCCGCGATCGAGGACTTCAACGCGGCGCTTAACGTCAATGCCAACAACTCGGAAGTCTGGGCAGGCCTCGGCCTCTGCTATGAAAAGCTCAACAATCGCGCGAAGGCGGTCGAATCCTACCAGCGCGCGGTATCGGTTAATCCCGGCAACAGCGAAGCGCGAGCCGCCCTGCAGCGGTTGAGCTGAAACGCCAGACCAGAGGCCACGGCCGAAACTGTACGCGAAAACGGAGTGTTCGGTTTCGCGCGCGGCTCAAGCTTGTCAGTTGCGAGGACGCGTCAAAAGACGCTGTTTCGACCGACGATTTCTCATCCTTGCGCTTCGGGCTCGTTCCTAAGGAAATCCTCGAGCCAGTGGATATCGTACTGGCCGTTCTGCACGTCCGAGTTTCGAACGAGTGTGCGAAACAGGGGCAGGGTGGTCTCGACACCGTCGACGACGAATTCATCGAGCGCTCTCCGCAGCCGCATCAGAGCTTCGGTGCGAGTTCGGCCGTGGACGATCAGCTTGCCAATCAGTGAATCATAATAGGGCGGGATTACGTAACCCTGATAGGCTGCCGAATCGACGCGAATGCCAAGACCTCCCGGCGGGTGAAAGTAGGCGATTCGTCCCGGCGAGGGTGCGAATGTGCGCGGGTGCTCCGCGTTAACGCGGCATTCAATCGCCGCGCCAAGGAATCGAACGTCATCCTGCGCGATAGAGAGAGGTGAGCCGGCCGCAATCTTGATTTGCTCATTGATGATGTCAATTCCGGTGATCATTTCGCTGACCGGATGCTCGACTTGGACCCGTGTATTCATCTCGATGAAGAAGAACTTCCCGTCCTCGTATAGGAACTCGATCGTTCCTGCGCCGACGTAGCCCAGCTCAGCCATCGCCTTGGCGACAATTCCGCCGATGTTCTCGCGCTGTTCCGGATTCAGCGCCGGGGAGGGGCCCTCCTCCCATACTTTCTGGTGGCGACGCTGAAGGGAGCAGTCGCGCTCGCCGAGGTGAATGGCGTGTCCCTGCGTGTCGCCGAGCACCTGAACTTCGACGTGGCGTGGCTTGGCGAGGTATTTCTCCAGATACACGGAATCATCACCGAATGCGGTACTCGCCTCGATCTTGGCCGCACTGATCGCCTCGGCAATGCCGTCGGGCCCGAACGCGACCTTCATCCCGCGGCCACCCCCGCCTGCCGCGGCCTTGACGATGACCGGATAGCCAATCTTGTCGGCGATCTCGCGCGCTTCGACTTCGTCCCGTACGCCGCCTTCGGATCCCGGGACACACGGGAGTCCGAGCCGCTTAGCGGTGCGCTTGGCCTCGATCTTGTCGCCCATCAGGCGGATGTGTTCAGCCTTCGGGCCGATGAACGTGATTTCGTGCTCGTCGAGAATATCCGCGAAACGCGCGTTCTCGGCTAGAAAACCGTAGCCTGGATGAACGGCGTCAGCGCCAGTGATCTCGCACGCAGCGACAATCGCGGGAATGTTGAGATAACTGTCGCGCGCCGGCGGGGGCCCGATGCAAACGCTCTCGTCCGCAAGCTTGACGTGCATCGCGTCCTTGTCGGCGGTTGAATAGACCGCAACGGTCGCGATGCCGAGCTCCTTGGCCGCACGCAGGACTCTGAGCGCAATCTCGCCTCGGTTGGCGATCAGGATTTTATCGAACATCGAGGCGAGCTCCCCGATCGCTCGCAACCATCGCAGCTCGACTCTGTATCGCGCTCATTCAACAATCATCAACGGCTGGTCGTATTCGACCGGCGAGCCATCGTCGACCAGGATGGTCACGACCTTGCCGGCCCGCGGCGCAACAATGTCGTTGAACGTCTTCATCGCCTCGACTAGCAGCAACTTGTCTCCAACCTTCACCAGCGACCCAACTTCGACGAACGGCTTAGCTTCGGGACTGGCCCGCAGATAGGCCGTTCCGACCATCGGCGATTTCACCGCGCCCGCGAGATCGGCAACTGGCGGCTCCATCGCAGGTAGAGCACTGACGGAACTCCGCGCCGAATTGGCCGCGGCAGACGCCGTTTGTGGAGTCGCGGCAAAGTTTGCCTGCAGGGCCGGCGCTCGCTCGCGCGCGAGACGCACTTGCAGGTCGCCGAGGCTTATCTCGACCTCGCTCAAATCGTATTTCGACACGATCTTTGCAAGTTGCTCGATCGCGGCGACATCGACAAGCTTTTGCGCAGACCCGTCGGTTTGCACGCCGGACGGCTTCTTCATTTTCTTTCGCTCGCAACAGGAAATTACGCCGGGTCAACAATCGGGCTTTCGTATATCCCGCGGGTCCGGTCAAGGAAAGGGCGCCTAGTCGTAGCGGTTCATGCCCGACGGGCCCATACGCTAACATCGTGAAAGGCCGCGCCTCCATAGGGAGCGACACTGTCGTCGCCCACGAGGACGTTGATTCCCCAGCCGTCAAGGAAGGCCGAAGGCGGCCAGATGCCTTCGCTGACGAGGATTCCCTGCTTCACGCCCTCGACTATGCGGGCATGCAACCGTGTCCGACCACGCTGGTTTCCCAATTGCACGACGTCGCCTTGCGAGAGCCCTAAGCTCACCGCATCGGACGGGTTGATGAGCACCTCGGGTCGCTGTTCCCTCGATAACGAGGTCGGCGTCTGAGTGAAGGTCGAATTGAGGAAATTTCGAGCCGGAGAGGTCGCAAGCTTGAACGGGTGATCGTCGTCAGCGGCCTCGTTGATCGGCCAATAGTCGGGCAGACTCGGCATGGCGCGCCAGGGGCCCCGCAATCCGTCATTCGCGATCGGTGCGTTTTTCCAATCCGCCTTGAACCGAAACTTTCCGTCCGGAAAGCCAAAGCCGCTGAGGAAGTGTGATTCCTCGAATGGGGGTTGCAAATCGAGCCACCGTTCTTTTTCCAATGTCGCAAGATCGCCGTAGCCGGATTCCCGCAGCGTCCAATCAATGATCTCGCGTGGCGACATCGAAAATGCGGGATGCTCGGCGCCGACGCGTCGGGCAAGCTCAGCAATCACCTCGTGATTTGAGCGGCAGCCCTCGGGCGGGTCGACCACCTTGCCCGCGAATTGCAGATGCTGGTGACCCCCGGCGGTGTAGATGTCGTCGTGTTCCAGGAACATCGTGGCGGGCAGGACAATATCGGCGTAGCGCGCCGTGTCGGTCATGAACTGCTCGTGGACGCAGGTGAACAGGTCATCGCGCGAAAAGCCACGACGCACCTTCTCCTGATATGGCGCAACCGCGAGCGGGTTCGTATTTTGGATCAGCATGGCTCTAACGGGCGGACCGCCCTTCAGCGCCTCCGCCTCGCCGGTCAGGATCGCGCCGACCCGCGACTGGTCCAGACGACGAACGCTTGTGTCTCGGACGTCCAGCCCCTCGATCATTGTCTTTTGCAGTTTGTAGAGGCCACTGTTGCTGTGGAAAGCTCCGCCGCCCTCATGAGCCCACGCGCCGGTGACCGCGGGAATGCATAACGCTGCGTGCATGTTCGCCGCGCCGTTGCGTTGTCGCGAGAAACCAAAACCAAGGCGGAAGAAGCTACGTTTGGAGCGCCCGACCAGTGCGGCGAATTCCTCGATTTGCGCAACCGCGACGCCGGTGATCGCGCTCGCCCATGCGGGGTCGCGAGTCTGCATGTGCGCCTCGAGCTCATGCGGCGCATCAGTGTATCGTTCGAGATAATCCCAATCGGCCAACCCGTCCCGAAACAGAATGTGCATCACTGCACAGGCCAGTGCGCCGTCCGTTCCTGGCCTCACGCATACTGCGAGATCGGCCTGACGCATAGTTTCGTTTTCATAGATGTCGATGGCGACAATCTTCGCGCCGCGTTCCTTACGCGCGCGCACCGCGTGGGTCATGACGTTGACCTGGGTCGCGACCGCGTTGGTGCCCCAAATGACGACGCAATCGGACTTCGCCATTTCCCGCGGATCCGCGCCCATCAACCGACCGGTTCCGGCGACATATCCTGGGTGAGCGATGCCGACGCAAATTGTCCCATGGAAACGGGAATAGCGCTTCGCGTGCGTAAGGCGCTCGATGCCGTCGCGCATTACGAGCCCCATCGTGCCGGCGTAGAAGTATGGCCACACGGCTTCGGGTCCGACCTCGCGCTCGACCGACAAGAAATTATCAGCGACCCGGTCGAGCGCCTCATCCCAACCGATCGGCGCGAATTGCCTGCTTCCTTTCGGGCCGACGCGCTGAAGCGGGTGAGTGAGCCGATCCGGGTGATGGATGCGCTCCCAATAGCGAGCGACCTTGGCGCAGACGATGCCGGACGTGTAGGTCTGGTCGCGCGCTCCGTGGATGCGGCCGATGCGCTTGCCGCCAATCACCTCGACGTCAAGAGCGCAAACCGAAGGGCAGTCGTGCGGACAGACCGAGTGACGCCGGGTAATCTCGGTGATCGCGTTCATGAGCCCTCATGTCGTCACGCTTCGAGCCGGCCGTGCCGGATGCGATATTAGAGCGCTTCGGCTTTCGATTGAAGCGTTTGCATCCCTACCTCGTCCGCAAACACTCTTGCATTTGCAACCAAACACAACTAATAAGTTGCAATTATCAAACCGGTTGTTTGGCCTTGGCGATTCGTGTCTTTCTCAGCGCCTGCGTGGCTTTAGTGGCGCTCGGAGCTGCCTGGGCCGAGAGGGGGCCCAAGGCCGAAGGGTCCAAGGCCGTTGGATCTCAGCCGGAGATCCACTACGCGCCGCGTGAAAACCTGGAAAGTGTCGATGCCCAGGAGATTGGCCGGGCCCAGTTGTCCATCGATATCGCCGCTTACGTTCTATCCGACCCGCGCATCATCGAGGCCTTGACCGACGCGGCGGAACACGGCGTCCTCATCCGACTCTATCTGGATAAGTCTCAGTTCGCAGAGCACGGAGCCACGCGGGGCGGCCCTGTCGAAGCGTTGCTCGCGCATCCGAACGTCGTAGCGCGCGTCAAGGGCGAGGGCGTTCTCATGCATTTGAAAGCCTATGCCGTCGATGGGGCGGTGTTGCGCACCGGTTCGGGCAACTTCTCTCGGTCGGGGCTCGCCAGCCAGGACAACGATGCCATCTTCATTACTGACCCGTCGGTTGTCGATGCGTTTGAGGGCAATTTCGAGCGCATTTGGGCGCGGGCGCAAAACCTCGGCGCCCTGGATGTGAATCGCTGATTGCCGCGCGCTCTCTGCATGCAACGTCAGCCGAAAGATTAGGAGCAAGCGCCGCCACCGTTCGAGACGGTCAGGGTAGCCAGCGCCGGCTGCGAGGCGGCCCAGGCGCCTACGCAATACGCGATCCAGTTATTGACATAAATAGAATTTGTGTTACAATATTTCTGATGAAGAGAATTTAGAGGGCCATCCCTTGCCAGGATGCCGGCTGCGAGGAAACCTGACTGACGCGGATACTGAAAAAATGGAAAAGGGACAGTTTTTGGCGCCTAACGTTCTGAAATCCTTGACACGCGGCCACGACTGCGCGGCGAGGCGCAGACATATCGTTCACCCGATTACCCTGGCCGCGCGATTGCGATCCCGCCGGAACGCTTCTAGCGCGAATCGCTGCGGGGCTGCGGCAACCCCAGCGGCGTGTAGCGTTCGTACCGTTGGTTGAACGCCTCAGCGCCGAGGACGCCGACTTCCAGGCGTCGGGAGCCTGAGTCGCTTTGCGCGGCCAGAATTGATGACACGTGCCAACGCCAAGTGGTGGGGTCGTCCATACCGGGACCTGTCGCGACCTCGGTCACGCCTGCCGCGTAGCTTGCGCCGCCGCCGATTGCCGTGAGAGCAAGAATGAGGGACTTACGCATTGTCTCCTCCGGGATCTTGGCCTTTTATTTTGTCGCCGCGCGGCCTCAAATCTCCGATGCCGCCAGCGATGATTAAGGGATTGTAAACACGAATTTGTGGCCCGGCTAGGGCGATTCGCTCTTCAAGGCGATTTCGCGCAAGGCGTCGCTCGCCATCATGCGAGTTATACGTCGACCTTGCGTCAAAGCCTCGTTGTCGAGCATGGCGACAAGCTCTCGGGCGGCTCCAAGCGAACGCTCGATCCTGAGCGCGATGAAGGCGATTACATGCGGCTCCACCTGAAGCTGCCGATCGCTGAACAACTTGAAGAGGACTGCCTCGGTCAACTCAATGTCGGGCGCGGCAAGGCGAACAATAGGCGCTAGTCGAAGTCGCGACAAAAGGTCGGGAGTATTGAGTTCCCATGTGTCAGGCGCTGTACGAGAGGTTAGAAGCACCCACGCGTCATATTGCAGCGCGGCATTGATCAGGTGAAAAAGCATCGCCTCGGCGCCCATTGCTTGGTCGGCGTCTTCGATCAGCACCGACCGGCCTCCGGCGCAGGCCACCACGCTCTGTTCATCCAACCCGTCTCCGACGAGACCGATAGCGCCGGCGGTGCGAGCCCAAATCGCCGCGAGGTGACTCTTGCCTGCTCCCTCAGGCCCGACAAGCATTAGCATTCGGCCAGCCCAGTTTGGCCAAAGTTCGATTGCGGTCAGCGCGTCGAGGTTGGAAGGCGCTGGCAGAAAGTCTTCGCGCGCGAAGCTCGGCGAATGCGGCCAGCGAAACGTCAGCTGACGAGGCCGCGACATCATCGGATCTCCGGTTCCGACCTGCCGCCGTAAAACGAACTCGCGAGGTAAAGACCGATGAGATGACGAACGATGACGCCGATCGCCGCCGCAGTTGGAACCGCGATGATCAGGCCCAGGAAGCCAAACAACTGTCCAAAGGCAAGGAGCGCGAACATCAACCAGACCGGATGAAGTCCGATCGATTCGCCGACGAGCTGCGGCGAGAGGACATTTCCTTCGAGGAGCTGACCGCTTCCAACAATGCCGAGAGCTAACAAGAACAGCTTCAGGTTTGGCCATCCCTGAAAGAGGGCAACGCTAAGCGAAAGCACCAGCGCGGTCAGCGAACCAACGTAGGGCACGAAGCTCAAAAGGCCGCCGACAACGCCAATCAGAAAACCATAGTCGAGACCGATCAGCGTCAAGCCAACGCTGTACCATATCCCCAGGAACAGGCAGACGATAGACTGGCCGCGTATAAAACCTGCCAACGCGTGGTTTATTTCTCGAGCGATTTTTCTCAGTGTTTCCCGATGATCGAGCGGAAGCCAAGAGTCGAGCTTCGCGATCATCCTGTGCCAGTCGACAAGAATATAAAAGGCGACAACAGGCGTGACGATCAAGAGCGACAGGAAATTGAACAGCGCCGCCCCGCCAGACACCAGCCGTGTGAAAGCGTCGAGAAGCCACTGTGCGCTCTGTGCGACGAAATCGCCGACGGATTTTTGAATTTGCGCGCTAGACAATTGTTGGCGGAGCCCGAAGGCATCCAGCCAATGGCCGCCGTATTTCGCAATGAACGCGTTGCCCTCCTCTACCGCGATCGCCTGCAACCGCATCGCATAGCCGGGCAAGTGTTGAGCGAAGGCAATGAATTGACTGCCCAGCACCGGAACAATGAGAATAAAAAAAAGGGCGACGGTCAGGACGAAAACCGTGAGAATAAGAAGCGATGCGCCGAGGCGACTGAATCCTAACCTCTGAAGTTTGAGCACGACCGGGTCGAGGAGATAGCCGAGAACGATGCCGGCGGCGAAGGGCGTTATCGTTGAGCCCAGCAGATAGACAATCAGCAAGAGGCCGACCAATCCGAGTCCCCAGAACAGGATCTGGCGCTCCAAGGTCACCCGGCCGAAACTCATCGCGTTTCAGAAGCTCCACTGGCCGGCTGCAGCAAATCCCATTTGCCGCCCCAGGGATCGAGAAAGACTGCAACAAGCCCATAAGCTTCGCCGCGCGGCGTTTCCAGGAATTTGAGGCCACGCGCACGCAGCCGTTCATAATCACCCCAGAAGTCTCCAGAGTGAATAAAAAAGCCAACCCGCCCCCCCGTTTGGTCGCCAACACGGGCCCTTTGACGTTCGTTGCTCGGAATCGCGAGCACCAGCGCGGTGCCTGCGCCGCGTGACGGGGCGACAACAATCCAGCGCTTCGTGGGGGAGAGCTGGGTGTCTTCAAGAACCACGAAGCCGAGGACATCGCGAAAAAACGCGAGCCCATCATCGTAGCTCGGAACAAACACTGTTACGGCTGCAAGGCTTCGGAGCATCGTTGCGCACTACCGGCTCATATGGTCTAGCCACTGGGCGATATAGACGCCGCCCGAAGCCAGAGTTGTGCCGGCGACCATCCATTCAAGGGAGCTTTGCAGAAGCGGCTGGTCGAGGCCGTACGCGCGGACCCCAAGCGCGAAGCCAGCAAGCGTTATCTGCGCGACCGTATTCAGTTTCGACACCCAGACGGGGCGGATTTCAACCGGCTTGTCCAGCAACCAGGAGACCAACACAGCCATCAAAATCATCACGTCCCTCGACACAACTGTGATGGCGATCGAGGCCGGCAAACCGGCATATATGGCCAGGGAAACGTAGATCGAAATGAGCAGCGCCTTGTCGGCGAGTGGATCGAGATAGGCGCCGAGTTCCGTCCGGAGAGCAAATCGTTTGGCGACGAATCCGTCGATCGCGTCGGAAACGCCGGCCAGAATAAAAATAAGGAATGCGGGAAAGAACCGTTGCGAAATGATCATCATGACTGCGAGAGGCGTCATCAGCATTCGCGCCAGCGTGATGAAATTGGGTAAATTTTTGAGGAGCGTGCCGATATTCATCAATTATAGACGCCCTGGCGCCGCCGCCCAGCCATCCCGTTCTTGGACTTCGCCATACGTCCGAACGACCGGGACCAAGGATAACACGAAGTCGCCGAGGTTGGAAAACAGGTGCTTGACGTCCTTGCGCGTTGCGGCGCGCGCCATTAGTCCGGTCGGCACCGAAGCCGCGCGGAGGCGGAATGCCCGAAAGCCAAAAGCCGCTGACCTATGCCGAATCGGGAGTCGACATCGATGTCGGCAACCGGATTGTGGATCGAATACGTCCGTTCGCTCGCCGCACGCGCCGCTTGGGTGCGGGTGCCGAGCTTGGCGGATTCGGCGGACTGTTCGATCTTAAAGCGGCCGGGTTTGTAGACCCGATCTTGGTCGCCGCCAACGATGGCGTCGGTTCAAAGGTGAAGGTCGCTGTCGAGAGCGGGGTTTACTATACGATCGGGATGGACCTCGTGGCGATGTGCGTCAACGACATCGTCGTTCAGGGCGCGGAGCCATTGTTTTTCTTGGACTATTTTGCCTCAGGCAAGCTTGACGAGGAGGTCGTGTCCACCGTCGTACAGGGCATTGCCGAGGCGTGCGCGCAATCGGGATGCGCATTGATTGGCGGAGAGACAGCCGAGATGCCAGGCCTTTACGCGCCTGGCGATTTCGACATCGCCGGCTTCGCCGTCGGGGCCGCCGAACGCGGAACCCTGCTACCCCGACCCGGACTGAAGCCGGGGGACCTTGTGTTCGGCCTGCCGTCGTCGGGCGTTCATTCCAATGGATTTTCGCTGGTTCGGCGCATTGTAGCGCGGTCTGGCCTCGGATGGGAGGCTCCTGCCCCGTTCGATCCGTCACGCTCGCTTGCCGCCGCGCTGCTGACGCCGACGCGCCTCTATGTGCTCCCGATGCTCGATGCGTTAAAGCGAACCCAAGGCATCCACGCGCTTGCCCATATCACCGGCGGAGGTTACCCGGACAATCTGCCGCGCGTGCTGGACGATGGTCTCGCCGTCTCGCTCGATCTCAACGCCTTCACTCCGCAACCGGTTTTCTCCTGGCTCGCTTCGGTTGGCGATCTCGACGAAGGGGAGATGCTGCGCACCTTCAATTGCGGCTTCGGGATGGCGGCGTTCGTTTCTGCCGACCGTGAGGCAGAAGCGCGGGACGCGCTTGCTGACGTAGGCCTCTCGCCCGTCCTGATCGGTGAGCTTGTTCCAACCCAGGACCGCCGACTGCTCACCCATGGGAGGCTTAGGCGGTGACGCGCCGGGTGCGAACAGCGGTTCTCATATCGGGGCGCGGCTCCAACATGAGCGCTTTGATCGAAGCCGCTCGATCGCCGGACTTCTCGGCTGAAATCCGCCTTGTTCTATCGGACGATCCGGCGGCGGCAGGCCTGTCGCTGGCGCGCGACATGGGCGTCCCTGCCGAGGCGATCGACTTTCGAGCTTACACGGGCAGGCCGGCGTTCGAGGCGGCGCTCGACGCGCGGCTCACCTCCGCCTCAGTTGAAATTGTCTGCCTCGCGGGCTTCATGCGTGTTTTGAGCCCACCCTTCGTCGAGCGATGGCGAGGACGGATGCTCAACATTCATCCCTCGCTGTTGCCGAAGCTGCGCGGCCTCAACACCCATGAGCGCGCGCTGGCCCAAGGGCTCCTCGAGCACGGCTGTACGGTTCACCTCGTGACCGCGGAACTCGACGCCGGTCCGATCCTTGCCCAGGCGCGCGTGTCCGTTCTTCCGAGGGACGATGTGGCCGCGCTTGCAGCGCGCGTCCTGAAAGAGGAACACCGGATCTATCCGCAAGCCCTCGCCGAACTCGCTCACTCGTTGCGCGCCGCGGCGGAGCCTCAGCGATAGCGACGACGGAACCAATGTCAGAAAGTTCCGCTGGTCTAACCGTCATTTTACCGGCGCGCCCTCATGGTTTCAATGCCTTAGGACCCGTTTTAGTTCCACGCTCCATGCCTCGCGCGGAGGCGCTGGCGAGATCGCTCAAAGGAAGTTTTATATCATAAATATTATGTAGATTAGTTCCACGACAACATCCCTGCGTCCGATGGCTGCGTCCCACGTCCCGGCCCTCGACTGGGCACGTTCGCCGCTCCTCGGGCGCCGCTCCTCGGGAAGGCCGAGCGGTCTCATCAACCGAATCCCATATCGGAGACGAACGCGGACTGATGCGGCAGAAAGTCAAGGCATAGGGATTTGCATACTCGACAAGAGCGTAGGCGTGTGATCGATCATCCTGGCCGCGTCTCTCCCTACATACGAGCGTGCGGAAGCGTTACATGAAAGAGCTTGGATTAATAAGCGCCGGACTCGGACTGATTGTCGGTCTATGGGCGGCATGGCTTTGGTTGCGCGCCAGCAAGATGCCTCTCCATTTGCCTGGAGATTGGACTTACGACTCGCCGGGTGATGGAGATTCTCGCGTCGCGCTGCTAAAAGCGGGCGAGGAGTCGGCGAGGCTTGAATCGTCGAGCTGCCCGCTGGACAGCGGTAACGGTCGCCTCGAATGCGATAACAACGTTTTTGCTGGCGCTCCCAATTCCTTAGGCCAACCCTTCGTCTAGGGCAGGCGAGCCAGGCGACGAGTCAATCGCAGGATAGACCCTGGCACTCCGGCAAAGGTACTCCCCCGCCGACATAATGTTGCTCATCTTGCGCCGAAACCGCAGGTCTCTCATCGCTTGCCTCGCCCAGGACTGCGCCTTTTCATCAGTGAGACTGATCGGACGCTCACGTAACGAATGCTCCTTGCCGTCAGAGGACCAAGTTATCACCCAGTTATCCGGGACGCCGGGCTCTCCCCCGATAAAGCGAGGTGGTCCGCAGGGCAACAAGGCGCTCTTGCCGTGCTTGCGGCGCGCAGGAATTGGATCAATATTTCCGCCGACCGAAAAGGAGATTTGTTTGCCGCGCGCGCTTGCGACGAAAGAGGAACCCCTGCCATCGACCGCGACGATCGCGGCGAATGACGAGTCGCCCTCGCTGCTATCCTCGCCCGAGCGGTTTATCAATCGCGAACTGTCGTGGCTCGAGTTCAATCGTAGAGTGTTGGAGGAATCCGCGAACGCAAGCCATCCGCTCCTCGAGCGGCTGCGGTTCCTCTCGATCTCGGCCACCAATCTCGACGAGTTTTTCATGGTTCGCGTGGCGGGCCTGGTCGGTCAGGTGCTGACCGGCGTCGCGGAGGTCTCCGACGACGGGCGCACTCCCGCAGAACAGCTTGAGCGCATTAGCGACCGTGTCGCCGAGTTGATCGCTTCCCAGCAGGCGCGGTGGAGGGCATTGCAATCCGAACTCGTCGCAAACGGCGTTGTCATCCTCAACGTCGGCGATCTGACACGCAGAGAACGAGACTGGCTGCAGGACTATTTCCTCTTGCACGTGTTCCCGATTCTGACTCCGCTTGCGGTCGATCCGGCGCATCCGTTCCCATTCATTCCCAATCTGGGATTCACGTTGGCGCTCGAACTCTTGAATCCACGGGATGGCACGACAATGAGCGCGCTCGTGCGCATCCCCGGGAGCGTCGAACGGTTTCTCCGGCTGCCCGACGGTTCCCTTGGGGGCGCCGCGCGCTTCGTCATGCTTGATCGCTTGATCGTCGCCTTTATCGGGCTTTTGTTTCCGGGCCACGAAGTCCTGGGGGAGGGGGCTTTCCGCGTCATTCGTGACAGCGACATTGAAATTGAGGAGGAAGCGGAAGACCTTGTCCGCCTGTACGAGAGCGCCCTCAAACGGCGCCGGCGCGGCATTGTCATCCGGCTCGAGATCGAGGCGAGTATGCCCGAATCGTTACGCGCGTTCGTGGCGGGCGACGTTGACGTCGTCCCGTCTGGCATCGTGCAGATCGAGGGTATGCTCGCGCTCAATGACCTGTCGCAACTGGTGGCGATCGATCGCCCTGAGCTTAAGTTTCCCCCTTACAACCCTCGCTTTCCGGAACGCGTCAAGGAGCTTGGCGGCGATATTTTCGGCGCGATTCGGCAGAAGGACCTCGTCGTCCATCATCCCTACGAATCGTTCGACGTGGTCGTTCGGTTCCTCAATCAAGCGGCGCACGATCCCAACGTGGTCGCGATCAAGCAGACGCTCTACCGGACTTCGGCTGACAGTCCGATCGTCCGGGCCCTCATCGAAGCGGCGGAGGCTGGGAAATCGGTCACCGCGTTGGTGGAGCTGAAAGCCCGCTTCGATGAGGAGGCCAACATCCGCTGGGCGAGGGATCTGGAGCGCGCTGGCGCGCAGGTCGTCTATGGGTTCATCGAGCTCAAGACGCACGCGAAGCTTTCGATGGTGGTGCGACGTGAGGGTGGGGGGCTTGTCAACTACTGTCATCTGGGCACTGGCAACTACCACCCCGTGACCGCCAGGATTTACGCGGACATTTCGCTTTTCACTGCGGATGCCGCAATCGGCCGAGATGTCGCGCGCATATTTAATTTCATCACTGGCTACGCCGAGCCGGACGGGCTTGAGCAAATGTCGATTTCGCCGATCACGCTCAAGCAGACGCTTCTGCGCAGTATCGCTGATGAAATCGACTATGGCCGACTGGGTAGGCCAGCGCAGATCTGGATCAAGTGCAACGCACTTGTTGATCCGCAGATCATCGACGCTCTCTATGCCGCTAGTCGAGAGGGCGTGCAGATCGACATCGTGATACGTGGTATTTGTTGCCTGCGGCCAGGCGTTCCGGGACTTTCCGACAACATTCGCGTCAAATCGCTCGTCGGCCGTTTCCTGGAGCATGCCCGCATCTACGCGTTTGGCGCCGGCTCGGGCCTGCCCAACCCGAAGGCTCGGGCATTTATTTCATCAGCCGATCTTATGCCGCGCAATCTCGATCGGCGTGTCGAGGCGCTTGTCCCGCTGCTCAATCCGACGGTTCACGAACACGTCCTCGATCAAATCATGCAGGCGAATCTTATGGACAACCAGCAGAGCTTTCGAATCCTGCCTGACGGCTCGAGCGAAAGAATTGTCCCCGCCGAGGGCGAGGAGCCGTTCAACGCGCACAACTATTTCATGACTAATCCGAGTCTTTCGGGTCGCGGCAAGGCGCTGATGGACTCCTTTCCGATGGCGCTCCGAAGGCGCGTCTGATAGAGGGCCGTGCCGGGCGACACGGGGGCGCCCGACGGGGTTGGTTATGCTCGACAATGCGCGAGGACGGTTGCCGGGAAAGCCGGTGGCGATTGTTGACATCGGCTCGAACTCGGTGCGCTTGGTGTCTTACGAGTCGCAGTCACGCGCTCCGACTCCAACTTTCAATGAAAAGGCTTTGTGCGGCCTCGGCAGAGGCGTAGCGACGACGGGACTTCTTCCGGAGGACGGTGTTCTCAAGGCGCTTGCAGCGCTTCAGCGCTTTCGCGTTCTCTGCAAAACGATGGGCATTCGCGACGTGAGCGGCATCGCGACGGCGGCTGTGCGCGACGCAGCAAACGGGGCCGAATTTCTGAATCGCGCGGAACGCCTGCTCGATTGTAAAATCGAGCTGTTGAGCGGCCAGCGGGAAGCAAGGTTGTCGGCCCTTGGCGTCATAAGTTCGATTTACAAAGCGGATGGCCTTGTCGGGGATCTGGGTGGCGGCTCACTCGAGCTTGTCGACGTTCGCGGCGAGGAGGCCAGCCCGGGGGTCAGCCTGCCGCTCGGCGGCCTGTCGCTGATGGACCTTTCTGAACGATCGCCGAAAAAGGCCGCCAAGATCGTCCGTGAGAAACTCGCGGCGGTGAAAGCGCTCCAAGGGTTGCCTGGTCGGACGTTCTATGCCGTCGGCGGCACTTGGCGCGCTCTTGCGCGCCTGCATATGCGGCAGCGGCAGTATCCGATGAACGTAATGCAC
Source organism: Roseiarcus sp. (assembly GCA_036521435.1). Classification (GTDB taxonomy): domain Bacteria; phylum Pseudomonadota; class Alphaproteobacteria; order Rhizobiales; family Beijerinckiaceae; genus Roseiarcus. The sequence goes on from DATDHT010000056.1 coordinate 43,473, forward strand.
AATTACGTCATCCCTTCACGCGACGCGCTCGAGTTCGCATCGCTGGTCGAACGGATCGAGGCCGACGCGCTCCTGTCGATTGAGTCGGTGTCGGCAGCCCGCAGGCCTTTGCTAGCATACGGCGCTGCAGTGCTGGAGGAGATCATCCGCCGGTGCAATCCGAAGGAGATTGTCGTTTCGGCCCTCGGCGTTCGTGAGGGGCTAATCTACTCGCACCTCTCTCCTGAGGAACAGGCGGAAGATCCGCTGATTCTCTCGGCGCGCGAATTCAACCAACTGCGTTCGCGCGCGCCGGAGCATGGCGAAGAGCTGTACGCCTGGACAAGCCGCCTGATCGCCTCAACTCATCTCGAGGAGGACGATCAGGATCGGCGCCTTCGCCATGCCGCATGTTTGTTGTCGGATATTTCCTGGCGCGCCCATCCCGACTATCGGGGGGCCCAAGCCTACGATCTGGTGGCCAACGCAGCGTTCATCGGCGTTGATCATCCATCGCGCGCGTTTCTGGCGCTGGCCGCTTCCTACCGCCACATGTCCAGTGAAGATCTCGTGTCGCCCCAGTCGCGCGCGTTGGTGACCGCGCGGCAACTCGATCGGGCGCGCATTATCGGCGCGGCGATGCGGGTCGCTTATAACGTTTCGGCGGCGATGCCTGGGGTGCTGCCACGCGCCCCCATGGCGTGCGCAAAAGGTCGCGTGGTCTTGACTTTGCCGATCGACCTCGGGGCGCTCAGCGGCGAGCGACTTCTATTGCGGGTGCGACAGTTTGCTCGTCTGATTGGGGGCGAACCGGAGATCCGGGCGTCTGTTTGAGCTTCGCCGAAATCCGCAGACGCCGACAGCGATCACAGAGCGCCCGCCCGTCCAAGACGGCGCACGATTCAAAATGCATCGATCCGCCAGACGGATTCTTCACGGGCGCGCGGGCAAGTTCGTCCCTGATCTCTTTCATCGCCTTCTGCCAGCGATCGGTCAGACATGCACTCGTTCCGAACCGACAGCCAATTTTTTCGCGACGCTCTCGAAAGGATTGGCAAAGCGGAAGATTTGCGATCCGTGCGTTCAAAGGCCCCAATGGGGCCGGAGCGACGTGAGACCGAGCAAATTGATAGGAAGGAGGAGTTTCGGTCCGATCAGCGAGAGCTTCAGCCAACACGCGTCATTGGACGACTGGTGGCTTTGAACGGAACACAAGGCGTCATCAGCTGCCCGCTCAAAGTCGAGGAAGAGGAGTGGTCGGTTGGCCATCTCGTTACAATCGTTCACCGGACCTCCCGTCTGGTAGGCACTGTTTGCGAAGTTGCGACCGATGACGGCCGCTGGTCCGAAGACGAGGCCAACGCCGCCCGTGTCACAATTGAGCTGAACGGCGAGATTATCGACGATTCCGATGGCGCACCGTTTTTCCATCGCGGCGTACGCTCGTTTCCGTCTTTGGGCGCGCCTGCGCACCGAATCCGCGCGGACGATCTCCGAGCCATCTACACATTTCGCGGCCGGCAGGGCGTCGAGATCGGGAGGTTGAGCCAGAACGACGATATCCCTGCGGAGATTGACGTTGGCGAATTGATGCGTCGGCACTTTGCTGTTTTGGGATCAACCGGCGTCGGCAAGACCACCGCGGTCAGCCTGCTGCTGAAGAAGTCTCTGGCCGTGATGCCGAAGCTCCGAATTATTATCTTCGACCCACACAACGAATACGCGGCCCATTTTCCGGGACTGGCGCAGATCATCGATTCGGAAAGTCTAGAGCTGCCATTCTGGATGTTTAAATTCGATGAATTGGCCGATGTCGTCTTTAGCAACCGGCAGCCTCACCCGGACGAACGGGACGCACTCTATGAGGTCATTCGCATCGCGCGGGCGAAGTATCAGGCGGAATTGGGTTCGTTGGCCGGCACGAGCACGGTGCGCCGCCAGCCGATTGCTGAGGGAAGTTCAATAACTTCCGACGCGCCAACGCCCTATCGCATCATCGATGTCGTCGCTATCATCGAAGAATGGCTCGGCATGCTCGATCAGCGGTTTCCGCGCTCCGATTTGCGGGCCTTACGCCACCGACTCGAGGGGCTGAACCGCGATCCCCGCTATCGGTTCATGTTCGGCAGGCTGGTGGTCGAGGACGACATCGCCAAAGTAATTTCTCGGCTCTTTCGCGTCCCGACCCGGGGGTTGCCTGTTACGATCGTCCGGCTGGCGGGTTTGCCCAACGAAGTCACAAACTCGGTCGTGTCTGTGCTGGCTCGACTCGCCTTCGAGATCGCCTTTTGGTCCTCAGGTACCTATGAAATCAATGTGTTGTGTGAAGAAGCGCACCGCTATATTTCCTCCTCCAGCGGGCAAGCCTTTGGCCCGGCTCGGCTGGCCATCGGACGCATCGCCAAGGAAGGACGTAAGTATGGCGCCTCGCTCGGGGTAGTTACACAACGTCCTTCGGAACTCGACCCGACGGTGCTCTCGCAATGTTCGACTATGTTCGCCATGCGGCTTGCCAACGAGCTCGATAAGGGAATCATCCGCGCCGCGGCGGGCGTTTCAGCCAGCAGCACCATCGCCTTCCTGTCCTCGATTGCCGACCGTGAAGCGATCGCGTTCGGCGAGGCGATCGCTACACCGATGCGATTGAAGTTCGCGGACATTTCGGCGCGCGCTGAGGACCGCCAAGCCCACGTTTCGCGCGAGCGTGACTCCGATCCGATCGATCTGAAGAAGCTCTCAGCTCAATTGCGTGGCGAGGCGATGGCGTGACCCGGCACCCGGGGTCATTTTTGACAGCGATGAACAAATACGTTCTGTTTAATCTAGGCGAGGGTAGCAACTTTAGCGCGCCCAGCGGAATCGACATTTGCAATCGGCGGGCATGAACGCCATATAGAGCCTGCAGCGCCCGACCCAAGCGAACTTTCTGAGCCGGGGCTGTCATGACCCCCACCGGCGGTCCTTGAAACCGTTAAGGCGAGGAGAAGTCACTTATGGCGGCCGTCCAGGAGACCGTCGATCGTGTACGTTCGATTGAGGTCGACGCTTACAAATATGGTTTCGTCAGCCCGATCCAGTCGGATATGGCCCCCAAGGGCCTGAACGAAGACACCGTTCGATTTATTTCGGAAAAGAAGGATGAGCCGGAATGGCTGCTGGAATGGCGGCTGGAGGCGTTTCGTCGTTGGCAAACAATGGAAGAGCCAAAATGGGCGCGGGTCAACCATCCGCCGATCAACTACCAGGAGATTTATTACTTTGCCGCGCCAAAATCTGGTCCGGCGCCGAAGTCGCTCGACGAGATTGATCCGGAGTTGCTGCGCACATACGCCAAACTCGGCATCCCGCTCGTCGAGCAAGAGATACTGGCGGGAGTGGAGAGGCCTAGGGTGGCGGTCGACGCCGTCTTCGACTCCGTTTCGATCGCAACGACTTTCAAGACGGAGTTAGCGAGGGCCGGGGTCATTTTCTGCTCCTTCTCCGAGGCCGTCCGAAATCATCCCGATCTTGTACGCCGTTATCTCGGTACCGTCGTGCCGAGCACGGACAACTTCTACGCGACTCTGAATTCGGCAGTCTTTTCGGACGGTTCCTTCGTTTACGTGCCGCCAGGCGTGCGGTGCCCGATGGAGCTTTCCACCTATTTCCGTATCAATGAGAGGAATACCGGGCAGTTTGAGCGCACGCTCATCATCGCGGATCGGGGAGCCTATGTCAGTTACCTCGAAGGATGCACGGCGCCGAAGAGGGACGAGAACCAGCTTCACGCCGCCGTCGTCGAACTCATAACCCTTGATGACGCGGAGATTAAATATTCAACAGTGCAGAATTGGTACCCAGGTGATTCTCAGGGGCGCGGCGGCATCTATAATTTTGTGACCAAGCGTGGCGACTGTCGCGGCGCCCGATCGAAAATCTCGTGGACCCAGGTCGAAACCGGCTCGGCGATCACTTGGAAATATCCGTCCTGCATTTTGCGCGGCGAGGCCTCGCGCGGAGAATTCTATTCGATCGCGATTTCGAACGGGCATCAACAGGTCGACAGTGGCACCAAGATGATTCATCTTGGCCGCAACACGACGAGCCGCATCATCTCCAAGGGAGTCGCCGCCGGCAAGTCGCAAAACACCTATCGAGGGCAGGTGTCGGCGCACCGCCTGGCGACAGGATCGCGCAATTTCACCAATTGCGATTCACTGCTGATTGGGAACGAATGCGGCGCGCATACGGTGCCCTATATCGAGGCAAAGAATGCTTCGGCGGTGATCGAGCACGAGGCGACCACGTCCAAGGTTTCCGATGAGCAGATGTTCTATTGCCTGCAACGGGGGCTATCAGCGGAGGAGGCGACGGCGCTCATTGTAAATGGCTTTGTGCGCGATGTGCTGCAGCAATTGCCTATGGAGTTTGCCGTCGAAGCGCAGAAACTCATTTCAATCAGCCTCGAGGGGAGCGTGGGATGACGGCCAGCTCAGTGGGCCGCGCGCGAGCTGGGGAGCGGCCAATGCTAGAGATCAAGAACCTCAGCGTTTCCATCGAAGAAAAGCTGATACTTGACGACCTCAGTCTTAGCGTGAACGCCGGCGAGGTTGGGGCGATTATGGGCCCGAACGGGTCTGGCAAATCGACATTAGCTTATGTTTTGGCGGGCAAGCCCGCTTACAAGGTCATATCGGGCGAGGTTTTACTTGATGGAGAGAACCTACTGGAGCTTGAGCCTAACGAGCGCAGCTTGAAGGGGCTGTTTCTGGCGTTCCAATATCCGATCGAGATTCCTGGCGTTGCTGCAATGACTTTTCTCAAGGCGGCGTTGAATGCTCAGAGGCGGCCGCGTGGAGAAAGCGATCTCACCACGCCCGATTTTATGCGCCGCGTGCGCGAGGCCGCACAAGCGCTAAAGATTGACCAGGAGATGCTGCGCCGGCCACTCAACGTCGGATTTTCCGGAGGCGAGAAGAAGAGATTAGAGGTGCTGCAGATGGCGCTGCTGACGCCGCGGGTCAACGTCCTCGACGAAACCGATTCGGGGCTCGACATCGACGCGCTGAGAGTCGTCGCCGAGGGCGTCAACTCCCTTCGCAACCCGAATCGGGCTTTTCTCGTAATTACGCACTATCAACGGCTTTTGGACTACATCAAGCCGGATGTCGTGCACGTAATGGCCCGGGGCCGGATTGTCGCCTCCGGCGGTCCGGAACTTGCGCTCGAGCTCGAGCGCAATGGCTATCGCGATTACGCAGAGCAGGCTGCGTAATACGCCGATGACCGCGCATGTCGTCGATCGGTCGGTTGCCGAAAGAACTCTTGCCCGGCAATTTGCGGAGTGGGTGCAAGGAGAGCGATCGCCTGCTCGCGCCGCGGCTTTCGCGCGGTTTGCGGCGGTTGGACTGCCGACCCGGCGGGTCGAGGCTTGGCACTATACTGATTTGCGCGCCTTGATGCCGGATGCGGCGCCGATCCTGCCTGCGCCAACGCGGGCCGACGTCGAAGCGGCGCGTAGCGTTCTGGCCAGGTGTGAACGCTTCGCCGCGGGAGCGCGAGTGGTCTTGCTCGGCGGGCAATTTATCGCCGCACTTTCGGATCGCCTCCCGAACGGTGTCTTCGTCGCGGAGGAATGGGCGATCGCGCCCAATGCCGTCCACGATCCTCTAGCGGCCCTGAACGAGGCGTTCAGCCCTCCCGGGTGTACCATTAAGGTGGCGCGCGGAGCAAAGCTTGCCGAGCCAATCATGATCGTCCATCTCACCACGGAGCCATCATCCCACTCGGTCTATTCGCGGACGACGATTGCGCTCGACGTCGAGGCACAGGCGTCGTTCGTCGAGATATTCGAGGGCGCTCATGCGGGTGTCCAGCGACACGCGGCGACGATCATAACGCTCGCCGAGGGTGCCAGGGCGACCCACATCGCCGTCGTTGGCGATGAGCCCGGGCTGCACATCGAGACCCAGATCTGCGAAGTGGCGAAGGCCGCGAAGCTAGCCGCCTTTGGACTCGTTTCTGGTGGGGAACTCACGCGCCGGCAGATCTTTGTGAGAATGACCGGAGGTGGGGCGGAGCTCTCGCTTGGTGGACTGGCGCTTATCGACGGCGCCCGACGCGCCGACACGACGCTGCAGGTCGTGCACGCTGCGCCGGCGGGGACCAGCCGCGAGTTCTATCGCGCGATTGTCGATGACGACGCGGTCGGCGTGTTCCAGGGAAAGATTATCGTTGAGAAAGCGGCGCAAAAGACCGATGGCGCCATGAAGTCCCAGGCTATTCTGCTGTCTCCACGCGCGCAGATGAATGAGAAGCCGGAGCTGGAAATCTTCGCCGATGACGTCGTGTGCGGACACGGAGCGACAGTCGCTACGCTCGACCCCGAACAGGTCTTTTATTTGCAATCGCGGGGTATCGCTAACAACGACGCGAAAGCGATGTTGCTCGAGGCTTTTGGAGCGGAGTCTATTGAGCGAATCGAGGACAAACTGCTGGTCGATCCCTTGCGCGATCGGCTCGCAGCTTGGCTCAGATCTAGCGAAGGCGGCGACAGTCGATATCGGACGAGACAGTGAAGGCGAAGACGTGAATAAGCTAGTTCAACCAGCGCTCGACACTTACGATGTCGAAGCGGTACGGGCGGATTTCCCGATCCTCGCCGAGCGCCCTTACGGAAGGCCGCTTGTCTATTTGGACAACGCTGCCTCAGCTCAGAAGCCGAGGCAAGTCCTCGACCGCCTGACGCACGCCTACGAGCACGAGTATGCGAATGTGCATCGCGGCCTGCACTATCTCGCTAACGTCGCGACCGAGGCATATGAGGGGGCCCGGGAGACCGTGCGACGGTTCGTCAACGCCGCCTCGCACGAGGAGATCGTTTTCACTCGATCGGCGACTGAGGCGATCAATCTCATTGCGTCCAGCTTTGGACTCGCCCACATCGGGCCGGGGGATGAGATTGTGTTGAGCGTGATGGAGCATCACTCCAACGTCGTGCCTTGGCACTTCCATCGTGAGCGCAACGGCGCGGTATTGCGGTGGGTCGATGTGGGCGACGACGGCTCTTTTTCGCTTGACGCATTCGAACGCACGCTGAGCGATCGAACGAAGATCGTTGCGATAACGCAAATGTCCAATGTTCTTGGGACCGCGGTCCCAATCAAGGAACTCGTCAAAATCGCTCACGAGCGAGGGATCCCCGTGCTCGTCGATGGATCACAGGGCGCGGTGCATCTTGACGTTGACGTGCGCGACCTTGACGTCGACTTCTACGTTTTTACTGGGCACAAGGTTTATGGGCCAACTGGAATCGGCGTGCTCTATGGCAAGCGTGAATTTCTCGAGAAGCTGCCGCCATACCAAGGGGGCGGCGAGATGATTGAGGAGGTCTCGAAGGAGGCGGTCTCCTACAACCACCCGCCGCATCGGTTCGAGGCCGGCACTCCGCCAATCGTGCAGGCTATCGGGCTTGCGGCTGCATTGGACTATGTCGAGGGAATCGGGCGCCACCGCGTCCGCGCGCATGAGGAAGCGTTGTGCGCTTACGGGCACAAACTGCTGTCGTCGATTGGTTCCCTGCGCATAATTGGCGTTGCACAAGGCAAAGGCCCCATCGTCTCATTTACGATGGAGGGCGCACACGCGCATGACATCGCAACTTTGATCGATCGATCGGGCGTCGCCGTCAGGGCTGGAACGCATTGCGCGATGCCGCTATTGCAAAGGTTCGGAGTGACATCCACCTGCCGCGCCTCGTTTGCGCTCTACAACACCTTCGACGAAGTTGATGCGCTGGCGGAAGCGCTGATCCGCGCGCGAAAGCTCTTCCAGTAGGGAGATGGGCATGGACGACGCGCGGACTCACGCGAGCGAAATCGAAGCCTCAGCCGCGCATAATATGCAGATCAGGCCGCCATCGGCGATGGGGCCTGACGAATTGAGCCAGTTGACGGATTCCATTATCGCGGCGCTGAAAACTGTTTATGATCCGGAAATTCCGGCAGACATCTACGAACTGGGACTCATCTACAACGTTGATATAGACGACGGCCGTTTTGTCACCGTCGACATGACATTGACGGCACCTGCTTGTCCGGTCGCCGGCGAAATGCCCGGGTGGGTGGAGAATGCGGTCAGCGCGGTCCCGGGTGTCACGGGCGCCAAGGTGAACATGGTTTTTGATCCGCCTTGGGAACAGAGTCGTATGTCGGACGAGGCGCGCGTCGCACTCGACATGTGGTGAGGCATCGGACCTGCGCCGGCGAGCCGTCCTTGTCCGAGCACGACGCCGTCCTGGGCAGGCGCAGCAACGATCCATGGATCTGAGGAATGGACCCGGCGCACGCCAAGCGATGGTCTTGGCTCAATAACCAGCGAGTGCGCGGCCTAGTCTACCAAACACTGCTGCTCGCCGGCATCGCAGCGCTGGTTTGCGGCGCGATCTACAACGCTGTGATCAATATGCGGGCCCGCGGCATTCCGACGGGCTTCGGATTCTGGAACGATGTCGCCGGCTTCGACATCAATCTGCATCTGATTAATTATTCCAATCTGTCGACCTACGGGCGGGCGTTTTGGGTTGGGCTGCTCAATACTCTACTTATCGGGGTCATTTCCATTCCGCTGGCCACGGTGCTCGGCTTCGTGATCGGCGTGGCGCGCCTCTCTCCCAACTGGCTGTTGGCGCGGCTTGCGCTCGTTTACACAAGCGTTATGCGCAACACGCCGCTGCTCTTGCTATTGCTGTTCTGGTACAACGCGGTTCTCAAGTCATTGCCGGGACCTCGGCAATCGATCGGCATCGCCGGCGTCGTCTTTCTCAACAACCGCGGTCTCTACTTGCCAATGCCTGTCGCGCGGCACGCCGCCGCCTGGTTTCTTGGTGCGGTGTTGGTTGCGATCGTTTCCGCGGTCGGATTTCACGTGTGGGCGCGGCGGCGACAAGACCGGACCGGCGCACAAATGCCAACCGCGCTCATCGCCGCCGCGCTCATCGTCGGACTGCCCGCGCTCGTGATAGCTGCGGCCGGGGCGCCGTTCGAGTTCGATATCGCCCGACTGTCCGGCTTCAACCTCAAAGGGGGGCTCCAAATCATCCCCGAAATGGCCGCGCTTGTGTTCGGACTTGTCACGTTCACCGCAGCTTTCATCGCGGAGATTGTTCGCGCCGGCGTTTTGGCAGTGCCGTTTGGTCAGAGCGAGGCAGCTGGCGCACTTGGCTTGCATCACGGCCTATCGATGAGGCTGGTTGTCATCCCTCAGGCGATGCGACTGATAACGCCGCCGCTCACGTCGCAATATCTGAACATCGTCAAGAATTCCTCGCTTGCCGTGTTTATCGGTTATCCGGACCTCGTGCAGATTTTCGCCGGCACGGTTCTCAACCAGACGCAGGCGACGGTCCAGGTGATGGCGATCACCATGGCGGTTTATCTGGTCATCTCGCTTGCGGTCGCCACGGCCCTCAATGGTTTCAATGCGCGCTATGCCCTGAAGGGAGAGTAAGCGTGGACGCGCTGGCCTATGCTCGCAAAGTGCCGGAGCCTGAAGAAGCGCCACCGCTTCGATCGAGGGGAGCGCTGGCCTGGGCCCGGGCGAATCTCTTTTCGTCGATTGGATCGACCTTAGTCACTCTCGGCTGCGTCGCGCTTGTCGCACATTTGCTGCCGCAATTGGCTGCCTGGGCGACCACACGCGCGATTTGGAGCGCGAGCGACGGCGCGGCCTGCCGCCAGCATCAAGATGGCGCCTGTTGGGCGTTCGTTGTCGCGAAGTGGGATTACTTGCGGTTCGGGTCGTATCCCGTCGCCGAGCGCTGGCGCGTCGATGTAGCGGAGGCTATCGGGGGCGCTCTGATATTCTGGTTGCTGCGGATTAACGCACCTCGGCGAGTTTGGGGTGCTTTCCTGTTTTTTGTTGTCTATCCGGTTCTGGGGCTCATTCTTCTGCACGGCTCGTCCTGGCTCGGTCTGCCGAGTGTCGACACTCAGCTGTGGGGAGGCATTTTCGTCACGCTGCTGACGGCCGTTGTTGGAATCGTCTTCTCTTTGCCGCTCGGCGTGCTTCTCGCGCTTGGACGCCGCTCACCGCTGCCCGTCGTCCGGTTGGCCAGCGTCGTATTCATCGAGTTCGTTCGTGGCGTGCCGTTTATTACGATCTTGTTCATGGCCAACAATCTGTTGCCATTGTTTGTGCCCGAGACATGGACGCCTGACCGCTTGCTGCGTCCCTTAGCCGGAATCATTATATTTTCCGCGGCCTATATGGCTGAAGAAGTGCGTGGCGGACTTCAGTCTTTGGGGAGAGGACAATATGAAGCCGCGGTGGCGCTCGGATTGAAATATGCTCCCATGACGGGCCTGATCATACTGCCTCAGGCGCTGACTTTGGTGCTACCGGGCATCGTCAACAATTTCATTGGCCTGTTCATGGACACGACGCTCATCTCGATTGTTGGCGCGACTGACTTCCTCGAAGCCATGAACAATGCGATCAAGGATCCAGTCTGGGCTGGGCCAACGATCATGGTGACGGGCTATGTCTTTGCCGGCATCTTCTATTTCATTTTTTGCTTCGGAATGGCGCGATACTCGGCTCACATCGAGAGGGTTCGCGCCAAAGGGCGCATGTAGTGTCGAGCGCGTTGACCGACGACGATCGAGGCGACAACGCTGCGATCCGATTTATAGGGGTCCATAAATGGTATGGGAACTTTCACGTATTGCGAAACATCAACCTGACGGTTGGGCGCGGAGAGCGCATCGTGGTCTGCGGGCCGTCCGGTTCCGGCAAATCGACGCTGATCCGATGCGTCAATCGGCTCGAAGGGCATCAGCGCGGATCGATAATGATCGATGGGGTGGAGCTGACCGACGAAATTAAGCGGATCGATGAAGTGCGGCGAGAAGTCGGGATGGTGTTCCAAAACTTCAACCTGTTTCCTCATCTCACCGTTCTAGAGAATTGCACGCTGGCACCGATCTGGGTGCGTAAAATGCCTCGGCGGGATGCGGACGAGCTAGCGACGAAGCTGCTAGCACGCGTGAGAATCCTGGATCAGGCGCACAAATATCCAAGCCAGCTCTCGGGCGGTCAGCAGCAGCGAGCAGCGATTGCGCGCGCATTGTGCATGACCCCGAAGATCATGCTGTTCGACGAGCCGACATCGTCGCTCGACCCGGAAATGGTAAAGGAAGTGCTCGATACCATGACCACACTAGCGCGAGAGGGCATGACAATGATCGTCGTGACGCACGAGATGGGCTTCGCGCGCCAGGTTGCCGATCGCGTGGTATTTATGGACGGAGGCGAAATCGTGGAGGTGAACGCGCCCCTACCGTTCTTCCAGCATCCGCAGCATGGGCGCACCAAGCTGTTCCTTAGCCAGATTCTTCACATGCATCATTGAGTTTGCATCCAGATGTACTCGGTGTGTGCGCGGTTTGTCCTAGCGTTACGCGCCATAAAGCCAATCGTATCGCTGAATTAAGCCTTGGGGCCCGAGCAAGCGCATTGTGGTATCTCGAGCGAATGCCCATGGACCACTCATATGATAGATGCGGCCAAGTTTGAGCGCTTCTCGTTGAACTCGCGTAGCCCTTGCTACCCGATCTCGCGAGTAAATTGAAACAGCAGCGGGTATGTCTTGCATTTGAGCGAGGATGTGGCCGATCGCGCCAGCATCCTCGATGGCTTGGGCTGCACCCTGTGCTAGGAACGGGACCATCGGATGAGCTGCGTCGCCGACAAGCGCGACGCGCCCGAGCGAAAATGTAGAAATCGGGGGTCGGTGATAGAGCGGCCAAGCGCGCCACTGAACCGCTGCCTGTGTCAGTAAGCGCGCTTCCCTGGACCACCCACTAAACGCTCGTTCAAGATATGAACGGTTCGCCGCTCCGTCCTTTTCAGGATCAGCGCCATCTGTCGGCAAGGCTGAGCCGACCGTAGCGACCAAATTTATGATCGATCCGGATCGCAAGGGATATTGGACGAGATGCACGTCCTTTCCGAGTCGCAGAATAATATTCTCTATCCACTGAGGACTAACGTCATTGGCGTTGACGATTGCGCGATAGGCAATGCGTCCAGCAAACTCAGCTTGATCTTGAGCTCCGAAGCCCAACTGGTCACGAACCTGGGAGCGCAAACCGTCGGCGCCGATCAGTAGATCGGCCTCATCGCGGGTTTGGGTTACACCACGGGCCAATCCGACGGAAAGACGCCCCCCGTTATCTGCAAAATTGAGGACGGTCGCGCCTAGCGTCAGTTCGATGGCCGATTGGCCGCAGACGGCGTCGATGAGCGCGCGCTGCAAATCAGCGCGACGCGTCACCAAATATGCTGCGCCCCAGCGCCGTTCCGCGCCGTCCAGGGGCATTCGCATAAGCTCGGTGCCATCCGAGCCTCGCAACACGACGACGGCGCGCGGCCTTGAGGCGTACGGTAGCACCCGCTCGAGGACACCGAGTCTAGCTAAGATGCGCGCCGCGTTCGGTGTGACCTGCAACCCAACCCCAAGTTCATCGAGCGAGTTCGCCCTCTCGTATATGGCGACCGTGAACCCCGCACGTAACAGCGCTATTGCTGCGGTAAGTCCCGCGATTCCGGCACCGGCGATGATTGCGCGCCGCGGCAAGCTTCACGCGAGGTCGCGCAATTCGCACTCGGCTGGCGAGCAGGGCCCGCTGAGATTGCTGTTGTAGACGAAGTGAGTCGAACAATAAGAGCAGATCGCCTCGATATCGGAGCCCATGTCGATGAAAATGTGGGGATGGTCAAACGGCGGCCTCGCGCCGGTGCACATAAATTCCGTAACGCCCACCTTGATCAAAGGGACGCCGAGATCATTGTGAAAGTGCGGGATTGAGCGGTCCACCATCAACGACGCTCCTTCTAGGCGCTTGCGTTAAAGCATGTTCGAAGTGGCGAAGCCAGCGGGGTGTCTATGCTGGGTGCCGCGTAGCAACCACCGCCACGCCTTCTCCCCAAAGCATTTCGGCTCACTCGAAAAAATAATATGAAATATTTATGGGGCTGTCCCAGATGGGTTTGGCGAGGCCTTGAGTTTGGTCAACGTTCGAGGGTTTGCAATTGCTGGCCCGGTGTTTCGCAGTTGAAGCGAAATTCGGTTTCCGCGGGAGGCAGGTTGGAAAGATAGTATTTGCGCTCGCCCAAGGCGCGACGCTCGCCAACGAGCCAGGCCTCCTTCGCCTGGCATTGCTGCATGCCCTTCTCATGGATGCGTTATGGTGGACCATCGGCGATCCGCACGAGGACGGCGGCGAAGGAGGCCGCCAAAGGCCGTTTGGTTCCCTTGCGCCAGCTGACGCGTCGCCACTTTGTGGTGGTAAGAACGTCTTCAGCCGGCGCGGATAGCTGATTGGGAATATGGCGCTTGCGCGGCCGCCCGCGTCCGGCGATCGGAAAGACGAGTCTGACGTTGCTCGGGTAGACCTTCTGCAGCTTCGGGATTCCAACCGCCCGCTTCAGGCCGCGCCCTTCGAGCCCTTGGTGGAATGGCGCGAACAGGCCATAGCCTGCATCCGCTAGCACCGTCGCCAACCGAACACCTGCGGCGCGGATGTGATCGATCTCGGCCAGCGCGATCTCCGGCTTCGTCCCTGCCGCCCGCCAGTTCTTGGGCACATGCCTCCGCCATCCGGTCACTGGCGCCGGTCCAGTTCTCCGTCAGAAACAGGCTCAGGCCGATCATCACAGGAACCTCGTCCCGCGCCAGCATCAGGGACACCTGCGCCTGGCAATTGGCGGTCTTGTCGAGCACCGAGGGATATTGCGGCGCGCCCCCGACCCAATGCGACCCCTTCTTCGGCAGCGCGGTGTCGTCGACGACAAGGACGGTATCGGTTCCGCCGATCAGCTTGTCCGCCTGAATCGCGAGCTCCTCTTCCAGCGGCGCTTCGTTCCAGAAGGCTCATCTCAAAGAGTTGCCGGGGACGACGGCGATCGAAATCTGGTTCCAGGACGAAGCCCGAATTGGCCAGAAGAACGGCCTCGTCCGCCAGTGGGCCCGGCGTGGAACGCGACCCAGGCAGCCAGCCGACCAGCGCTATGACAACGCCTATCTGTTCGGTGCGATCTGTCCGGCTCGCGGCGTCGGAGCAGCGCTGGCGTTGCCCTACGCCGACACCGACATGATGCAACTCCACCTCGACGAGATCGCACGCAACGTCGCCGAGGGCTCACACGCCGTGCTGCTGCTCGATCGCGCCGGATGGCACACGACAGGCAAACTGAACGTGCCCGAAAACATCACGCCGATCTTCCTGCCCTCACGCACGCCAGAACTCAATCCGGACGAGAACGTCTGTCAGTACTTGCGTCAGACGTGGCTCTCGAACACCGTCTTCGAAAACTACGACGCCATCGTAGACGCAGCTTGCGATGCGTGGCGAAAGTTTATCGCCTGGCCCGAACGCATCACATCCATCGGAATGCGAAAATGCGCCCACATCGGTCAGCTCTCATGACCATTAGTATTATGTCTGGACAGCCGAGGACCGGCTCTATGCCGCGGCTGTCTCGACCTGTTCTCCCGACGAGCCGCCGGCTGGTCAATGACGCGTTGTTATGGCGATCTGGGGGCGCGGGCGCACGGATCCGTTGCAGCCAATACACGAGCGAGCAGTTCCAGCGGCTGATGGCCGGACGATGGCGCCGACTGTTCGATGAGCCGTCCCGGAAACATGTGGGACAACGCCGCCATGGAAAGCTTCTTCTCGTCGCTGAAAACCGAACGGGTTAACAGTAAGGTCTACCGTAAGCTGGACCACGCCAGGGCCGACGTGTTCCACTACGTCGAGAGATTCTTGAATCAGCCCCGCCGCGATTCCGAAATCCCCCTGAGTCAGCCAGCAGAGCCTTTGATATTAGTTGGTATCGGTGCTCTATATCAAGAGCGAGAAGTCAATCCCTCGGCGTTCATTGCCTCCGAATAAGACGTTAGTTGAGAGCGCGCTTAAGGCTGGATAAGATTTGATGCGAGAGCGAAGGACGAACGTACTAATTCTTGGTTCTGGTGCCAGGGAGCATGCATTGGCTCGGGCATGCAAAAAGTCCGCTTTTATTGGAAATCTTTTTGTGGCCCCGGGTAATCCGGGTTGTGCAACCGTCGCTCACATTGTACCGCTGAATCTAACCGAACATGCGAAGGTAGTCGCCTTTTGTCAGAGAGAGGCTATTAATCTGGTGGTAGTCGGTCCCGAGGCCCCACTTGTGTCGGGTTTGGCAGATGATCTAATACACGCAGGCATATTGTGCTGCGGCCCGACGAGAGACGCGGCCCGGCTCGAAGGGTCGAAAGGATACGCCAAGGATTTCTGCCGCGAATTCGGGATACCGACAGGCGATTTTCGGCGATTCCGAGATCCGAAAGAGGCAAAGACGTATATCCGCAAGAGTGGTGCGCCGATCGTCGTTAAAGCTGATGGGCTTGCTGCGGGGAAGGGGGTTGTCGTTGCCAAGACAGTTGAAGAGGCAGAGGTCGCAGTCGACAGGTTTCTGTCCAGTACGGGAACGTCCGGAGAAGCGGAAATCGTCGTTGAAGCGTTTCTTGAAGGTGAGGAGATTTCGTTTTTCGCCTTGTGCGATGGCGTAATAGCGATGCCTTTCTCCAGCGCGCAGGATCATAAACGCGTGGGTGAAGGCGATAGCGGCCCGAATACCGGAGGGATGGGCGCTTATTCACCGCCGGCCATAGTGACGCCGAGACTAACCCAGCGCGTTATGAGGGAAATTGTAGCGCCGACATTGCGCGGGATGAATGAAAGGGGTTCGCCCTTTCGAGGGTTGTTATTTGCAGGATTAATGGTCGATGAACGTGGGCCGAAGGTGATTGAATTCAATGTGCGATTTGGGGATCCCGAAGCAGAGGTCATCCTAGCGCGTCTCAAAAATGACCTACTGCCGCTTCTAGTTGCCTGTGCCAGCGGAACTCTGAGCGGCAACCGACCTAGATTTTCTTCCGACGCGGCGCTGGCGGTCGTGATGGCTGCTCGAGGCTATCCTGGCCAGCCGCTACGGGGATCCCTGATCGGAGCAATCGAAGATGCTGAATCGGTGCCAGGAGTTGTCGTTCTTCAGGGGAGCACACGTGAAGTCGACGGCGCTATCTTCGCCGATGGGGGAAGAGCCCTAACGATAACCGCGCAGGGGAGCGACGTTGCTGACGCGCGTGAGCGAGCGTACGCGGCTACCGATCGAATCAAATGGCCAGAGGGTTTTTTCCGGCGAGATATTGGTTGGCGCGCAATAACCCACAATAGCAAAAAAGCAGGCGCTGTGGAGGTAGTTGGCGGCAGATAGCAATAAATACTAGGCTAAGGTGGCTATAGCGCTCGGAGGCGGCGGCGCACATGGAATTGCCCACGTCTTGGCGCTGGGGGCGTTGGACGAATGGGGGTTTCTCCAGTGGCGATCGCGGATACGTCTATAGGCACCATTGTTGGCGGGGCGTATGTGGGGAATCAGGCGGCGCGCTATTCGGAATCATCTTTGCGAGTCTTGAGTAATCGCTCCAATGTGACGAGCAAGTTGTTGCGAGCGCGGGTTGGACGTTTCGCTGCGTGGCCGTGGCAGCCCCATACTGCTGGATCCCGAGATTTGTCTTGACCTGTTTTGGCTTTCCAACATGCCCAGTCGTGTCGAGGATCTCGCTATCAAAACCTTTATCTGGCGACGAATTATCTTCATAGTAACGAGATTGCAACGGTGCAGGGCCGTTAATACCAAGTCTCGGTGATGATGACTGGTAGGCCCAATCGCGCATCGCGATGGACATGATTTTCGGGTTGGTCGATGAGCTTGTTCCAGGCCTCGTAGCAATGGTCGACGATGTCGTCGTAGGATTTGAAGATCCGATTGGAGAGCCAGTTGTCGCACTTGAACTGTCAGATGCTTTCCTGCGCGTTGAGTTCGGGCGCTTGGCCGGCAGCGGGATCAGGGTGATGTTGGAAGGGACGCGCAGCCTGCCGGAAAGATGCCTCCGGCTTGATCGAGAAGTAGGGCGGCGTGTCTCCCGGGCGCGATTTGCGCAGCGATCTCGGCGAGATGCAGGTTCATTGCCTCGGTGTCGCATCGCGGCATGACGAGCGCTGCGCCTTTTCCCTCTCTCGGGCAGACCGCGCTGAAAATGTAGGCCGAGGTGGTTCGCTGATCGACCGGAGCGCTTGGGCGCGGGCCGCGCTTCACCTATCGTCGCGTGGCCTTGTTTTTCTGGTCGATGCGCGCCCTCATCCTAAGCTTGTCGAGGGACGTCGGCGAACCAGAGCTCTATCGCGCCGGGATCGAGGCCCTTCTCCCGCCTGACCTCCGCGCGGCAAGCGGGCAAGCTTTTTTAGAATCCTCGATTGCCCCTTCGGCCTGCGCGTGATGCCGAGGACGGCCGAAAGCTTGCGATAAATTATATTGCGCAGTTCGCGGCTTAGCGTCTGCTTGGCGACCGTGACCCTGAACTCCTCGTACAGCCATTGAAGCAGATCGACGATCCGCCAGCGCACAACCCCGTGAACCGCCGCAACTGGGCCGCTTTCCAGAGTTGCCGCCAGCGCCGCTCAATGCGCGTCGTTCAACCGCGGCGGCTGTCCCAGCGCATTGCGGTCGATCAGACCGTCCGGTCCGCGCGCGTTGAACTTCAGCACCTAGTAGCGGATGATTTGCAGCGTCACACCGCCGATCTTCTCCGCCTCGGTGCGCCTCGCCCCGTCATAAATCGCCGCAAGACTCAGTAGTCGCCGCGCTTGCGGCCCATCCTTCGACCGTCTCGGTGCCGCTCCGACACGATCAGTCTCAAAATCGCCTCGAACCGGAATGGGCATGGCGCACCTCCTCTGTTTGCCACCTTGAATCACTCCCCAACCGATTCGGGAATCCCAGCCCGAGTCACGCTCCCTGGGACTGGGTATTATACCAGAGGCTCTGCTGGCTGACTCATGGGGATTCCCGAATCGTGGCGGGGCTGATTCAAGTTGGCGCGGAGGATTCGCGCCATGCCATCAGCGATCAGATTGCGAGAGGACTATTCGGCCGAAGAGCCTTCGGGCGTCGGCCTGGCGGTCGAAGAACGTCAACCAGAGCCGGCGGCTTCTTTCGCTGGCTGCGGTCAGGGATGGAATGGATCGGGGTGCCGCCGCGAAGATCGGCGGTATGGACCGCCAGACGCTGCGCGACTGGGTCCATCGCTTCAACGCTTCGGGTCCGAACAGGCTTCTCGACAATTGGACCGAAGGTCCAAAGCCTCGCCTTTCGGCGGAGCGACTGGCCCGGTCGCGCAGATCGTCGAGGTGGGCCCTGGCAGATCGTCGAGGCGGACCCGGATCGTGAGGTCGACGGCGTCGTGCGCTGGCGTCGGCTCGACCTCAAGCGCGTCATCGCCGAGAGGTTCGGCGTCGACTTTCATCCACGCTATGTCGGAAAGCTCCTCAAGAAGCTTGGCTTCTCCCATATCAGTGCGCGGCCCCCCTCATCCGGCTGAGGGCGAGCGGATCGTCGAGGCTTCCAAAAAATTTCCGCACGCGCTGAAGGCTCATCTCGACTGCCTGCCCGAGATCACGCCGGTCGAAATCTGGTTTGAAGACGAGGCTCGGATCGGCCAGAAGAACGGCCAGGTTCGGCAGTGGGCCAGGCGCGGGACGCGTCCTCGCCAGGCCGCCGACCAGCGCTACGACAACGCCTATCTGTTCGGCGCGATCTGCCCGGCCCGCGGCGTCGGCGCGGCCCTCGCGCTGCCCTACGCCGACGCTGACATGATGCAGCTCCACTTCGACGAAATCTCGCGCAACGTCGCCGCGGGCGCCCATGCCGTGCTGCTGCTCGACCGCGCCGGATGGCACACCACGAGCAAGCTCGACGTGCCTGACAACATCACGCCGATCTTCCTGCCCCCCCCGCTCCCCGGAGCTGAACCCGGTCGAGAACGTCTGGCAGTATCTCCGCCAGAACTGGCTCTCAAACACCGTCTTCGAAAACTACGACGCAATCGTCGACGCCGCATGCGCCGCTTGGCGAAAGCTGATCGCCCAGCCCGAAACGATCACCTCTATCGGAATGCGCGACTGGGCTCA
>DATDHT010000057.1:0-2344 GCA_036521435.1 Roseiarcus sp.
CGCGCAACCGGCTTTTGCGCTCGGCGCGCGCCGAGCGCGGCGAAGCAGCGTTGTTCGCTGTCAAGCCGGGTCCTGGCGCCGAACTCGTCGGCTATGAGGATTCGCGCATCCGCTTCATCGGCGAGGGCTCGCTCATAAAGCCAACCGGCTGCGAGCGGTGGCGCTGGCGCAAGCTCGATGACGAAGGCAAGCTCTGGCCGTTCGATCCGGCGGCGAGTTTCACACTTGAGTCGATGCTGGCTCCCGGCGAGACCGCGGAGGCAGAGTTCATCGTCGGCCGCTCCGATAACGCAGTGTGGGCCGCCGAACTGATCGCAAACCGCCTCGGCCTCCCGCCTCTTCCAGAGCCGGAACTGCAAAAACGCCTTTACGAGACACGCGCCGTCGAGCCCACGCCCGCCTTGCCGTCGCGTTGGCCGTTTGGCTTCTCGGCTGACGGCAAGGCGCTGAGCCTCACCCATCGGACGCCCCGACCGTGGGCGCATGTGATGGCGAACGAACTCGGCATGGCCACGATGGTCTCCAATGACGGGGACATTTTCTCCGCCTTCGGCAACGCTCGCCAGAACGGACTGTCGGCGTTTCGCTTTGACAGCGTAACCTCTGTGCAGCCGGGGCAGATCATCTATCTGCGCGACCTCGACAGCGGCGAAACCGACGCGCCAGGCTTCACGCCCTTTCAGCACGACGACTCGGCTCACAATGCGGTGTATGAGCCGGGGGTCGCGACCTTCACAATGAGGCGCGGCGATCTCGAGACGGAATATGTCGTCTTCGCGCCCCCGGATTACCCAGGCGACATGCGCCTCTTGACGCTACGCAATCACGGGGTGAATCCAAAGCGCCTGCGCGTCACGCCCTATTTCGATCTCGCGCTCGATGACAGCCCCAACGCGAGCGTCGACAAGATCCTCGACGAGACAGTTGGTTCGACGCTTCTCTTTCAGAATCCTCAAAACGATTTCGTGCGCGGCTTTGCCTTTGCGGCGACGAGCCTCGAGGAACCAGCGACCGAAACCATTCGCGCGCGATTCTTCGGCGGGCCTGGTCGCAACATCCTCACCCCCGCGATGGTCGAGACTGGCGCAAGCGACGGCGCTGCGCGCGATGACGGACGGCGCGTGGCCGCCTTCTGCAGTGAGATCGTCCTGCCGCCCGGAGGCGAAACCAAGATCGCGATCGCCTTCGGCCAGGCGCCGAGCCGGCCGGAAGCGCTCGCCGCCGCGGCGCGCATCGGAGTGGCCAGGGCTGAGGACGAACTTGCCGCGACGCGCGCCTCCTGGGCCGAGCGGCTGGGCAAGGTCGAAGTGCGCACGAACCGGCCTGACTTCGACCGGCTCGTGAACACCTGGCTGCCCTACCAGCTTTATGCGTCGCGATTGTTCGGCCGCGTCGGCCCGAACCAACTCGGCGGCGCCACGGGTTATCGCGATCAGTTGCAGGACGTGCTGCCGCTGACGCTCCTCGAGCCTCGCCTCACCCGGGCGCAAATCCTATTGCACGCGAGCCAGCAGTTCCGCGAAGGCGATGTGCTCAAGTGGTGGCATCGCGCGCCCGGCGGCGGCACCGGCCTCGGCCAGCGGACCAAGGCGAGCGACCCGCACCTCTGGCTGCCCTATGTTCTGGCCCGCTATGTCCGCGAGAGCGGCGATCTAACGGTGCTCGATGAGGTCACGCCTTTCCTCGAAGCCGACGCTGTGCCGGCGCGCGAGGACACCTGGATCGTCATCCCGCGCGTCTCACGCGAGAGCGCGACTGTCTACGAGCACGCACGCCTGGCCATCGCCTTTACGCTCGAACACATGGGCGCGAATGGCCTGCCGCTGCTGCGCGCTGGCGATTGGAACGACGGCATCGATGCGCTTGGCCGGCGCGAAATCGGAACCAGCGTCTGGATGGGATTCTTTCTCTCCAACGTGCTCGACGGCTTCGTCGATCTGGCGCGAATCAAGGGCGACGAAGGTTTCGCGGCGCGCTGTGAGCAGGAGTTTGCCGCGCAGCGGAAGGCGCTCGAAGTTGGCTGGATGGGTGACCATTACGCGCTCGACTTCGCCGACGACGGACAGGAGGTCGGCGAGCGCAACGCCATGGCCAACGGCTGGGCAGCCTATTCCGGCGCCTGCGATGACGAGCGCGCGCTTGCCGCGATCGAGGGCGGCCTGAAGGGGATCGAGCGCGGAAACCGGGTGCTGCTGCTCGAATCGCCGTTCTACGAGCATTCGCAGCCTTATCCGGGACGGATTGCGGACTATCCGCCGGGAGTGCGCGAGAACGGCGGCCAGTATAGCCATGGCGCGTCCTGGATCATCGATGGCTTTGTGCGGCTTGCGGTCTCGGCGCGCAC
>DATDHT010000058.1:0-7841 GCA_036521435.1 Roseiarcus sp.
TTTGTCGTTTATTGACAGCCTGCGCGGGCCTTGCGCCGCTCCAGACCCAAGCCTTTGCGGATCCCCAATATCCGGGGACGATAACCATGTCCATATGCGACGACGGCGAGGATTTGTGCAGTAATACTTTGACATCCTTACAAATCTTCTTGCCTCCTGGACCGGGCCCCCGAAAAGGAAGCAAAGGGGAGAAAAATTTTAGTAACTCCCAAGCACCCCCATTGCTTTTCTGAGTAAAGCCTGAATCGACAGTGAGACGAGGGACGAACTGGAATCGGGTAGAGAACGAATAAGAATCGAATTGCGGCCGCCTTGGAGCGAAGGTCATTTTCGCCTTCAGACGAGGGGGCGCCTTGGGAGTTACAAATTTTATTTCGATCGTTCGTAACCGTCTGAAAAGTCCCGATTTTAAAAGATAAGCGCTAGCAAATGGCACTTTTACTGGCGTTTAAGCGGCGTTTATTAGCGGCTATTGACCCGTGGGCGGGCCACGGGGGTCCGCGCTAGCGCAGAATCCCGGCCGACTGGATGCGCCGAATCCCGGCGGCGTTCATGCGCGCCCAGGCGTCGCTCAGTGAATTGTTGGCGTCGATCGCCCGGCAGGCGTCCTCGATCACGAAGGTTTCGAAGCCTTCGCGGCGCGCGTCGAGCGCCGAATGGACGACGCAAAAGTCGGTCGCGAGACCGCAGGCGAAAACGCGTTTCACGCCCCGCGCCTTGAAGAGCGCGGCAAGGCCGGTTGTCGTCTTCCCGTCCGCCTCCACGAAGGCGGAATAGGAATCGACCGCCGAATGCATCCCCTTGCGCAGGATGAGGAAGGCGCGATCGACCGCGAGGTCCGGATGCAGCGCTCCGCCGGGCGTGTCCTGCACGCAATGCTCGGGCCATAGGGTCTGGTCGCCGTAGTGCAAGCGCTTCGTGTCGAAGGGCTTGGCGCCCTCGTGGCTCGCGGCGAAGGAGGCGTGCGTCGGGGGATGCCAGTCTTGCGTCACGACGACATTCTCGAATCGGCCCGCCAGACGATTGACGAGCGGGACGATCTCGTCGCCCCGCTCAACCGCCAGCGCCCCGCCAGGCATGAAATCGGCCTGCAGATCGATGGCGAGAAGGACGTCCCGGTCATTGATGGAGATTGCCGAGGCCATCGGGGTCAATTCCTCTCACATAGGCGCCCGTCATCCATAGCGGCGTCCGAACTTTACAGCGAGAACCGAATCATGCCTGACGTTGCGCCTGCCGCGCCGATGGCCAGGAGGATTTCGCCGATTCCCGCAGTCGCCACGTCATTATCGGCCTGCGGGGCGCCCTTGCGGACGTCTCGAGCCTACGATCGGGCGCGCCGACTTGACGCGGTAGCGGCCCCAGCGCATCTGCGGTCCAATGCCAACGCTCGTCCTGCCTTTTCCAGCGATCAATCCGGTGCTCGTGCAATGGGGTCCGCTGGCCATCCGCTGGTACGCGCTGGCCTATATCGCCGGCCTTGTCCTGGGCTGGCTGCTTATTCGCCGGATCGTGTCCGACGATCGGTATTGGAATGGGAAAAAGCGCCCGAGCGCCGACACCATCGACGATCTCCTGGTCTATTGCGCCTTCGGCGTCATCATCGGCGGCCGGCTCGGCAATGTGCTGTTCTACGACCCGGAATATTACTTCTCCCATCCGATCGAGATTTTCAAAGTCTGGGAAGGGGGCATGGCCTTTCACGGCGGGCTGATCGGCGTCCTTTTGTTCTGCCGCCGCTACAAAGCGCCGGTGTGGACTGTACTTGACCTGTGCTGCCTCGTCGCGCCGATCGGCATCTTTCTGGGCCGAATCGCGAACTTCATTCGCCCCGAGCTCTGGGGTCGACCGACCGATGTGCCCTGGGCAATTGTCTTCCCCGGAACGGACGGCCAGCCACGCCACCCCAGCCAGATTTACGAGGCGCTGCTCGAAGGACTGCTGGCCTTCATCATCCTTTATATCCTCGCGCAACTGGGCGCTCTGCGCCGTCCGGGATTCATTGCCGGCATGTTTGCGATCCTTTACGGCGCGGCGCGCATTTTCAGCGAATTCTTTCGCGAGCCCGATCCGCGTCTTGAAGACCTTGGTCGGGGGCTGACGATGGGAATGGTCCTTTCGCTTCCGCTCATCATTGCCGGCATCGGAATGCTGGCATGGAGCTTCCGGCGGGGAAACTCGCCATGACGCAGCTCCTCGATGAAATCCGGGCCATGATCGCCCAGCACGGACCGATCTCGGTCGAGCAATACATGCAACTGGCGCTCGCCCACCCGGATCTCGGCTACTACATGAACCGGGATCCATTCGGCGCGACGGGCGATTTCACCACCGCGCCGGAAATATCCCAGATGTTCGGCGAGCTGATCGGACTTTGGGCGGCTGAAGTGTGGTCGAGCATGGGATCGCCGGATCCGGTGCGCCTTATCGAACTCGGCCCCGGGCGAGGCACGCTGATGAGCGACGCGCTGCGCGCCGCGCGCATTGTTCCGGCCTTCCGCAACGCACTCGACGTCCGGCTCGTCGAGACGAGCCCGGCTCTGGCGGCCATGCAGCACGAACTGCTTGTCGATTCGGGCGTTGCGGTTTCTTGGGCCCAGACGCTCAAGGAAGTTCCGGACGGGCCCGCGATCGTGATCGGCAACGAGTTTCTCGACGCCCTGCCCGTGCGCCAGTTTGTGCGCGTGAACGGCCAATGGCGCGAACGCACGGTGCGTGTGAACGGCGACGGCGCGCTCGTCTTTGCCGTCGCCGACAAGGCCGAGCCCTATATCAGAGGCAATGCCGCCAACGGCGAAATCGTTGAAGTGAACCCTTCCGCGCATCGGGTGATCTTTGAACTCGGCGCGCGCATTGCCAAGCAGGGCGGCGCGGCGCTGCTGATTGATTATGGCCATGGGGTCACCGGGTTCGGCGACACGCTGCAGGCTCTGCGCGCTCACCGCTATATCGACCCTCTCGTTGCGCCCGGCGAGTGCGACCTGACCGCGCATGTCGATTTCGCGGCCATGGCCCGCAGCGCGAGCGCAGCCGGCGCAGCCGTCTATGGGCCGATGGACCAAGGCGATTTCCTTCGCGGCATCGGCATCGATTTGAGGACAAAGGCGCTTGCCGAGCGCGCCACTCTTGACCACGCAGAGGAATTCGAGCGGGCGCGGGCGCGGCTGGTGGGCAAGGGCCAGGGCGAAATGGGCGCGCTCTTCAAGACACTGGCAATCGCCGACCGCAGGCTGCGCCCGCCCCCCGGGTTCCAAACGGCAAGCGCCAAATCCGCATGAGCGCGGCTCAGTTCCTGACTGCGGAATCGCTCAGGATTCCTGGGGTCGCGCATGGTTTTTTCACCCGTCTCGGCGGGGTCTCGCAAGGTGTCTACGCGTCGCTGAACGGCGGTGTTGGCTCGCGAGACACGCCGCAGGCGGTGACCGAGAACCGCGCCCGGATCGCGGCTGGGCTCGGAGCGGCGCCGGAGGGTCTCGCCGTTCCGTTCCAGATTCACTCGCCCAATGCGGTCGCCATAAATGAGCTGTGGCCGGAAACCGCGCGCCCCCGGTGCGATGCGCTTGTGACGGCGACCCCCGGCCTGGCGCTCGGCGTGACTGGCGCTGACTGCGGCATGATCCTGTTCGCCGACCAGCGCGCGCGTGTCATCGGAGCGGCGCATGCGGGCTGGAAAGGCGCGCGGACCGGGGTCGTCGAAGCCACCGTGACGGCGATGGAGCGGCTTGGCGCCAAGCGCAGCGACATCGTCGCCGCGCTTGGCCCTTGTATCGGCGCCAATTCCTACGAGGTCGGTCCCGAGTTCGTCGCCGCCTTCGAAGGCGCGGGCGACAACACGGCGCGCTACTTCACGCCCAGTCGCAAGGCAGGCCATTCGATGTTCGACCTCAACGCCTATATCGCCGAACGCGCCGCGCGCGCGGGTGTCGGAGGCTTCGAGGACCTTCGCCTCGACACCTACGCCGACGAGCGCCGCTTCTTCAGCTATCGGCGAGCCACCCATCGCAAGGAGCCGGACTACGGCCGGCTCATGTCGGTCATCGTCATGAATTGAGCCGCTGGGCGCGAATTCCGGTTGCTTGACAGGCTGGCTGCGCGCGACCAATTAAGGCCAACCCGTTGTTTAACGATCAGCGCTCGTTCGAAGCGCGCCCTGAAGGAATTCCGCATGTTCGCTCAAGCCTCGGCGAACCGGCTTGTGTGCGCCGGCGTCCACTACGGTTTGGCGATCGAGACGCGCGCGTGAGCGACCGGCGACTCCGCCACGCCGACAGCGCCGCCTTCCGGCATGCGATGGGAGCCCTCTCCTCAGGGGTCGCGATCATCGCCTGCGGAGAGAACGAAGCGCGCGCCGGCTGCACGGCCACATCGCTTACCTCCCTGTCGCTGGCCCCGCCGACGCTCCTCGTGTGCCTCGCGCGCTCGTCCTCGACGCTTTCCCGATTGCGCGAGGCGCGCGCGTTCTCCATCAGCTTCCTCGGCGCGCGCCATCAGGCGCTCGCCCATCGCTTCAGTGGACACAGCGGCGTGCAGGGACCGCGCCGGTTCGACTCGGCGCAATGGACCACGCTTTCGACCGGCGCCCCGATCCTCGCCGATGCGATCGCAGCCTTCGACTGCCTGGTCGAGGAGGTCATCGAGCGCCATTCCCACGCGATCGTCCTCGGCGCCGTCGTCAGCCTCAAGGAGGGCGTCGACGAACCCGTCCTCACGCGCAGACGCGGAGAGTACGCGCCCTCGTTTGAGACACTCCCTCCCCGCTCGGTCACGCGACGGCTCATGGCCGAGCCGCCAAGTCCATCCACGACGAGTAAAGGCGATTAGCTTCTTGCCGATCCAGAAATGGCTGAGATTGCAAATGCGCAGGCGCTGCTCAGCCGCTGAGCGTCACGCCTCTGCGATGACGTGGAAAAACGACCCCGTGACCTGGCCCCTTCGCGAGCCCGCTGGCGATTCCGGCGCGCCATACACGTCCCGAACAAGGGCGAAAGGGTCATCGCCGCCGGGTGCGACGATGGTCGCATAGTGGAACTCGTGGCCGCGCAGAACCAGGCCTGCGGTCCCAAGCGCGCAATCCGACGCGATGCGCGCCTCACGATAGCCGAGCGTCATTCGGCGCTTTTCAAAACTGGTCTCGACGCCAAGCAGGCCCGCCATCGGATGAGCGACGCCGGAGGCGTCGATCAGGCTTTCGCCCAGCACCATATAGCCCCCGCATTCGCCGTGCACCGGCCACGTCTCGGCGAAGCGACGTAGGCGATCGCGAAAGCGCGCCGCCGCGGCGAGTCTCCCCGCGTGCAATTCCGGATAGCCGCCAGGAAGCCAGCAGACGTCGCAATCGGAAGGCGGAGGCTCGTCGGCCAGCGGCGAGAATGGAACGATCTCGGCCCCGGCCGCCCGCCAGCCTTGCACGAGATGCGGGTAGATGAACGAGAACGCCGCGTCGCGCGCGAGCGCAATGCGCTGTCCCGGCGGCCGAACCGCTACCGGCGCCGGCGCGGGCGAAGCGCCGTCGAGCGCACGCGCTAGTGCGAGGACCCGATTGCAATCGACATGCGCTTCGACGAAATCGGCGAGCGCATCGAGGCGCGCGTCGAGCGCCTCCGTCTCGCCCGCCTGCACCAGGCCCAGATGGCGCTCGGGCAGCGCGATGGTGTCGTTGCGCGGCAGAGCGCCCACGACCGGGACGCCCATTGCCTCGATCGCCTCGCCGACGAGCCGGCGATGGCGCTCGCTGCCGACGCGATTGACGATCACGCCCGCGACCTTGAGCCGCTCGTCATAGGTGGCGCAGCCCTTGACGACCGCCGCCGCCGACTGCGCCTGACCGGTGACATCGATGACCAGCAGGACCGGCATGCCGAGCGCCGCCGCCACATCGGCCGAGGCGCCGGTGCGCCCCGCCGCGCCCGGGACCCCGTCGAACAACCCCATCGAGGCTTCGCATAGCGCGAGCGCCCCATCTCTCGCCGCGCGCGCAGCGAGCGCTGCCAGAAGCTCAGGCGCCATGGCCCAAGAATCGAGATTGACGCCCTCCCGACCTGACGCTGCGGCGTGGAAGGCCGGGTCGATATAGTCGGGGCCGGACTTGAGGCCAACGGCGTCGACGCCTCGGCGTTTGAACGCGCGCAGAAGGCCAAGTGTTACCGTCGTCTTGCCACTGCCCGAGCGGGGCGCGGCGATCATGAGCCCGCGGATCATCGCCCAACCCTAGGCAACGTCACGGATGCGCGCTAGGCCAGCGGCCATGAGCGACCCAGAACAGGCGACGCGGCTCAAGCGCGGCTGGACGACGGGCGCTTGCGCCAGCGGCGCAGCGCGCGCGGCCTTCGAAGCGCTGCTGACCGGCCAATTTCCCGATCCGGTTCCGGTTGCGCTGCCGAAGGGTCTCCGGCCGGAATTCGCCCTCGCCATCCAGGAGCTCGGCGCCGATTTCGCCCGCGCCGGAATCGTCAAGGACGCGGGCGATGATCCCGATGTCACGCATGGCGCGCTGATCATAGCGACCGTGCGCCTGGCGCCGGGAGGCTCGAGCGTGAGCTTCAGGGCCGGGGAAGGCGTAGGCACAGTGACCCGGCCAGGCCTGCCGCTGCCGGTGGGCGAGCCCGCGATCAATCCCGCCCCGCGCGCAATGATCCGCGCCAATCTCGAAGAAGTCGCCGCGAGGCTCGGCGCAGGCGTCGACGCGATCGTCGAAATCTCGGTTCCCGACGGCGAGAGGATCGCCGAGCGCACCGCCAATGGCCGGCTCGGCATCCTTGGCGGCCTGTCGATTCTCGGCACGACCGGAATCGTCATTCCCTATTCGTGCTCGGCCTGGATTCACTCGATCCACCGTGGCGTGGATGTCGCGCGGGCCAGCGGATGCGCCCACATCGGCGCCGCGACCGGCGAAACCTCCGAGGCTGCAATCCGCGCGCTGTACCGCCTGCCCGATCATGCGCTGATCGAGATGGGCGATTTTGTCGGCGGCCTGCTGAAATATCTGCGCGGGCATCCCGTCCCGCGCCTCACCCTCGCCGGCGGCCCGGCGAAGATGACCAAGCTTGCCGAGGGCAAGCTCGATTTGCATTCGAAGCGCGGCGCGGTCGACCTTGCGGCGCTTGGCGAGCGCATTGCCCTTGCGGGCGGCGCGGCGGCCTTGGTTGAAGCGATTCGCGGCGCCAACAGCGGCCTGCACGCGTTCGAACTCGCCCAAGCCGCAGGCTTCGACTTGCCGGCGCTCGTCGCCGACGGCGCATGGTCGACCGCCGCGCGCGTCCTCGCCGGCCAGTCGGGCGAGCTTGAAACGATTGTCGTCGGCCGCGATGGGCGGATTCTCGCAAGCAGCGGGTTCCGGTGCGTTTAACGCAGGGGCGGCGCGGAGGCCGCCCCCATCCGGCGGGCTCCGCCCGCCACTTTCTCCCCGGGGGAGAAGGGATGTCGCGTTCCTTCTCCCCCGGGGAGAAGGTGGCGCCGTAGGGCGTTTGCAAGGACGCCCGTCTCGCGACGGGCTATGGCGCCGGATGAGGGCTTCGTCAACAGAGTCACTCGCCCTGCTCCGGCGCGTAGCCAGCACGGAAGCGCCGCACATAGTCCGCGTTGTAAAGCTCGCTCTCGCGAAAGTCCTCGGCGCCCAGCGCGGGGCCGACCAGGATGAGCGCCGTGCGCTCGATCGGCGTCTCGCGCAGCGCGCCTACGATTTCGCCGAGTGTCGCGCGCACGATCCGCTCGTCCGGCCATGACGCGCGGGCGACGATCGCTACGGGACAATCGGGCCCATAAAACGGCATGAGTTCGGCGACCACGTCCTTGAGGGAATGGATCGAGAGATGGATCGCGAGCGTCGCGCCGGTCGCGGCGAA
>DATDHT010000059.1:0-5839 GCA_036521435.1 Roseiarcus sp.
GACAACATGCCCTTCGGCAAGGTCGGCGAGGGCGAATACGGCACCTATTTCATCGGCTATTGCCGCACGCCGCGGGTGACCGAGCAGATGATCGAGAACATGTTTCTGGGCAAGCCGCCCGGCAATTATGATCGGCTGCTCGACTTCAGCCGCGCCGTGACCGGAACGCTATTTTTCGTACCCTCCGCGACGTTCCTGGACGCGCTCGGCGAAGACGGCCCGGCGCCTGCGCCGCCGGCTGCGCTATCGCCGTCTAAAGGCGCGGCGTCGGACGGTTCGCTTGGAATTGGCTCCCTCAAAGGAGAAAAGGGCCCATGAACAATCTTCACCGCGAGCTTGCTCCGATCTCCGATGCGGCCTGGGCCCAAATCGAAGAAGAAACGAAGCGCACGCTCAAGCGCATCCTCGCCGGACGGCGCGTGTTCGACGTCGAGGGGCCAGGAGGCGCGGGGCTCTCCGCGATCGGAACCGGCCACCTCAAGCCGATCGCTGCGCCGGGCGAGGGCGTGCTTGCGCGACAGCGCGAGGTCAAGCCGTTGGTTGAACTCAGGGTCGAGTTCGAGCTTGACCGCGAGCAGATCGACGATGTCGAGCGAGGCTCGAACGATTCCGACTGGCAACCGGCGAAGGACGCTGCGCAGACAATCGCCTACGCAGAGGATCGCGCCATCTTCGAAGGCTACGCGGCCGCCGGGATTGAAGGCCTCCGGCAGGGGACGAGCAACCCAATCATGACGCTTCCGGCGGACGTGCGTCAGTATCCGGACGCGATCGCCCAGGCGTTGAGCCAGCTTCGTCTGGTCGGGGTCAACGGGCCCTATTCGGTCGTGCTCGGCGCAGACGCCTACACGGCGCTCGCGGAGACCGTGGACAATGGCTATCCGGTGCTCGAGCACGTGAAGAAGCTCGTCAAGGACGAGATCATCTGGGCGCCGGCCATCGATGGCGCCTTCGTGCTCACCACGCGGGGCGGCGATTTCGACCTGCACATCGGGCAGGATGTGTCGATCGGCTATCTGAGCCACACCGAGAAGGTCGTGCGGCTTTATCTTCAGGAGACGATGACGTTCCTCATGCTCACTTCCGAATCCGCGGTCGCGCTGGCGGCGCGCGCGACGACGCCGCCCACCTGACGCGACGGATGGAGAGGCCCGATGGATGGCGCCTACATATCGGCCTTTGCCGCGCTGGCCGGGACGGCCATCGGCGGACTTGCCTCGTTCACCACCTCGTGGGTGACGCAGAACGCGCAAAGCCGGGCCCAGCGGCGCGCCGCCGAGAGGGATTCCCGAGCCGCGCTGTTTGGCAGGTTTCTCGATGAGGCGGCGAAACTCTATTCCGACGCTCTGCAAACCAGCCGCGACGACGTAAGCGGCCTAATCGGAATTTACGCGCTGACCAACCGGATACGCCTTCTATCCTCGCCGGAAGTCGTGGAGGCGGCCGACACGGTGGTTCGCATCATCGTCGATACCTATCTCGCGCCGAACATCACCCTGCATGAGATGCGCACGAATTGGATCGACAAGCATATCGATCCCCTGCGCGATTTCAGCGAGGCGTGCCGAAAAGAGCTGCAGGCGTTTTGACGCCGCCCGTGGCTGCGCGCCGAGAGGCGGATCGGCCGGCGCCGCAGTCCTTTCGCCTATGCGCTCAGAATGGCTCGATGAGAGACCACGCTTCTGCGTGTCCGGCGGAAGTGGGCGAAGCCGAGCGCGGCGAAGCCGAGGCCAAGCATCACCCAGGTCGATGGCTCGGGCGTCGAGACGGCCAGGCCGCCGAGGATCGGCGACTGCTGGGAGTTCCCGGACGAGAATTGGCTAAATGCGAGCGTTTCGGTCGGCCCTGTCGCGGTGAAGATCAGGTCGACATCGTGAGGCGTGCTCGAGCCCGGAAATTGATCCACGCCTGCGTAGGTGATCGGCGCGCCACCGTCGAGCGACAGGAAAAGGTCATAGAATCCCGGAAACGAGGGATAGGTTTGCATGCCGTCGTTCGGGCGATTGTCGCCCCAATAGCTGAAGTCAAGGTGATAGGTTTCGCCCGCTGTCAGTCCGGTGATCGTAGTCGAGGCCATCGCCCCGCCGCCTCCGGTCACGCCCGTGTTGCAGCACTCGTTGAGATAGAGCGCGGCTCTACCGAGCTCGGGTCCGGTCGTCGAGTTGATGACCAGGAAATCCGACCCGGTGAACGTCCAGCCATTCTGGTCGACTGGCGCGGCGCTGCTGAAGACGTTGTAGGAGACATTAAGCCAGCCCGACCGGTCGGTGAGATTGCCGACCGGGCCGTCGGTCACCGTCCCGCTGATCGCGAAATTGTTCGGGTTCCAATCCTCGGACCAGACCACGTCCGCGCGCGCGGAGCCTGCGGCGTAACCGACGAGCGCCGCCGTGATTGCGGCGACTGAGAGGCCACGTTGCACTTGTCTTTTCACGAAGATCCCCCGATTGCACCAGCCACAGGCTGAGTAGGCACATTTTTCTGTGGTCCTTTACCCATACCAAACACGGAATGTCAAATAGTATACTTTGGGATTGCGCCCGACTCTCGAACCCAAGTTGGCCGTGGCTTTGGCGTTGTCTGGCGCGCACGCTGATGAGGCGCTTAGTAAGGAAGGACCTCGACCCGCTCACCGGTTCGTGACCTGAAGCGCGTAGGCCTCATCCGCGCGATCATCTATGAGTGCAGCGAGGCCTTGGCCTCCGCTTGCAGTTTCAGGATCGGTGGATGAACGAAACCGTCAGAGCGCGTCCGTTCACGATCGACGAATTGCGAGCCTATCTCGTCGAGGTCTTCCCGGAGTTCTGGGAGACCGGCGATCTTCGCCTCGAAGAGACCGCGCCGATGAGCGCCACGCTCCGCCTCACCTATCACCCCAGGCACCTGCGGCCCGGCGGCACGATCTCGGGGCCAACGATGTTCGGCGTTTGCGACGCCGCGCTCTATGTCGCGATCTTAAACGAGATGGGCCCCGTTTCGCATGCGGTCACCACCAGCGCCTCGATCAATTTCCTCCGCAAGCCCGCGCCTGTCGATCTGATCGGCAAGGCGAAACTGATCAAGCTCGGCAAAAGACTCGCCGTTGGCGAAGTGGCGCTCTATTCCGACGGAGAGAGTGAAATGGTCGCCCATGCTACGGGCACCTATTCGATTCCAAAGCGGGGTGAAGCTGTTCCGCCATGAGCCGGGCAGAGATTAGCGGTATCATGATACCGCAGT
The DNA here is from genome assembly GCA_036521435.1 of Roseiarcus sp. Taxonomy (GTDB): domain Bacteria; phylum Pseudomonadota; class Alphaproteobacteria; order Rhizobiales; family Beijerinckiaceae; genus Roseiarcus. Next base: position 3,220 of record DATDHT010000059.1, read on the forward strand.
ATTGATCTCGGCGGTTTTCTTGGGCGTTCCGGCGCTTGACGGTTGACATTCCGGCGCTCGCGCGGCTAGAAGCGCGCCTCCTGAAATCGAACGGATCGATTATGTTCGGCAAAACCCATTCGACCAAGACGGCCGAGGTCGAGAAGAAGTGGCTGGTCATCGACGCCAAGGATCTGGTGGTCGGAAGGCTCGCTTCGATCGTCGCCATGCGGCTGCGCGGCAAGCATAAACCCAGCTTCACCCCTCATATGGACGATGGCGACCACGTCATCGTGGTCAACGCGGAAAAGATCGTGCTCACGGGCCGGAAGCGCGACCAGAAGGTTTATCACCACTACACGGGCTATATCGGCGGCATCAAGGAACGTTCGGCCAAGTCGATCCTCGAGGGCAAGTTTCCCGAGCGCATCGTCGAGAAGGCGGTCGAGCGCATGCTTCCGCGCGGGCCCTTGGGCAAGAAGCAGCTCGGCAACCTTCGCGTCTACAAAGGTCCCGATCACCCGCACGCCGCGCAATCGCCGACCGTGCTCGACGTCGCCAAACTCAATCCCAAGAACAGCCGGAGCGCTGACAACAATGGCTGAGACGCTTTCCTCTCTCGCCGACCTCGCGGGTACGGCTGCTGCGCCGGCCGCTCAAGAAGCGCCCGTCCATGTGCAGAAGCTCGACAAGTACGGACGCGCCTACGCGACCGGAAAGCGCAAGAACGCGGTGGCGCGCGTCTGGATCAAGCCGGGCAGGGGTCTCGCGACCGTCAACGGCAAGCCGCTCGACCAGTATTTTGCACGACCCGTGCTGCGCATGGTGCTGAGCCAACCGCTCGTTGTCGTGAACCGCATCACCCAGTACGATCTCACGGTGACGGTGAGCGGAGGCGGCCTCTCCGGCCAGGCTGGCGCCGTGCGCCACGGTCTCGCCAAGGCCCTGACCTATTTCGAGCCGGACCTCCGGCCCGCGCTGAAGAAGGGTGGCTTCCTCACCCGCGATTCCCGCGTGGTCGAGCGCAAGAAGTACGGCCACCGCAAGGCGCGCGCGAGCTTCCAGTTCTCCAAGCGCTGAGGCGCGCTCCCCTCATCCGTCCCTTCGGGCCGCCTTCTCCCATGGGGAGAAGGGAAGGGCGGCGCAAGCCGCCCTTTTTGTTTCACGCCCCTCAATGTCCCATGCTGCAGGCAATTTCGTTGCTTGAGGCATAGGGCAGAGCTGGGATCGTCGAGACGATATGGGTCAGCGACTGGTGGGGGTCGTGGGGATCCGGCTGCGAATAGGCGAAGACGCCCCGGCTGCTGGTCAAGCTGCAGCACCAGGCTTTGCTCGACTGCTGGAAGGGCGGATTTGTCTGGTTGCCGCTGCAGTCAATCACGCTCGTCGTGTTGCCGGTCGGTCCGTTGCTCCATCTGGCGTCCCCGTTCATGACCTGAGACAGCGTGAATATTGTGAACGGCGGCGGCTTCGTAACCGTGAAGGTGTAAGTTTGTTGTACGGGCTTATTGTCGGTGAGATAGACGGGGCAATGCTGCGGCGCGTTGGCGTTGATGATAAAGGCGGGATTTAAAGGATTGACCGGCTTGGTTCGCGCCGGGTCATTCTTACAGACGCTGTAACTCGCAAATTTGACCGCATCCGTCGAAGAATACCCAAGCGCAATATTGATTGGCGGCGCCGCCGGCAGCTGGTTTTCGAGGTGTGTCAGGCCGCCAATGTCGATGATGAAGCCATCGGCCTCGGCCTGGATGTTCCCCACCGCATCGTCGACAGAATAGGCATAAACCCCGGGTATGTGCAGATATTTGGTCCCATGCAGGAACTGCACCCAGGGGTTGAAGGCGTAAGCGGCGTCTGCGTAATTTCCATATTGCAGGTTGTCGAACTCGAGTTTGACCTTCGCATATTTCTCATAAGCATTGTCTGCGTAGGTGGGCGTATCTTCGAGCAAATTTGCCGCCGGGCCGCATCCCGCGCCCGACTCGGCCTCTGTCCATGGAGTCCAGCCGTAGACATGCAGCAAGACGCGATCGGGGGTCGCGTCGACTGGGGTTCCCGTGCACTGGCCGCTCGGAAATAGAGTGAGGTACTTGGCGTAGTTAGCCATAATGATCTGTTTGACGTCGAGCAGGGCGTCGCAGAAATTTGTGTATCCCGCGGCGGTATGGGCGCACGAATTGGCGTACATGGCCCAATTGTCGCGCAGCGCCTGTATCGGCGGCCACACCTGAGTAGGCCATTGAGACACGGGGTCGAGATCGCCGGGCGGATTGGCGCCGCTCAGTCTCGCCAGGAGCTCGAGCGGCGACGGCAGCTTCGGAACCCGTTCGGTCGTGCCGTCGGAATAGGTGACCACGAAGCGGGGCCAATTGAAGTCCTTTTCGAACTGGTTGAGAATTGGCCGGAAGCCGCCGGGGGGTTGGACTGGCTGCATCGGCGAACCGACATAGCCGACCTGGTCGTTCCCAAAGGGCCCCATCGCGCCCGCCATGTAGGCGACGTTCACGTAGCTCACGTCGAAGTCGGCGTTGGCGACGTCGAGGCTGTTTGGCGGCGAGTCATTGACAACCGGTTGGGCCTGACGGGCGCCCAGGGTGGCTTCGAACAGCTGGCTCGGCCCATTCTTCGGCAGCGTGCC
>DATDHT010000060.1:0-8042 GCA_036521435.1 Roseiarcus sp.
TACCTGCATCACGGCCGCGCGCGGTAAAGTCGGGTTCGCAAGCGCTATGTTGTCGTGGATAGTCCGGTTGAAGAGGAGGTTCTCCTGCAGCACGACGCCGATGTGGCTGCGCAGCCACGCCGGATCGACATGGTTCAAGTCTGCGCCATCGAGCAGCACTTGCCCCTCGTTCGGCAGATAGAGGCGCTGAACAAGCTTGGTCAGAGTCGATTTGCCGGAGCCCGACGGCCCGACAATGCCGATTGTCTCGCCCGGGCGGACGCTAAGCGAAATGTCTTTCAGGACCTCAGGCGCCCCAGGACGATAGCGAAAGCCGACGCGGCGAAACTCGATCGCGCCGCGCGGCGTCGGCGGCAGCAGGCGCGCCGCGGACAAAAATTCGGGCGGCGCGTTGAGGATATCCCCCAGCCGGTCGATCGAGATCTGCACTTGCTGAAAATCCTGCCAGATCTGCGACAAGCGCAGAATCGGCTGAACCGCCTGAGAGGCGATCATGTTGAAGGCGACGAGGCCACCGACCGTCAGCTCTCCGTCGATCACCGCCTTGGCGCCGAACAGAAGCAGCGCCGCGGTCGTCAGCTTGCTGATGTACTGGATGGCGAGCTGGCCGCCAGAGCCCAGCATCGCGGCGGCGAAGCTCGTCTTGACATAAGCCGCGAGCTTTTCTTCCCACTGCGCGCGCATGATCGGCTCGACCGCGGCAGCCTTCACCGTGTTCACGCCGACGATCGTCTCGACCAGGAACTGCTGGCTCGCCGCGCCGCGATTGAATTTCTCCTTGACCAGCTCACGCAGCGGCGGCCTGACGGAAAAGCCGATCACCACGTAGAACGGAATGCCCGCCAGCACGATCAGGGTCAGCGACCACGAATAGGCGAACAGGACGCCGACGAACACGAAGGCGAATACGAGGTCGAGCGCCGAGAACAGAGCCTGCCCGGTGAGGAAGCTGCGGATCGTCTCCAGTTCCCGCACCCGGGCGACCGTTTGCCCGGTCGACCGGGTTTCGAAATAGGAAATCGGCAGGCGCAGAAGATGCGCGAACAGGCGTTGGCCGAGCTCGACGTCGATCCGATTTGTGGTGTGCGACAGCGCGTAGGTGCGCAGATATTGGAGCGCGACGTCGAACATGCCGATGGCGACAAGGCCGCCGACGAGCACGAACAAGGTCTCGTAACCGCGATGGGTCAGCACTTTGTCGACCACCACCTGGAAGAACAGAGGCGTCGTCAGGGCGAAAATCTGCACGAACAGCGACGCGGCCAGCACATGACCGAGGGGACGGCGATAACGCCAGATGGTTGGCAGGAACCAGCGCATGCCGAACTGGCGTGGGTCGACGCCGGCGCCGCCGGTCCGGCGAGCGACGAGAAGCGCCTGGCCGCCGATGTCGCGCGCAAGATCTTCGAGCGGCGTCTCGTGGGCGGCGTGGCTGATCGGATCGACCAGCCGATAAAGCCCCGACGGGTTGCGCCCCCCGAAGACCATGAATGCGCCGCTGGCCATGCGCACAATCGCCGGAGTCGGCAGGGTCGCGAGCCGTTCGGGGGTGACCTTCTCGACCAGGCGCGCCCTCATTCCGACGAGCTTTGCGGCACGGATGAGATCACCCTCATTGGCCTCGCGGGCGCCCAGCGCCAGCTCGCGCGCAAGTTGCACCGGGTCGGCGCCGATACGATAATAGGCCGCGATCCCGCATAGCGCGCGCAAGCCCCGGTCGAGCGGCGTGCCCTCGCCGCGAGGCGGCGCGGTCTCCATCATCGACGCTCAAGCCTTTCTCACCCGGGCTTGGCCAGGCGAAGGACGATCCGCACATGGGCCCCGATGCTGGCCGGCGCCGCACTGGGGATCGTAGCGAATGACCATCGGTCAGCCACAAGCTGAACCGCGGGACAGACTTAGCAAATGCTTGAGCGGCGCCCCGTTTTGGGATTGCGATTGGCGGCGGCCCCAAGTAAACAACCTAGTGGTTGCGCCCGCATAAAGACCTTGCCCGTCGTGAAACCGTGGATTATAGAGATACCGCCAGCAAGCCAGTCGGCGAAGGGGACATAGCTATGCGTCAGCGAATAAAGATTGTTTTGCTCGCCTGCGCCGCGGCGGCGTTGGCTGCCGCCGTCGCCCCGGCCAGTGCAACCGTCTATAACGTGAATCGCACGATCGACGGCGGCTCGGTCGTCGGCACGATCACCACGGACGGCGCGACGGGAGTGATCAACCCCTCGGACTTCATTGCCTGGGATCTCGTGCTCAGCGGCCCGGGATCGACGGTGACGATCAGCAGCAATGATCTGCAGCATGCCGTCTATGGCCAAGGCGTCGACATCACCGCCGACGCAACAAATGTCTCCTTCAACTTCTCCGCTGGCGACGGCGGCTATCTCGTCTTTCAGCAGGTCATGACCAGCGGGCAGACCTATTGGTGCGTCAATTCCAACAATGGCACATGCAACGAGAACGAATCTGTCGTCCCGCAAGGTTTCGGGGATCCGAGCGCACAGTTTGTTACCCGAGCCGGCAACGTGGTCATCGCGTCGGCGACCGGAGCCGCCCCTGAGCCGGCCACCTGGGCGTTGATGCTGCTGGGCTTCGCAGGCTTGGGCTACGCCGGCTTTCGTCAGAGCCGCGCGCGCGCCGTCTCGGCCTGAACGGAGGTTCGCCTCTCTGCGGAAGATCACGAAGGCGCTCTCTTGCGCTTTTCGTGATCCTCATCACGTCGGCGCCGAATTACGCCCCGTGCGTGACGACCTTGACGTCGACGTTGCCGCGCGTCGCGTGGCTATAGGGGCAGATCTTCTCATGCGCCTCTTCCGCTAGCGACTGCAGCTCGGCCTGCGGCAGACTTGAGTCTGCGACATCGAGCACGACCGCGAGGCCGAAGCCGCCCTTCTCGCGCGGGCCGATGCTGACGGCGCATTTGACCGTCGCTTTCGACGCGTCCTTCTTATGTTGCTTGGCGATGAAGTCGAGCGCGCCGCCGAAGCAGGCGGCGTAGCCGGCGGCGAACAGATGCTCGGGCGTCGCCGTGTTCGGCTTGCCCGGCCCGCCCATCTCCTTCGGCACGGACAGGTCGACGCTGACCAGGTTGTCGTCGGATTGCGTATGCCCGTTACGGCCGCCCTGCGCGGTTCCATGAGCGGTGTAGAGCGGCTTGATCGCATCGGCCATTTGCATTCCTCCTCAGGATCGTTTGCGGCGGGATAGCGCCGATAGGATCACGGCTTCATGTCCGAGGCAACCGCGTGCTGAAGCAGATTGCGTTTGGGCGGCCTTGTAGCCGCGCTCGGCTCGAGCGCGGCAGACGGGACCAGCGGTCGCGTCTACAGGGGTCGCACAATCCGCTCAGTCGCGGCTCGTCTCGCGCACAATCTCAGCCATCGCATGGGCATGGTCGTCGCCCAGCGCCTCGAGGCCGGCGACGACGCCGGCGCGGTCAGCAGCGTTGCGGTTCTGGCTCGTTTTCCATTTTCCCCTTATGTCGAGGATCTCGATCTCGAGGCCGACGATCGCCCGACGCTGCATGGCGATGAAATCAGCCGGCGCGTCGCCAACCGCCCAAGGCGCTTCGCGACGCGATTCAAGCGTTCGGGTCAGTTCCTCGATCTGCCGGGCGAGCCAAGCGTCGTCCATCACCGTCGCACGGCCCTTCGCCTGAACCATTGTATAATTCCAGGTCGGCACGACCTTGCCGGTCTCGCGTTTGGTCTCGTACCAGGACGGGGTGATGTAATGGTCGCGGCCCTGGAACACGATGAGCACGTCCGGCGACGCTTGAAGATCGCGCCATTGGGAGTTCGCGCGGGCGAGGTGGACCTTTAGCGTGCCAAGCCTCGAAGCGGCCGTATCGAGAACGAACGGAACCGAACTGGCGACCAGCCCCTCGGCGCCATGACTGATCAAGAGCCCGAACACGCGCTCCCGGATCAGCGCCTGCAGCGCCGTCAGATCTTCGTTTCGATGGAGCGGGGGTTCGTACAAGGGGCCTCGTCGCCTCTAGAGCGCGCTGCGAAAAAGTGGAAACCGGTTTTTCGCGAAAAAGTGCGCGAAATGAAAGATCATTAGAGCCCTCGGCTATTCGACCATCGCCGAGGGTTCTAATGTGGGCGATGTCAAAGCGAATGTGAAGGGCGAGCGCTTTCAGCACATATGAGATTGGGTCGAACCACGATCGTCATTGCGAGCGCAAGCGAAGCAATCCAGGGGAACGTAGGGCGCCTTATGAGCCCTGGATCGCCGCGTCGCTGTAGCCCGTCGAAAGACGGGCGTTCTATCGAACGCGCTTCGGCTCCTCGCGATGACGATTCATCTTTCGCCTCAAAGCCCGAGGTCGCTCAAGCTTGGATGATCGTCAGGACGACGACCGAGCGGCCAGTGATACAGACGGTCCTGTTCGCGGATCGGCATATCGTTGATGCTCGCGAGGCGCACCCGCATCAGGCCGTCCGCGTCGAACTCCCAGTTCTCATTGCCGTAAGCGCGGAACCAGCTTCCTGCATCGTCATGCCATTCATAGGCGAAGCGGACGGCGATGCGGTTCTCGTGAAAAGCCCACAGTTCCTTGATCAGCCGATAGTCGAGCTCGCGGTTCCATTTGCGGGTCAGAAACGCCTCGATCGCAGGGCGCCCAGACAAGAACTCAGCCCGGTTTCGCCACCGGCTGTTTTCGGAATAGGCGAGCGCGACGCGAGCCGGGTCGCGCGTATTCCAGGCATCCTCGGCGCCACGCGCCTTCTGCGCCGCGGTCTCCGCAGTGAAAGGCGGGAGAGGTGGTCTCGCCACGCAGCCCTCCTATTCCGCCGCCTGCCGACCGGCGCCGTAGCGCTTCACGATATAGTCGTTGACCAGCGCCTTGAAGTCCTCGGCGATACGAGGCCCACGAAGGGTGACGGTCTTGACCCCGTCGACGAACACCGGCGCGGCCGGCGTTTCGCCCGTTCCCGGCAGCGAGATGCCGATATTGGCGTGCTTGCTCTCGCCCGGACCGTTGACGATGCAGCCCATCACCGCGACGTTCAGCCGCTCGACGCCCGGATAGACCGCGCGCCATTCCGGCATCGACGTGGCGAGATAGGTCTCGATGTCGCGGGCGAGTTCCTGGAACACGGTCGAGGTCGTGCGCCCGCAACCCGGACAGGCCGCCACCTGCGGCGCAAAACTGCGGAAGCCCATGGTCTGCAGCAGTTCCTGCGCGACCTTGACTTCCTGCGTCCGGTCGCCGCCCGGCTCGGGGGTGAGCGAAATGCGGATCGTGTCGCCAAGCCCTTGCTGCAGCAGGATGCCAAGCGCCGCGGACGAGGCGACAATGCCCTTCGAGCCCATGCCGGCTTCGGTCAAGCCGAGATGCAGCGCGTAATCCGAGCGCTCGCCAAGCATCCGATAGACCGTGATGAGGTCCTGAACCGACGAGACTTTCGCCGAAAGGATGATGCGCTCGCGTGTGAGCCCGATCTCCTCCGCCCGAGCAGCCGACAGAAGGGCGGACCTCACCATCGCCTCGCGCGTGACCGCGCCGGCCTCGAGGGGCTTCGCGCTCGCCGCGTTCTCGTCCATGAGCGTGGTCAGCAGATCCTGATCGAGCGAACCCCAGTTGGCGCCGATGCGCACCGTCTTTCCGTTGCGGATCGCGATCTCGACGATCTTACCGAACTGCAGGTCGCGCTTGGCCTTGAACCCGACATTGCCGGGATTGATGCGATATTTGTCGAGCGCTTCGGCGCAGGCCGGATGCTCGGCGAGGAGCTTGTGCCCGATATAGTGGAAGTCGCCGATCAGCGGCGCGTTGATCCCTCGCGCGCGCAAGCGGTCGCGGATATGGGGCACGGCAGCGGCGGCCTCGTCGCGATCGACCGTGATACGCACCAACTCGGAGCCAGCCCGAGCAAGCGCCGCGACCTGACGCGTCGTCGCTTCGATGTCGGCGGTGTCGGTGTTGGTCATCGACTGGACGACGATCGGCGCGCCCCCGCCGACGGTGACCGCCCCGTCGCCTTCGCCGACCCGAACCCCGACGGTCGCGTGGCGGGCAAGCGGCCCTGAGCGCGTTTCCGACATCGCAAAGCTCATCGTCGTCAACCTTTCCGGCCGCGCTCCGACCGAAGTCATGCCCTGAGGCTTCTAGGCTCCCAGCGCGAATTTGTCATCCGTGGCTGTTGCGCTGCAATGAATCCTCGAAAGCTTCATCGCAATGCAATATGACCCCTCTCACGCGGACGGTTTCTCCGCGCAGTCCGATGAGGAGAACCGAAGATGTCGCTCGCCAACCGTCATGCCCTTGTCACCGGCTCGACGAGCGGCATCGGCCTGGCGATCGCCCGCGCCCTCGCCAAAGAAGGGGCGGACGTCGTCATCAATGGGTTCGGCGACAGCGCGGCCATCGAGGCGGACCGGGTCGCAATCGAGCAGGAATTCGGGGTCAAGGCTTTCTACCACGCGGCGGACATGGCCAACGGCGCCGAGATCGACGCAATGGTCGCCGACGCTCAAGCCAAGATGGGATCGGTGGACATCCTCGTCAACAACGCCGGCATCCAGCATGTCTCGCCGATCGAGGACTTTCCGACCGACAAGTGGGACGCCATCATCGCCATCAATCTCTCGGCCCCTTTCCATGCGATGCGCGCCGCGATTCCGGGCATGAAGGCGCAGAAATGGGGCCGCATCATCTCAACCGCCTCGGCCCATTCGCTGGTCGCCTCGCCGTTCAAGGGCGCCGATGTCGCCGCCACGCACGGCCTCGTCGGGCTGACCAAAACCGTGGCCCTCGAGCTGGCGACGACGGGCGTCACGGCGAATTGCATCTCGCCCGGCTATGTCTCGACGCCGCTGGTCGAGCGCCAGATCCCCGACACGATGAAGGCGCGCGCCATGACGCGCGAGCAGGTGATCAACGACGTGATCCTGGCGGCCCAGCCGACCAAGCAATTCGTCAGCGTCGACCATGTCGCCGCGGTCGCGGTCTTTCTCTGCTCCGACGCGGGCGCCTCGATCACCGGCGCGAACATGTCGATCGACGGCGGCTGGACCGCCGCCTGAGCCCCGGTCGGACGACCGGCAGCGCCCGCGAGGCCTGCGTTATTTGCTGACCGGCGCAGGCGTGCAGTTCTGGACGCGACGGCGACTTTTCAACGACTTAAGTGTCTTTTTCTGTCACGTCGCGCGATTGGCGCCGGCGGGTGGCCTGCGCCCGCTGCATGGATTATAGCACATAGTATATCTGTTCAAATAACGCCTTACCGATGCTTGAAAGCCGCCGCCCGCTTCTCGGCGAAGGCGCGCATGCCCTCCTTCTGGTCCTCGGTTGCGAACAGCGAGTGGAAGATGCGGCGCTCGAACCGGATCCCCTCTGCGAGCGTCGTCTCCTGGGCGCGATTGACCGCCTCCTTGGCGGCGTAGACCGCCGGCCTCGACAAGGCCGCGATTGACGCGGCGACCTTGAGCGCCTCCTCGATCAGCGAGGCGCCCGGCACGACGCGCGAGACGAGGCCCGAGCGCTCGGCTTCGGCCGCGTCCATCATCCGGCCGGTCAGGATCATCTCCATCGCCTTCGCTTTGCCCACCGCGCGCGTCAGGCGCTGCGTTCCCCCGGCGCCCGGGATGACGCCGAGCTTGATCTCGGGCTGGCCGAATTTGGCGGTGTCGGCGGCGAGAATGAAATCGCACATCATCGCGACCTCGCATCCCCCGCCGAGCGCAAAGCCAGCGACCGCGGCGATGATGGGCTTGCGCGCCTTCGCCACATTCTCCCAGCGGGAGATGAAGTCGCCGACGAAGGCCTCGGCGAACGTCTTGTCCTGCATTTCCTTGATGTCGGCGCCGGCGGCAAACGCTTTCTCGGAGCCGGTCAGCACGATCGCGCCGATGGCGGGGTCGGACTCAAAGGCTTCGAGCGCGACGTTGAGGTCCTCCATCAAGGCCGCCGACAGCGCATTCAAGGCTTGCGGACGGTTAAGCCTGATGAGGCCCACGCCCCCATGCGTTTCGACGAGGATGTTGGCGTGGGTCATGGGCTCAGTTCTCCATGGGTTAACGGAATGCGTAGCGAA